>JAEZIJ010000010.1 GCA_023436715.1 Acidobacteriota bacterium
GCTACCGTCGATTCCATCCTGGCCAAACTCGCCCGCTGCCGCCAAACCCTGGAGCAGATCCAACCGGGCTGCACCCTTCCCAAGACCCGCAAACGAAAGTCCAGCTAATTCGTGGACACTACACTAGGGTCAACTACGGAATGTCATATCGCCTCTCCGATCTCTCCTGTTTCTAAAAGGATACATCCCGTTGTAACGCTGATTTCACACAGATTTCACTTTCAAGACTGTCCCCTGGAGAATACACTTAGGAGCGCAGAAAAGGGCACTCAGAGAACGCCGTTCTACGGGTGCGCGCGGCAACACAGAGAAACGACCCAAAAAGGGTTTAAAGATCTGAAAATTAGATCTGGGTTAATGATGGACCGATCCACGGTTTTCAGGCCTAAATCGGCTCCGCATGGCATCAGCATTCTCGAGCTTCTTCCGGGCAATCTTGGGGGATTCAGGTAATTTCACCTTAAAATCTCTTGACGAATCAGATTATTTCGCCTTAAAATCCCTGACATGCAGTTAAAATCCCAGACGGGATCTAGCTTTTTACAGTCGGGGATAACCTTTGGCCCACATCAGATCCGTCTTCGCTTTCGATCTCAAGCCGCTTTTTGGGCTGGGTCGGAACGCCGATCGTTTTCCGGAGCTAGCTTCAAAAGGAGCAAACAATGTTCGATCACAATCGGTCAGTCGGCATCAGCGTCTCTCTACTTGTCCTAGGCGCCGTTCTCAGCGGCGGTATCGCGTCGGCACAGTCTTCGTCCCCCATCAACTTCGGCGGTGGCCAGGGGTCGTTGACGTGGAGCTTTACCACTGGCAGCGCACCTTGCGGATCCAGTGGTCTGTCCTACAGCTATTGGAATTTCAACAATTTCACGTACATTGATCCGAACGGCAGCAGCATCCCGCTCAGCTCAAGTGGCGCCTATATCGCTGCGCCGGGATCGCCGTACTGCCCCCCATCGGGGCCACAACCTAGCGTTGTTCCGATCTCAGGCGATGGCTTCATGATCAACTTCACGCCCGGGAACAACGGGCAAGCCAGTGCCAGTATCGCATTCACGGGGAGTGTGCGCCCGAAGTACGAGGTCATGTCGGTGTATTATGCTCCGCCCGGATCGAAAAGCTTCGCGGAGTACAGCCAGACGTCCATGGTCGGTAAAAGTACAACCTACAACAATTCGTTCCAGACCCAGACCGGCGTAACTGTCAGTCTGACTGCCGCTAGCGGGATCTTGGGAACGCATGGCTTCTCTTCGACCCACAGCCAGACGTATCAACAGCAGCAGGACTCCTCGAGCTCGCTTGATGTTAGCTATCAACAAGGGCGCGGATTTAAAATTTACGGACCGTTGAACGATGCTGACGGGCTAAACCACGACCTGGACATAGTCGCCGTATGGCTCAATCCCGTCCTCACTTTCAAGGTGTCTCCAGGACAGGTCACTTGGGCCGGCTATAACTTTGATGGGCGGGACCCCGCAGGAGACTTGGATGTTGCGTATCTGCATTGCAGTTATCTCAAGAACCCGGCGTTGATACCAGGGGGCCTCGCCCAGCAAATCGCGAAGGTCTGGGATAACTCCGGCAACGGAGGTCTCACCAGCGGCGATCTCTCGGCAATTGCGGATCACGATCGGTTCTGCAAGACTCCGTCTGCCCCGGTTGACATGGAGCGCTATCATGGCCCGGTCAACTCCGGTACGGTGATTCCCTACTCTCGACCCCCGGAGGGCGGCCAGCCTCCCACGTGGTACTGGAATTTCCAATACCAAGCGACCAATACTCAGGGCCGATCGGCAAAGCAAACAACCACCAACAGCTTCAGCACCGAATTCAAATACAACTTGTTCTTTAATCTGTTCAGCGCCACACTGAAGAATCAATACACTGTCACCTCGTTCAACCAGTGGAGCACGCTGCAGACGCAAAAGACCACGCAAAATGCAGTTGTAAGTGTTACAGGACCAGCCTGGAATTCCGGGTACAATGGTCCGTCTCTTTTCCACATGTACCAGGACAACATCTACGGGACGTACATGATTGCTCCGGTGCAGTGAGAGCCGCTACAGCGGAGGGAACGCCTTCAAGGGTCCCCTCCGCACCGCATGGTGTCCTGGGAACGAGGTGTTAGAGACGTTACTTCCGTCTATAGGGCAACTGAGGGGGAGAGTGTGCCGCGATCCGCGATCGTGCTATTGACCTTATTGGGTGCGCTGACCTTGCTGGGCGCGTCATTCCTGTTCCCGGCAGCTTTACCCTCCCACTCTCGTACGACCTTCGCCAACGCGTCCGGCTCACCAATAGACTTGGGGCGGCAGGATGTTCCCATGTCGATATTGGCAGGCGACTTCAACGGCGACGGCAAACTGGATCTCGCATTGGGAACTCAACCGAGCGCGCTCGCCGACGGAAACTCGGGCCGCCTCCGCGTGCTGTTGAGCCGCGGCGATGGCACCTTCGCGCCCGTTTCCTCCTCTTCGGCGCTGGGGACCAGTCCGACGGCAATCGCGAGCGGTGATTTCAATGCTGATGGAAAGCTGGACCTCGCAGTCGCGAACTTCCGCAGCAATAACATCAGTATATTACTGGGCAAGGGAGATGGGACTTTCGCGCCCGCCCCGGCCTCGCCACTCGCGGCGGGCGGCGCACCTTCGGCCGTGAAGGTTTGCGACTTCAACCGCGACGGAAGACCGGACCTGATATTTGTGAACTCCAGCAGCAATAATGCGGTTGTTTTGCTGGGCAATGGCGATGGCACCTTCGCGCCTGCTCCTGCCTCTCCACTCGATGTTGGTTCCAGTGCTCTCGGTCTAGCTCTGGCGGACTTCGACGGCGATGGAAATCCCGACTTAGCGGTGACGAATCTCCGCTCTGATACGGTCACCATCCGGCTAGGTAAGGGTGATGGTACGTTTAAGCCCGCGTCTCGGGCGCCGATGCCTGTGGGTTCCCATCCGGCCGTGCTGGCCCCGGGCGATTTCAATGGTGACGGCAAGGCCGACTTGGCTATCGCGGGCTATGTGAACGACAGCGTCTCTATCCTGCTGGGCAAGGGAGATGGGACCTTCACGGCAGCGCCCGCGTGTTGTGGCGCCCCAAAGCCACAGACAAGGATTCTCGCCATGATCGCCGCAGATTTCAATCGCACAGGGAAGCCGGACCTGGTACTGGCGGTCCAGAACGGGCAGGCTGGCCGGCCTGCCGCTTACGTGACTGCGTTGATGGGCGTGGGTGATGGCACTTTCATCGCCAGCGATTTCTCTCTCCTTGTGCCCAACGATGCCGTTTCGTTGGCTGCGAGTGACTTCAACGGTGATGGCAAGCTCGATATAGCAGCGGCTCACAACCCGTATGCCCAAGTCTCGGTTTTGTTGCACGCCCAGCCACCGGGCAACGGCCCGGACTTCGCAATTGCCGCAAGAGGCAGCACGTCGGCCTCAGTGCAGCCGGGTGGTACGGCGAGCTTTCCTGTGCGGGTCTCCTCTCTCAATGGATTCATCGGCAGGCTGTTGCTCAGTTGTTCCGGCGCGCCAAGGCAGTCAAGCTGCTCCATCGCACCTTCTTCGGATTTCTTGTTTGACACGGCGTGGGGTGACCACAAGCTGAGCGTCACAACCATGCCGTCATCGCCGGAACCCAGCGGCGGCACGCCACCCGGGACGTATGCCCTCACCGTAACCGCAACCTCCGGTAGCCGCGCGCACTCAACAACGGTGACGCTGACGGTGGAGTGACTGCAGCACAAAGCCGCGCACCGCCGGGCAGCGCACAACACTTCCGCACGTCTGGAGGCCGCTCCGTGATCGCCGCGATTTCACTGCAGGCCACGTTCAAGAAGACGGCCGGCAGGCTGTCGTTCGTGTCGAACTACACGTTCGGCAAGGTCCTCGGTGTGCGTGACGGCAACACCAGCAACGGCGGCGGCAACGGCGCCATTGCGAACCCGTACGATCTGGATTCCAACTACGGCGTGCTGGCGTACGACCACTCTCACGTCTTCAACGTCGCCTATACGTATGAGTTGCCTGACATCATCAAGGGCAACGCATTCGGCAGGGCTGCGATCAACGGCTGGAAGCTCTCGGGCATCACGCAGTGGCAGAGCGGCGCCCCGATTCAGCCGAACACGAACGAGAATCTGAACGCCGTGTATCCGAGCGGTGTGAACCTCAGGAACCTGCTCGGCACCGACCAGGGCATCCTGCTTCCGCAGGTCACCTGCGATCCGCGGAAAGGTTTGAAGGACGGCCAGTACTTCAACCCGGCCTGCTTCACCTATCCGACCAAACAGGGAGCCTACGGCGACATCGTGTGGCCGTACATCAAGGGTCCGTCGTACTTCAACAGCGACCTTTCGGTGTATAAGTCGTTTAAGATCACCGAGGGTAAGAGCGCTGAGTTCCGCTTCTCGGCGTTCAATTTCATCAACCATTCGCTGAAGCAGTTCAACGCGGACGGCACCAACAACGACCTGCGGCTCAACTTCATCGGCGCGGGTGATGCCGCAAGCACCAGCAACACGAACCAGTTCACCACCGGAGAACCTCTCTGGAAAGTGGGCCGGCGCGTGGTCGAACTCGCCCTGAAGTTCTACTTCTAGGCGTCAGTCGATTACCCTGGGAGAGGGGAGGCTTTGAGCCGCCCCTCTCTTTGTGTCACGAACATGCCGATCCGCGGTAACCTCGTCCGCGGCTTAGTCCGCGGATTTTTTTTCTCCCTGGGGGCTTACGTTCTCCTGCACGCCGCTCGAAGCTCGCCAGGTGCGATCCAGTTCACCTTCCGGCCGATCCCCTTTCGTGTCGACAGCTCCGAGACTCCCGCGCGCAACATCCCCGAAACGATGGCCGGCGGCGTTGCCGTATTCGATTACGACCGTGACGGATGGCCGGATCTCTTCTTCACGAACGGCGCGAACATCCAGACGCTCAAGAAGGACTCGCCGAAGTACCGGAACCGGCTTTTTCACAATGACGGCAAGGGTGGCTTCATCGACGTGACGGACAAGGCGGGCCTGGCGGGCTCGGGCTTCGACAACGGTGTTGCGGCCGGCGATTACAACAATGACGGCTTCCCCGACCTGTTCGTCGCCGGCGTACACCGCAACTCGCTGTACCGGAATAACGGGGACGGGACGTTTACGGACGTCACCGAGAAGGCGGGGTTGAGCAGGACGACGGATCCCGAGTACGGGCCTCTGTGGGCCATTACGGGCGTTTGGGTGGACGTGAACAACGACGGGCTGCTCGACCTCTTCATCGTGAACTACCTTCAGTGGCAGTATCGCAAGGAGCCGCTCTGCTCCGTGCGAGGAATCGGCGACTACTGCCACCCGAACTTCTATCAGGGCCAGCCGAACCAGTTGTTTCTCAACAAGGGGGACGGCACGTTCGAAGACATATCGGCGAAATCCGGCATTCGGGCGCACGTCGGGAAAGGCATGGGTGGCGGCATGGCGGATTACGATGGCGATGGCCGCCCGGACCTGTTTGTCACCAACGACGCGGCCGCCAACTTCCTGTTCCGGAACGCCGGCGGCAACCGGTTCGAAGAGGTGGCGTTTCCGGCCGGCGTAGCCCTGGCCGAGGATGGCGATTACATCTCCGGCATGGGGCTGGACTTCCGCGATTACAACAATGACGGCAGGCCGGATATCGTGTTCGTCGCCTTGAACAACCAGACCTTTCCGGTCTTTGAAAACCGGGGCGGCGACTTCCGGGAGGTGACGGCGGCGAGCGGGATGCGAATGTTGAGCCGGCGTATGGCCGGGTTCGGGCCGGCGCTCTACGATTTCGACAACGACGGTTGGAAGGATCTGTTCGTATCGCGCGGGCACGTGGAATCGCTGCCGCCGCCGGGCCAGGAAATCGAGCAGCACAACACCGTGTTCCGGAACCTCGGCGGCACGAAATGGAGCGCTCTGACCGAAGAGGCGGGATTCACCGAGCGGCCTCCGGCGCGGCACCGCGGGTGCGCGTTCGGGGACTTCGACGGGGACGGCAGGACGGATGTCGTCGTCACTGCGCTGGGGGCCGAAACGGAGATCTGGATGAACCGCACCGAGGGCGCGGGACACTGGTTGCGGATCGCGCTCGAAGGCTCCAAAAGCAACCGCGACGGCATCGGGGCGCGCATCAAGGTGGTGACGAGGGCCGGTACACAGTACAACCACATGACCTCGAGCGTGGGATATGCTTCCTCGAGTCTGGGTCCGGTGCACTTCGGATTGGGAACGGAGGAAGGGGCGGAATCGGTGGAGATTCGGTGGCCGTCAGGCGCCGTTCAGAAGCTCGAAAACGTGCGCGGCCGCCGCGTGGTGAAGGTCAAAGAGCCCTCCTGAGCGGTCGCCGTTCACGGCACGATGGCGGTGCCGCCGGTGCGCTTCTGGGCTTCCTCTCGCAGCCGCTCGGCCGTCGCGCGCGCCCGTGCGCCATCTTCCGGGCGGTTCACTTTGTAGTACAGCCGTGAGAGCTGAACGTACGGCTCGAGCCAGTCCGGGGCGTCGCGGATGAGCCGCTCAAAATCGGCGACGGCCTCGGCGGTTTTGCCCGCGGCGGCCTTCACGAGAGCGAGTTGGTAGAGCGCGACCGGAGCCGCCGGCTGGGACTCTAGCGCCCGTTCGATGTGCCGGCGGGCGGACGCGAGATCGCGCCGCCGGTACAAGAGGGCGCCTGTCTGAAGGTTGGTTTCGAAATCGGCGGGCTCGATGGCCAGGGCGTTGCGGAAGGCGGTAAGGGCGGCGTCATCGTCGCCCAGGTCGGCGAGCGCGATGCCGGTGAGACTGTGCGCGCGGGCGAGCCTCGGGTTCAACCGGACCGCGTTCTGGAAGTCGTCGCGCGCGCGGGCGAAGTCGCCGACCTGGCGCGCGGCTGTACCGGCGAGCAACCACGCTTCAGGATTGTTTCCGAGCCTGCCCGCGCGTTCGGCAAGTTCGACGCCCTCGCGCGTGCGGCCGGCGCGGATCAGCGCGTCACCGAGGAGCAGGGCTACATCGGGGTTCTCGGGGTTCGCCTTGTGGAGGGGCTCGAGCAGCGCTACCGCTTCGGACGTACGGTTCAGCCGCAGGTAGCAATCTCCCAGCAGCGTGGCGGCACGCGCGTTTGCGGGATCGGCCTCGTGGAGGATGCGGAATTCGTTGGCGGCATCGGGCACGGCTCCGGTCTTGTATAGGGCGAGCGCGAAGTTCATCCGGACGGTCGTGTTCGCGGGCTCGTGTTCGAGGGCGGTGCGGTACTGCGCGATCGCTTCGGCGAACCGGCCGAGACTGACGAGCGCCGCGCCGAGATTGCCCCGTACGACGGCGTGCTGCGGGTAGAGTTCCAGGATGCGTTCATATCGGGAGACGGCAGTGGAAAAATCGCCACGCTGCTGCGCCGCCACAGCTTCCTGAAACAACCGTTCGGGGTTGACTTCCTGGCCGGGCGCGAGCGCCGTAAGGACGACAAGCAGAGCCGCAAGCCGCATCTTTTCAGGATACAGCGGTCGTGATCGCCGGCCGGAAAGCCACTTGGCCGCAGATGAACCTCCCATGGCCTGCGGCCACCCAAGGCAATGAAAACCCGCGGTGCTTGTTTTGCTGATGTGGGGCAGCGTCTTACGCTGCGGCGGCCTCTCAGGCCGCCTCCGCTCGGGCGGGCTGAGAGCCCGCCGCAGCCTGAGAGGCTGCCCCACCAGCAAGCTGCCAGCATTTGTTTTCAGAACAACCCAGATCAACGCCGATTGGAACCAAATGCGGCCCACAATCGGTAGAATTGTTGATGCCTTGAAGCCGTTGAGCGTCTTCTCATCCATCATTTCGCTGGTCCTTGCACTCTCGCTCGTTCCCGGGGCCGTTGCGCAGCCCGCCCCGGCCGCTTCGATTGAGCAGATCGATCGCGCCGCGTCGGCCGCGCGCGACGCGAACCGCATGGATGAGGCGATCCGCCTCTATCGAAGTGGGCTGGCCGCGAACCCCCGGTGGACGGAGGGATGGTGGTACCTCGGAGCGACACTCTATGAGACCGGGCGCCACGCGGAAGCGCGTGACGTGTTCCGGAAGAGTATCGCATTGGCGCCGGAAAACGGGCCGGCGTGGGCATTTCTCGGTTTATGCGAGTTCGAGACCGGTGAGTATGAAGCGGCGCTCCAGAGCCTGTCGAAAGGCGTGAAGCTCGGGACCGGCGGGGACGTGCAATTCGACGCCGTAGTCCGGACGCAACTGGCGGCGCTTCTGAATCGCGCGTCGGCATTTGAATCGGCGATGGAGCAGCTCGTCGCGGTTGCCCGCAACGGCGTCAAGTCGGCCGCAATCACCTCCGTGTACGGGCTCGGTGCGCTGCGCATGCCGCTGCTTCCGCCGGAAGTGCCCGCCGCGAAGCTGCCGGTGGTGAACCTGGCAGGTGAGGCGGCGTGGGCGCTCGGCGCCCAACAGCCGGAGGAGACGAAGCGCCTGTTTGAGGAGTTGGCCGCGCGCTATCCGAACGAACCGGGTGTTCATTACGCCTACGGATTCTATTTGCTCGCCGTGGACCCCGTCGCGGCGCTCGCGGAGTTCGCAAAGGAGTTGGAGCACAGCCCTTCGCACGTCTATGCGCGGCTGCAGATCGTGTTTCTGGAGCTAAAGCGCGGCAACGCGGATGCGGCCCTTCAGCGGGCGCAGGAAGCCGTGCGGCTCGCGCCGGCGAACTTCATGGCGCAGAATGCGGCCGGCCGCGCCTGGCTGGCCATGGGCAACACGGGCGAGGCGCTCAATGCGCTCCAGAAAGCGGTGAAGCTCGCGCCGGACGTCGCCCAGACCCACTTCTATCTCGAGCAGGTCTACCGCCTCGTGGGACGCTTGGAGGATGCCCGCAGGGCGCACGCCGAGTTTGCGCGTCTGCTGCTCGCGCAGGACCCGCTCAGTTCACCCCACGCGGCGCCGCGGGCTTCGCCGTAGGCGCGGCGGGCCGCGGAGGCTCCTCGACTTCCGTCGTGCGGCCGGCCGGCACGTCGCGAAGCACCTGGCGAATGCCGCTCGGCCACAGGATTTCCACTTCCTTCGCGACCCGCGCGGATCCGAGGCCGAACTGCACGCGCACATCGCTCGAAGAGGCGAAGCCGGCGCTGGTGGTGACGTGGTTATGCTGCGTCAGGCCGTCGGGCGTCGTCACACGGATTCGGGCGCCAATACCCATGCGGTTACTCGCACTGCCCTTCAGCTTGAGCCTGAGCCACTCGCCGGTGGCGCCGGTGTTCCGGAATATGCGCGCAGGGCCGTTGAGGACTGAGACGACCACGTCGATGCGACCGTCGTTGTCGAGATCGCCGAAGGCGGCGCCCCGGTGGACGGCCGGGATCTGGAAGCTCTCGCCCGCGGTGGCGCTGACGTTCTGGAACTTGCCGTTGCCGAGATTGCGGAACACGGAGTTAGGTTCCGGAGCGCGGCGGGGGGCGAACAGTTCGATGTTGTCGATCACGTTGGAGCGGGCGACGAACAGATCCTTCCAACCGTCATTGTCGAAATCGAAGATGCCGTTGGCCCAGCCCGACATCTGCTCGGTCTCGAACGCGAGTCCGGCCATGCCGGTGCGATCGGAGAAGACGCCCTTGCCGTGGTTGAAGAAGAGCGGGAACGTCTCCCTCTCCATCGCTGTCACCCAGACATCGGGCAGGCCGCGGTTGAAGACATCGCGGAAGTCGGCGCCCATTCCCGAGATCACGTTCCCGGCTTCCGCGTACGCGACGCCCGCGTCGGCCGCGACCTCTTCGAACCGTTTGCCGCCGATGTTGTGGAAAAGCTGGTTCGGCGAGTCGTCGTTGGCGACGAAGACGTCGATAAATCCGTCGCCGTCGTAATCGGCGATGGCTACGCCCATACCGCGTCCGGGATGCTTCGAGACGCCGGTGGCCACGGAAACGTCCGTAATCGTGCCGTTGCCGTTGTTGCGGTAGAGCGTATGCGGCAGCGCCTTGTAGTAGCGCGGGTTGCAGTAGACTCGATGCCCGCCGGCTTCGCAGGGTGGTTCGGAATTCGAGTCCCATTGACAGTAGTTGGAGACGAAGAGATCGAGAAGCCCGTCGTTGTTGTAGTCTACCCAGGCCGCCGCGACGGACCACATCTTCCGGCCCGCGTGCAGGCCACCGGAGACGCCCGTCTTCGCGGTCACGTCCGTAAAGGTGCCGTCGCCGTTGTTGTGGAACAGTTGATTGCGAGTGAGGCTTGCGAGGTAGAGGTCGGGCCGCCCGTCGTTGTCGTAATCGCCGACGGCAACGGCCATACCGTATCCTTCGCCGGCGAGTCCCGCCTTAGCGGTAACGTCGGTGAACGTGAGATTTCCCTCGTTCCGAAACAGGCGGTTGCTGAACTGGGGGCCATCTTTCTTGAGCCCGGGCATGGTGGCGCCGTTCACGAAATAGATATCGAGGAGGCCGTCGCCGTCGTAGTCGAACACGGCGACACCGGAGACCATGCTTTCCGGTTGATGCTTGTTCGGCGTCGGCGAACTATTGGTTATGAAATGGACCCCGGCGCGGGACGAGATTTCCTCAAAGGCGATACGGGGCGCCGTGGCCGGAGCGGCCAAGGCGAACAATGGCACCAGCACGCAAAGGTAGCGCATTGGTTTTCAGGATACGTTGTTGCCCCACCAGAAACCCCACCAAAGCTGGAAGATACGCCAGGTGCCCTGGGTGCGGGAAAGCTGGTTGGCCCGCCAGCCGGCGAAAAGCTGCTTGAACCAATTCCGCTCGGCGGGATCTATCGTGGAGGCACCGTTATAGGCGATGAACGCGCGCATGGCCACATCGTGCGAGCTGCTGTCCTTGTTGGTCCAGATCCAGTCGTAGTTCTTGTACCGGTTGAGGAAATACTGGCAATATTCGGCCTTGCCGGTGGTGCGGTAGAGCTCCGCGGCCGCCCACAGCCGCTCCTGGTCGTCGGTCGACTGCTCGCCGTTGAACCCGGTGGCTCGGATGTTCGCCGGATTGGCTTTCAAATAGGCCCAACCGGCCTCCGCCGCCGCGCGATAGGTCTCCGCCAGGGCGCCGTCATAGCTGCCGTACACTCCGGCGGCGCGGGCCAGCGCCGCTACCGCCTTGGCGGTGCTCGCCGTCGGCCGAACGTTGGGCACCCCGCCCATCAGGTCCTCGATGTACCGCGGGTCGGTAATATCCTCAGGACGGCAGGAACCACTGGATGGGCAGTTGTTCGGGTATACAAGGTGATAGAAGCCGCCGGAAGCCTGGTCCTGCATTTTTAGCAGCCAATCCAACTCCCACTTCACCTCGTCGAGAATGTCCGGCTTCGCGTTTCCGCTTTCCGGGATGTTGAGTTGGCCGTCCGGAAACGCGGATGGAAAACTGGCGTAGCTGTCGAGCAGATCGACGATAACCCCGGCGGCGAAGGGAGTGTACTTCCCGTAGTCGCCGGCATCATACCAGCCGTGCGACACGTCGTGCACCACGCCGCTCGAGCGGAATTTCGCCGTGGCGTCCTGCGGATGGCCCAGGCCTCGCGGAAACCCCTCCGCGTATGGCTCCACCAGCGCGATGCCCTGACGCTGGTAGTAGAAGTAGCGCATAGCCGCGCGGAGCAGCGGCCCGTAGACGGTCGGCCCGATTTCGAAGGGCAGCGAGTCCTCGATGCCCTCCGCATCCACGTGCACGTAGTACTGGCCGGGGTGCACCAGGGAGGTGAAGTCCGCCTTCAAGACGTTCTCGCCGGAAATCAGTTCATCGAAGTCCGTCACCAGGCTCAGGGTGCCGGAGAAGGCGGCGCTGCCGTCGGACGTCCTCCGCACCTGGAAGGGCGTGCCCGGCGCCGCGGTCAAAACCTCGGGAAAGCCGGAGACCAGCGCGTACTTTTCCGCGACGCTAATGTAGCCGACCTGGTTGACCTTGATGGCCGGGTAGTTGTGCTCGTTGTTGGGCGAGGTGAACTTGATCGAGTTCAGCCAGAAATGCATCGCGTACGGCCCCGAAGAGGCTCGCCCGAAGTTGACTTGCCGCATCTGCCGAAACCGGAACGGCATATCGGCGGGGACTAACGCGGTCAGCGGGATGCGCACGTGCTGCCACTCGGTGGTGACGGCGAAGAAGTCCTGGCTGTTGCGGCTGTAGCTGCGGTTCGCCGCCTCCGGCTCGAGGTCCTGCAGGGTGATCGAGAAGCGCTCGCCGCCCGCGGCCCCCCTCACATTGAACTCGAGGAAGCCATCGGGGTAGTAGAACTCCAGGCTGCAGGTCCGCCAGTCCGGGCCGGCCAGGATCGATGTCCACCACCACTGATAGGGCCCCTGCACCTCGAACGAAAGCGAGGGCAGACCCTCGTACATCTGGCTGGTGTCGATCGGCACCAGTGAGCCTGGCGCGACCAGGTCGCCGCCGGACCAGGTGCCTTTGAGGGCGTCCTTGAACACCCAGATGTCTTGCAGCTTGTTGTATCCCGGCGGCGGGGTTTGGCCGGCCAGGGGGACCGTGACGATCGTAGCGGCCGCGATGAGGCAGCCAACCAGGCAAGCCACAGTTCTGTTGCTCGCGCGAGTCATTACGCCTCCTTGAGCCAGGATTTCCTTTTGGCATCCTGGCCGGTATCGATTATAGAGGCAAAATCGTTTTGTAAGGCTTGAATATCTGATTAAATCCTATGAAAAGGCGGTGCAATGACCGCGGGCAGCGCGGCCGCGTCATCAGGCTCACCGAGCGCGCCGCCCGGGAACTCGGCATCACGCACTCCGTGGAACTCAGGTAATGCTCGAGTTTGTCGCGCAATCCTCGGCGGATTAAGCCGTGGTTTGGGAGTTCTGTAAGGCTCCCAACTCTACATCGATCTTCGGCAAGTGCCCCTGGGCGTATGCCTCGCGAATCCTGGCGTCGCCGTCCAGCGCCGCGAGCCGCTCGCGAAGCGCCTGCATACGCAGCCGCGCTTCGAACTCGGCGAGTTGCCGCTCGATCTCCGATTTCTTCTGCCGCCTGTCCGCCAGATCCTCGCGGTAGCGCGCCAGGAAGTACGAGATCGTCTCGACTCGGATCTTGATCGAGCCCGCGGGCTTGTTCTCGTCGATGTCCTTGAAGCAGAAATAAGGCGTCCCGGAGTGCTCGACAATCTCCTCGACGACGGTGTAAATCGGCGCGTCGTGGCCGCACTTGAAGTTCGACAGCTCGAGCGCGACCAGGTTCGGATGGCGCGCGACATACTTCGCGGCCCACACCTTGCGCGACGTGTTCTCGCTGTAGGAGTTCTTCCACACATCGGTAACGGCCATCGGGTGCGGAATGTCGCCGGCCCGGACATCCTCCCCGAACAGCCTGTCGAGAATGTCATCGTCGATCGGAAGCGAATCCTGCGTAAACACGGGGTAGCCGATCTTCTGGAACTCCTCCAGGATCTCGTGGTTGATCCCGGGGTCGTTGTGATACGGCCGCCCGAGCATCACGATGCCGATGCGGTCCTCGCGTTCGAGCCGCTCGAGAACCTCGCGCGCCTGCTTCCGCAAATTACTGTTGTATTCGTTCAGCGCTTTGTAGCCCTGTTCCACGGCCCGGGCGTTTTCCTCGGGCGACACACCCAGGATGTCGCGGAACTGCTCATACATCTGCCGTTCGAACAGCTTCGGATTGGCCAGGTTGACGAACGTATCGAGGAACACGACTCCCTTTTCCTTGAAGACGTCGCCTTCCTTCGTGAACGCCGCCTTCACGGCTTCAGGAGTCCCGGCGACCGTCGGGCAGGACCGGTGCGCCGCCGCGCAAGCCATATCGCTCGTGAGGTCGTCGATGACAGGGAACAGGATGTAGTCGAGCGGCTTCTTCGCGTGCGCTTTGTAGAGCAGGTTGTGGACGTGCGGAATGCCGAGCTTCGAAGGGAAGCACGGGTCGATGGCGCCGCGCTTCGCGCCTTCCTTGTACAGTTCCTCGGTGGTGAACTCCGAGAACACGATGTTCTGCGGCGGCACGCCGAGCGAAGCCAGGTAGGCGGTGAACACGGGCGCGGAAGAGTACATGTTGAGCACGCGGGGCATGCCGAACCGGAGCTGCGCACGCTTCTTCATCAGCTCGGCCCGCTTCTTCTGCGGCGGTGTGAACTGGAATCGCGGCGGCGGATCCGACACGTTCGGGACATCGGGGATGCGAAACACAGCGCGCGAGCCGATGTCCGCGAAGTTCGGGTTTGCCTCTTTGATCTTGTCGATTCCGCCCTTGATCTCGCGCATGTGGTCCACATCTTCGACCGTGCCTTTCTCGCAGGTCGCGAGGATCAGCCGCTGCGCGCCCGCTTCGAGCGGCACCTTCGAGTTCACCGGCTGAATGGCGGAGATGAGCGGCGTCTTCACGTCGATGAACGTGCGCAGGCAGTTATTCTTGCAGAAGTAGCAGCGCGTGGCTTCGTCGCGCGTCGTCTTGTAACTGATTTCGCGGACCGCCGGCATACCGATAAAGCTGCTCTTGTGCCCGCGGTCGTACAGCCGCCCTGCCTCGAGCGCCGCGCCGATCGCGCCGGCCTCGCCACAGTGCGCGTGGACGATGACGTCGGGCCGCGTCTCCTTGCCCTTGAACCGCGACTCGATGAAATCCACCTGCGACTTCACCGCCGCGAGATTGTACTGAGTGCCGCCCTGGAGCAGGAAGCGCGTCCCGATCGCCGACAGGTTCGGGATCTGCGAAACATAGAGCCATATGTTCTTGGGCAGCACGTTGCAGAGGCCGGCCATGATTTCTTCGGGCTTCCACCCCTGGCGCTGAAAGTCGACGATATCCGACTGCATGAAAACCGCGCAGCCATAGCCGAACGACGGGAAGTTCCCGGCGCTGAATGCGACGTCCGCGAACCGCTCCACAGGATGCCCGAATCCCTGCGCTGTGGATTGCAGAAAGTACCCGTTGCCCGCCGAGCACTGCGTGTTCAGCTTGAAATCCTTCACGCGGCCGTTCTTCAAGATGATGATCTTGATGTCCTGCCCGCCGACGTCGCAGATCACGTCGATGTCTTTATAGAAATGCAGGCCGGCTTCGGTGTGCGCCACGGTCTCGACGATTGCCGCATCCGCGCCGACCACATCCCTGAGGATGTCCTTCGCGTAACCGGTCGTGCCCACGCCGAGCACTTTCAGTGTGGCGCCCTGGGCGGTGAGTTGATCCTCGAGCTTGCCCAGAATCTCGATCGTGTCCTCGATGGGATTGCCCTTCGAGAGCTGGTACGACTTCACCAGGATGGTGCGAGCTTTGTCTTTCGAGAGCAGCACGGCCTTGGTGGATGTCGAGCCACCATCGAGGCCGACGAAGCCTTCGACGACTTCGCCGCGCTGGAACATCGCGCCCGTGAACTTCTTATGCCGGTACCTGGCCTTGAACTGCTCGAGTTCGTCGGGCGACTTAGCCAGGCCGCCACCCTCGCCCAGCTTCTGAGCCTTCTCCGCCTCGCGGTCGTGGTCGATATACCGCTCGAGCCGCTCATAGCCCTTGTAGCAGCCGACGCAATCTTCCTCGGTTTTGCCGAACTCCACCGCGCCGATCGCGGCGAAGTACTGCGCGTTGTCCGGCGTGCGGATCAGGTCCTCGGGCGGAACGCCATCGGGGAGCGGGAAATTGCGCTCCTTCCAGATCTTCGGGATGTTATGTTTCCAGCACTCCTGCATGCCCGCGATATACGTGTTCGGCCCGCCGAGCAGCAGCACAACCGGCCGCAGGGTGTTTCCGCGCGTCAGAACCGACAGGTTCTGCATCACGATCGCTTCGAACAGCGACGCCATCAGCTCATTCGGAGGCACGCCGGCCTTTTGCAGCCCGTTGATGTCGGTCTCGGCGAACACGCCGCACTTGCCCGCCACCGGATGTAGCCGCAGGCCGTTGTAGCCCATATCGCAGAGTTGGTCGGCCGGAATGCGCAGCTTTGCATTGATCTTGTCGATCACCGCTCCGGTGCCGCCGGCGCACTTGTCGTTCATCGAAGGCAGTTTCTTCTTGCGGCCGGTCTCCGGGTCTTCTTTGAAAATGATGATCTTCGCGTCCTGCCCGCCAAGCTCGATGACGGAGCCGCACTCGGGGTACAGCTTCTCAACTGCGAGCGAGACGGCATTGACCTCCTGGACGAACTTCGCCCCGAGGTATTTCGTCAGCCCGTTCCCGCCGGAGCCGGTGATGAACATCCGCGCGTTCGCGGCCTTGAAGCCGTCGAGCTCGCTTTCCATACGCTTCAGGAACTCGAGAACCTTCTCCGGCTGTTTCGTATCGTGCCGCTGGTAGTCGCGCCACAGGATCTGGTCGGTAATTGCATCCACCACGACGGCCTTCACGGTCGTCGAGCCGACGTCCATGCCGATGAGGAGAGCCTGCTTCATGTCGTGACTCCTCACGCCGCGCTCCTGTGCGTTTCCTTCTTCATCCGGTCCGAAATGTGGAGCACGAAGTTCGCCGCCGCGCCGATCACGCCTTTCGTGTGCGGCACGCGGTACATAGGCCGCCTCAGCTCGGGGTGCGCCTCGACGTACGCGCGGCACCGCTCGAGCGTCAGGCCTGACTTGTCGAGCGCCTCCTGGAATTCGAGCTTCGCCTTCGCCTTCGCCTCGCCGAGCGCCATCTGGACGCGGCTGTGCGCGTTGATCTCTCCTTCACCCGAGGTCTCAACCGGCAGGTAGATCATGTCCCGGAAATGCGAGATCACAGCCGCCTGCGCGCCGTCGGATTGGGTGGACGGCATGCAGCCGAACGGCTTTAGCGAGAGCACCATGTGAGCGAGGTCCTTGTTCGAGTAGTAGATGTTCTTTGCGACTTCGAGGTGGCCCTCACCGCCGCCGCTGCGCGAGTTGTAATAAGGATGGCCAAGCCGCTGCAACTCGTACTGATTGACGAGGTGGTGCGCCAGCCCGCCCAGCGCTTCGACGATGCGGTGATACTCCCGCTTGAAAACGGCCTCCGCGAGCTTGAGCTTCGCGACCTTCGAGCGGTAACTGACTTCAATCTTGGCGCGCTTGCCCAGCCTCCAGAGCGGGGGCAGCGCGGCGCCGTCCGCCAGGCCTTTCATGTCGCCGTACTTCTGAATCACCTGATGGATCATGTATGTGATCCACGTGCCGATGGGCTCCACAAGCACCTGCGCGCCTTCGCGCTGGAGGAAGCGGAACATGTTGAAGTTGCCGTCGCCCTCGGTGGTCTGGGCCCAGAATTCGCCGGTGATCTTCACGATCGGCTTCACGCGCAGCCGGTCCACTTCGATTTCGTTGAACCTGTCCCGGCACTCCTCGAGAACCTTCGTGTACTCGTCGCTCCTGATCTGGTTGACGAACTTGCCGATGTATTCGGCGGTGTCCTTGAAGCCGCCGAGGTATTGGCCGAGCCGCGAGGCCATCGTCCACGGCTGCCGCGTGCGGAACATCGCTCCCACCCGTTCGAGCGCGGCTTCGAGCGCGCTGTCGGTGTCGCCCGCCTCGACCTCGTAGGGCCGGATGGCGTAGGCGACCTCGTTCAGGACATCGCCGCAGTTCATTGCGTTCAGAATGGCGAGGAAGAAATCGGGGTTCATGTCCAGCCCGGCTTCCGCGTCGGACTGGCTCAAGCCGCCCGATTGCTGGAAGATCAGCACACGGAAACCCTCGAATCCAGAGTTGCGGAGCGCGAGGCGGTATTCGGATTCGTACATGCCGAACCTGCACGGCCCGCACGCGCCGGCGGTGAAGAATACGTACTTGCCGATGATGTCCTGCCGGGAGAGCCCTTTCGCTTCCAGCCCCTGTAAGAACTGAACCAGGTTCCCGACGGTGAAGTAAGTCGGGTTGCACTGGCCGTTGTTGCCGAACTCTTTCCCGGCCTGGAACGCCGCCACGTTCGGAGTCGGGAGCGGTTCGGCTAAGTAACCCAGGCCCTCAAGTGCGCTCTGGATCAGCCGTTCGTGCTTCCATGTGAGCCCGCCGAATAGGATTCTGGTGTGGGCGCGCTCGCTTTTCGTGAAACGCCGCTCCACGGGCCGTTTGAAAGCCCGGCCCTCGAATCCGCTCAGCCCGGCCTGCCGCTCGAGCCGCTGCCGTTCCTCAGCCACCCGCCGTCCCACCAACTCATCAACACTAATCAATCCCATAGGTTTCGTCATTGAAACACCGCCCAGTTCGACGTTCGCGGGCGCACAGGCGCCAGCGTTACGAGTAGTTTGGCCCCTTCCGGGTGGTGTTGCAAAAATATCCCATCCAACGGGGTAATTTGAGACATGGTTAGCGCTTCGGGGTGGCTAAGCTGAGGCGGGGCGCAGCTTTCTCCCGACTGGGCTTACTGTAAGAGTGTACGGCCTCCTGTGTAACAAGATTATTGGGATGCGCTTCCGATCTGAACGAGATCCGCCGGTTGAGCGGATACCTCCGGGGACTGGGGCGCCCGCCAGAAATCAATCAATGAGACCTGATGCACGCAGGAGATGGTGCATGAGGGCGCGCAGGGCTTTTCCGCCAGGAACTCCCGGCGGATGTCCTCGCGCGTGTACTGCGCGAGTGGCTTGGCCGGTCGGCCGCGCTGCTGCGAGCAGTAGTGCACCAGTCCGTCCTCGCAGACGTACATGTACCGGGCGCCCGCGCGGCATCGCCACTGGTTGGGCACGCCGGCGGCGATGTTTTCCTGGAAACGATTGAAGCGGGAGTAGCTGCGCTTCCCCATCGCCTGTATCTTGTGGAACACCTTCCGCTCGGCTTCGCTGAGCGGCATCATCTGGCCGGAGGCGTCGTGCAGCAGGCCGACGGTCGATGTGAATCCAAGTGCAACAGCCCGCTTCGCCACGGCGAGAGCGTCTTGCGGATCGTTATTTTCCGCGCCGACCACGGAGTTGATATTTACGTGGAAATCCGCGTGTTCCGAAAGCAATTGCAGCTTGCGGTCAAGCACCTTCAGGCTCTTCTTCGAGACCGGTCCGGGGTTGACGTTGTCAATGCTGATCTGGAGGTGGTCGAGCCCCGCCCGGTTCAGTTCGTGGATGCGGGCCTCGGTCAGCAGATAGCCGTTCGTGATCATGCCGGCAATCATCCCGTGCGCCCGTATGTGCCGGATGACGTCCTCGATCCTCTGGTGTAAAAGCGGCTCGCCCCCGCTCATCGTGACGACGTTCGTACGGAGCGCGGCCAGGCGGTCCACGCGAGCGAATAGCGTCTCCGCGGGCACCGGCTGCGAGACGTGATCATATTCGTTGCAGTAGGCGCAGGAAAGATTGCAGCGCCGTGTGACGACGAGGTGCGCCAGAATCGGCACGGCGGTTGACAGTAGCCCTCGCGCGATCATCCTGACTTCGCGAGCGAGCCTTCCTAGACGCTTCCGTTGCCGCCGGACGTGAATTCCCCTGAGTAGCATCCCGAGGCACTATTGGAACACATGTATGTCGGATTCTTTGAGCGGTTATGGTTCGAATGCCTGATTTCCGGGGTAAACGGCGAAAAACAAAGGTCGGCCGCGTTTCGCGGCGCCGCGTGAGTCCGCCGGGTAAGTCGCTCCATTAAATTCGCTGGTTTACCGAACAGCGCGGAAAACACGCGATTCGATTCAATCGTCTAGCCCGTTTGGAACGATGCGGTTACTCTGAGGGAGTCACGGAGGGCTGGATGCATAAACCTATCAAGTATCTGGAAAAAGGCATTACCTATGCGGCGGGGGCAGCATGGGCGGTTTTCGAAAGACTGAATCGGATAAGTCCGAACCCTTCATTTACGCCTAAATGGTCCGATAAGCCGTTATTGAAATCTCACCAGAAGCAGAAGCCGCCGCTAGGCTGGCCGCGGGAGACGGATTCGCTCTGTCCTAAGTGCGTACCCGCGATCCGCAAGGAGATACTCGACGGCAAGAAGGATTACAAAGACCTGCTCCACGAGAAGGTGGGTGAAATCAAGGCGCAGATTATCGAACGCGACGGCCAGGTCATGATGGTCAAGGATTGTCCCATTCATGGCCATTTCGAAGATGTGATGTCGGTCGATACCTCCTTCTATAAGCACATCGAGCAGATCTTTCCCGGGCGCGACATGCGTGCTCATAACGACGCGAAGCTGCATAATCACGGAACCAGCACCATCACGCACGGCCGGGGCGCGGTGCTGACGATCGACCTGACGAACCGCTGTAACATGATGTGCGATCCATGTTTCATGGACGCCAATCAGGTCGGGTTTGTTCACGAGCTGACATGGGATGAGATCAAGACGCTGCTCGATAACGCGATCTCCATCAAGCCGAAGCGGCAGATGTCGGTCCAGTTCTCGGGGGGCGAGCCAACGCTTTCGCCATATTTCATCGATGCCGTGGCGTACGCACGGAAGGTCGGGTACAACAGCGTACAGGCGGCGACGAACGGAATCGAATTCGCCAAGAGTCTCGACTTCTGCAAGAAGGCCGCCGAAGCCGGCCTGCGTTACGCATATCTTCAGTTCGACGGCATCGGGAATGCGGCCAACGAGCACCGGCGCGTCGGCAACCTGTTCGATGTGAAACTGCAGGCGATCGAGAATCTTTACAAGGCCGGCGTCGAAATCGTCCCTGTAACGACTATCGTGAACGGCATCAACAACGAGCAGGTGGGGCGCATTGTGAAGTTTGCGCTCGACAACCCGAAACGCATATCCTTCTGCTCATTCCAGCCCGTCTCGTTCACCGGACGCGACGAAGCGATTACGGACGAGCGACGGCACGCGCAACGCTACACGCTTTCGCACCTCGCCCATGACGTGAAGGAGCAAACCGGCCTCGGCGAGCCCTCCCGCGACTGGTTCCCGCTTTCGTTCATGAGCACGTTCTGCGACTGGGCGGATCTCGTGCACGGCCCCAACGCCGAATGGGGCCAGCTAAGCTGTGGATGCCACCCGAACTGCGGTGTTGGTATAGCGATCATGATCGACAAGGAGACGAAAGAGGCCGTGCCGATGACCGCGTTTTTCAATGCGGATCGGCTCGCGAAGGACGTCGCCAAGATCAACGACGCGGCGCGCGGAAAGTTCCTCTCATCTCTCGGCATGGCGCTCACAATCGCGCGCAACTTCAATCCGTTCGCGGCCCCGAAGCACTTCACGCTCTGGGCCATGCTGAAAAAGATGGACAAGAGCTTCGGCGTAACCGGGCGCAACTACGGCAAGGTAGGGGGCGACCGCACGGTCGAGGACATCGAACGGCGGCGACGCGACCGCTGGAACGTGCTCTTCATCGCGGGCATGTGGTTCCAGGATCTGTTCAACTACGATTTCCGCCGCACGGAGCAGTGCATCATCCCGTATGCGACGCAGGAAGGTGAGATATCCTTCTGCGCTTACAACACGGGCATCGGTTGGCGCCAGATCGTCGAGAAGATCCACATGACAGCTACGCTCACGAAGTGGTACGAGGAGCGGGGCCGCCATGAGATCTTCGCCGGCAACAAGAGCGTGCCGATCGGGCAGCCCGAGCACACGCTGGTGGTGAAGGCCGACCTGGTGACTAGCGAAGCGCAGCACGACCTCGACGCGCTCGGGGTGGCCAAGAACGCCCGCGAGGAGAAGGCCCGGGTTCGCGACGCCCAGATGGCCAAGCTCTATCGCAAACACGTCCTCAAAGAACCGGCGGGTCCCGATCTGGTTCAGCTCAAGCCAGCTGGGGAGCACGAAAGACGGGAAGAAGAAGTAGGCACCTTCGGCGACTAGCTCAATTCGGCGCCCGGCCGCCGGTCTGCCCGTCGGCGCCGCTATTCCCACGGGCAGCGGGTGGCAGCGCCTCCGGGCCACCCGCTGCCGAATGCCAATCTACTCATAGGGTATGTTCAGTGCCTGCATCAACCCTTTCGTAAACCCTAAGGCGTGAATGTGCCCTAACATGGCATAGCCAGGGTTCTTCTGTGCGTCCTCCCCTTCCATCGCGGGAGCGTGGTCGGTGCGGAGCGGGCCGACAAATCCGCCCCGGACGTAGCACTGGAGTATCCTCGCCATGTCGGTCGGGCCATCGTCGTGGAACGTCTCGTGATACCTGGTTGCCGCCGTTCCCTCCACGTCGCGGAAGTGAATGAACTGGATCTTCTTCCTCTCCGCGAACTCCGTGGCCACCGAATAGATGTCCTCACCCGGTGCGTACTTCATCGACCGGAAGTTCCCCTGGCAGAACGAAACGCCGTTGTAGGGGCTGTCTGCGATGGCAAACAGCCGGCGATATGCCGCCGGGTTGATCATGATCTGCGCCGATCCGAGGTAGGGCGAGACGGAGGGGTCATTCGGGTGATAGCCCATTTTTACTTTCGCCTTTTCGCACACGGGGGTGATGCGCTCGATCAGCCACGTCAGCGACTCCCAGAGCTGATCGTCGGTGAAAATCTCCCGCGCTGGAGGCTGTTTCTTCGACTCCTCGTAGTTGTGCTCGGTCGTGATGGCGCCCCCGCGCAGTACGACCTTGCCCGTTCGCGTTCCGCCCTGGCCCAAGTTGTAGCAAAGCACCGGAATGCCGGCCTTGCCCATGGCCTCCACAAAGGCAATCCAATTCCTGAGCTCCTGATCCCGTCCGGGCGAGCCTCGCCGGATATTGGCGGCGGGAACGGGCGTCATCGTTTCGTAGACGGCGACTTTCATTCCCGCCTGCGCCCATTCCTCTTTGTGCTTCTTCATCGCGGCCTCATACTGGTCCGGTCCAACGCCCCTCAGCGACGGCGTCGAAACCACGTGCCGGACACCCATCTGGAGGCATTGCTTGATGCGATCGGTTTGATCCAGCCTCAAGACATGCGACAGGATGATCTTACCTGCCGGCCCTGCGTACGCCCTTTCGGGCAACGATGCTGCCGCGCCGGCGGCAGCGGCAATCGCCACATTACTCTTGAACCATGAACGGCGTGTTATTTGTCCCATTCGAGATACGCTCCTTTCATTCAGTTAAGTCTCGCGGCAGCCCTCCATCGCTTTAGCCTGGAGGTTGGCGTCTTCCTCCCTGTGCTGCTGGGAATAAATCCTGATCAACAAATAGTGCAGGCGGCACTCGCGGGAGTTGACGAGGGCCTGTTCCAGAACTCGAGCGGCGGAATCGAGTTGCCCCGCATGGTACAGCGCCCTTCCGAGTTCAAACCGGGTCTCCGCGGATTCCGGACTCAACGCCAGGGCTTTCTCGAGCGTCTCCACGCACTGAGCCAGCTTGCCCTGCTTGTGCAGAAAGACTCCGTACGCGAGATAGGGCCGGTATTCGCTGCCGGCTAATTCAACGGCTCTCCGATACGCCTGCTCCGCTTCACCGGTCCGAGCCAGCGCCTCAAAGGCCAGGCCCAGATTCTCATATATCCGGCTCTGTTCACTTCCCAACGCGCGTGCCTTCTGAAGGGCGGCAATCGCTTTTTCGAAGCGGTTCTCTTCGTAAAACGCGCGTCCGGAAAAGTACCACGCCTCACGGTCGCGGGGATCCAATCGGATCGCGTCGGAGAATGCCTGCTGGGCCATATCCCATTGGTTGCGGCTCGCGAGAATGCGCCCGATCAGGACGTATGCCCGGGCGTGCCGGTCATCCAGTTCCAACGCCCGCTTTCCCTGCTCCAGCGACTGTTCCGGCTCGCCGACGCTAAACAGTGCCGCCCCGAGATAGACTCTCACGTCCGCCCTGTCCGGGTACGAAGCGAGATACTGCCGGTACAATCTGATCGCGTCCTGCGGCCGTCGAGCCAAATAGCTCGCGTTCGCTTCTTCAAGCAGGCGTGCCGGACCGGCCGCCTGCACGGCGGCTAGTGCCACGACCGCGCCGAATGAAACAAACCACATACCGCGCCGGGAACCCTCCCCCGTGTCAGTCTATCCCTTCGTGGTATCCAATTGACAACGCAGAGTGCGGATTCCGAAGCGCGGCATTGCCAGCGTGATCTCGTAGCGGCCGTTGGCGGCTTGGCGAACAGCCAACTGCCGGATGATGCGGCCGTCCAACTCCACGAGTTCCACTTTCGCCGGCTTCAAACCCAGGGAGACCGTTCGTCCGGCGCCGTCTCCCTCTGCGTTGAACAGACGGATGAGCAATTCCCGGCCGTCCATCAGGAGCGTTGGGACCTCGATCCCGCTCCCGCTCACACTGACCAGAGATCGCTCTCGCGTCCCATCGGATTCCCCGTTGACGATCTGCGGCAGCAGCGGCTCATTCCAGCGGTGGTTTTCGTTGGACAGTTGAGCTTCGTCCCATTTACCGCTGTGCGGGACGATCGAGTAGCTGACCTGCTGAGTTCCTTTCAGTGGGCACTTTCCCCACCAGAATCCGCCTTCCCAGCCCCAGCCCATAACGAGCGCGAGCGGGTGATCCGGGCCGTGGGTGTAAGCGGTTGTGTGGTCGGAGAAGATGGCCAACCCCTGCTTCTGCTGTTCATCGACCACGTCCACCCAGTTCAGTACGATGTTGTGCTTGATTTCATCCCAGCGTTGGAAATAGGTGTCCTGATTCCGGCTCTTGCACACGTCGTAGGCGGCGTTTTTGTAGATCGCCTGGTTTTTGAACGGAACCGGAAAGAAGGCCTGCAACTTCCACCGGCCGTCGTGGTGCGATCTCCGTCGTTCGACGCGGCGGTCCTCAGGCTTTATATCCCAGGGATCGCCGATCCACGTCTCCTGATCGTAGATGAAGCGCGCATTGAAGTCGATGCGGCGTTGGCCCTGCGCAAGAGAGATGGTGGTTTGAAAGCGCCGGCCGCCGATCTGCCCGGACACTACGGCGCGAACGCGGATCGGTCCAACTTCGGCGAGAGTCACGCTGGCCGGAGTATCCGCACTGCTGCACCATTTCTTCTCGGAAACGAAGTAGCCGCGGTATTCATTGAAGAAGCGTCCCGAAGATGGGTCGAAGAACTCCCGGTTGCCGTCTTTCAACACCATGCTGGTGATGGCCCCGCCCTTTGCGGGATCGATCCGGACGCGGTACAGGTCGGTCTCGAGCAGCACGGTGCCGTCCGCCTGAGTGTGCGCGGTCGCGCCGCGAACCGGGGCGGGAGCGGAGTCGTCGTAAACCGGTTCGATTCTGAAGGAAGCGAAGCCTGTCGCCGGCACTCGGGCCGGGAAGAGAACGGTTGCGGCGTTCATGCTCTCGCCTGCCGCATAGGTCGGAATTCCGGCAACTGTCGCGGCTCCGGACCGCGCCCTGTTTCCCTGCCGCGAGTTGTAAATGCGAGGGTGCACGAACTGGCACGGAAGTTCGCGGCCGGCCGCATCGAATACGCGTGCGCGGCGCGTGCCAACATCCGCTGCCCAGTCCAACTCGACGATTTCGTCGCGTTCCACCGCGACGGTATTGAATACACGAACCCACTGCGGTCCCATCGGAATACTAGGAGCTTTGTCGGTACCGCGAGACAGAGCCTCGGCCGAAGCGCCGATGATTTCGCCGGCGATTTCTTCGGCCTCCATCGTCTCCGATGCGACCTGGAAAGCCCAGGCCTGGCGCCCCGCTCGCGTCGTCGCGGTAATCCAGGCATCGTGGTGTTCGGCCCACAGCAACTGGTCCCACGCTCTCCGGAGGCGGTCTGCGGGGAACGAACTCCCGCGTAGGGTCGCGGCCATGGATGCCATTTTCTCCGCGATCAACAGCCGGTTTTCGGCGGCGCGCACTTGCTGCGCGAGCGTTTGCAGCGTTTTCTCGCCCCAAGGCAGAGTAGTAAGAATGTCTTCCTGGCTGAACCGCCACTGCTTCTGCGGCTTTTGGGCGATCTGCTTCAGGTACTCGCGCCAGGTTACGAACCGGATGTGCTCGCCGCTGACCTTCGGTTTCGCCGGCCAGCCAAGGTCCTGAAAGCAGTTGCCCGTAGGGTGCGGAATGCCGTGTTTGACGCACTTCCGGCTGAACTCCGCCGAGCCGGTGACGGATTCCGTCTCCCACACGTTCCGAAGGTCCTCGCATGCGTAGCGCGGCACAGCGGGAATCGACGTTCCGTCCGGGCCGACCCACTCCACGACTTCCGCATCGAAAGCCGCCGTGTAGCCTCCCCACGCGGTGCCCGGATCCTTGAGCACTGCGCCGGTGAATCCCAGCGACCGCAGCATTTGCGGCAGGCAACTGGACCAGCAAGGCTCCTGCACGGCATACGTCTCGATTACGGCGTTAGGAAAATGCTCGCGAATGACCTCCCGGCCACGGACGAGTTGCCGGATATTGCTCTCGCCGCCCAACGCCCAGCCGAACGGCTGCGAAAAGGTTCCGTTGACGATCTCCAGTTTCGCGCCAACGGCCCTCTCTTCGAGCATCCGCTGAAGCTCGCGGTAGGCCTGCGGGTCATCCCGCCGCAGATCGGCCCAGGAGGCGGGCTCGATATCGAAGGAGATTTTCCAGTCCGGGCGTGCGCGGAGCGCGTTCAGGACGTCCCTCCACGATCCCGCGGGCATGTGGCCACGGGAGCCGCCGTGATAGCCGTCCACATAGTAGAGGGTTGGAACTCCGCCAGCCTCCTGCGCTTTACCCACAGCAGATCCATAGCCGGCGGCAACCGCCCCGAACAGCTTCGCAAACTTACGCCGATTCATCGTCAATCCTTTGATTTTGAGAGTCGCGTGGGGCGGATGCGCCGCCCCACGTGGGAACTTCAGAATTCGACTGAAGCCCCGAGCTGAATGGTCCTACCCGAGGACGCGCTGGTGACTGTCCCGAAATTCGAATTGGTGATGTTCGTGTTCGGGTTGCCCCAGCGGACGAAGTTGAACGGATTCTGAGCGTCGGCCCGCAGTACGGCGCGGAACCGCTCGTTAATCGGAATCCGCTTGGAGAGCGACAGAGATTCGCTCTTCCCTGTGAAGCCGCGGACCCAGTCCAGAACCCTGGCCGTGTTGCCGAGGTCGAAAGTGGACGGCGTGGCGAATGCAGCGGAGTTCAGATAGATACTCGTCGCAGGGTCGAAATCCCGCGGATTTGTCGTCTTGTAGACGTCGCCCCCGAGATAGTTCGCCCGGATGTTCGGATATCCCAAAGATGAGATACCATTGCCGCCGGTGATCGAAAGAGCAGAGCCGCTCGAGTACCTCATGAACCCTGCGATCTGCCAGCCTCCCACGACGTACCCCAGAGCGCGGTTGCCCGCCAGGAACTTCTTGCCCGGGCCGAACGGCAACTCATACGAACCGCTGGCCACGAACACGTGCGGTGGGCCGTCGGTACTGATCGACATTTCGCTGGCGCGGTTGGTCGGGTTCTGAATAGAACCTTCGCCGGGCCCCATGTCGATTGGGCCGCTATCGGCGTTCGTCATGTTCTTGGACCACGTGTAGAAGGCGAGCAGCGTGAGGCCGCTCGAGTAGCGTTTGGTCGCCTTGATCTGTAGCGAGTTGAAACGCGAAATGCCGTGCGGTCCCCACTCCTCGCTGACATTCAGGTACTGCGGGTAGGGGCGCAGCGATTGCCCCACCGTCCTGGTCCTTCCAGTCGTGAAAGAACCATACGGAGGCGTAATGCCCTTCTCAACCGCGGCAGACGACGAGATGTCCTGGAACAGCAGGTTGCCTAAGGACAGGTACTTGGGGTCCAACGTATTCATGTTGGATAGCGAGCCACCCAAAATCAGGTGAGTCGAGTGGCTTCCGACGTACGTCGCCTCAAGCGAAAGATCCCGGGCTATCTCGCGTTGGATGCTAAAGGTCCAGGTGAGGATCTGCGGCATCCTCGAAGTGCCGGGCAGGATGGAACTCACGTTCTGCCCGTTCTGGAAAGACGGATCAATGAACGGCGCCCGCGGGAAGTCCGGCGGATACGAGCCGTCGCCCCAGTTGTATACAGGGCCGTACCCGTTGGGTGAATTGACGCTATTGCCGTTTGTGAACCCATAGGCGATCAAGCGCGTCCGGAAACCGGGGGCGAAATAGATGCCGCCTGAGGCCCGGACTACAGTCTTCGGGTTGACCTGGTAGGCAATCCCGAGGCGTGGTCCAAAGCCCTTGAGCCAACTGTCGGAGAGCGAGCGGGACCCGGAACGCCCGGTGCCGTTTCCGGCAAACAGGAGCGCGCCGAGCCGGCCTCCGGCTGCCGGGTTGGGGATGGTGGGATCAAAACCGCTGGCAGTGCCGTTCGGCTCGAACGGCGCGGTATTGCCTTCCCAGCGAAGGCCATAAGAAAGCGTAAAGTCGTTGGTCATGCGCCATTCGTCCTGGGCAAACAGCGCAAAGGAGCGAAAACGCGCGCCTCTGGCATAGGGCTCCGCAACTCTGGCGTTCGACAGGTCACCGAGCAGAAAGCTGGCAAACGAACTACCCCAGGAGGTGTATTTGGAGGCGTTCGGCTGGCTTGTGGTCAGGTTGCTGAAACCGAATGAGCCGCTGCTCTGATAGCCCTCGCGGCCATTGGCATATTCCGGCCAGTAGGTGCCCCCGAACTTGATCGTGTGGCGCCCTTTTGTCCACGCCACTGTTTCGGTGAAAGTAATACGGCCGTTGGCGTTGGTGGAGAAGTCGCCTCCGCCCATCCCTTTTGGACCAGCCGTTCCACCGCTGAAACCGATGACGGGAAACGCGCCCTGATCCCAAAGAATGCCCTGTATGCCGAGCTTCTTGTTCCAGCCCTCGAATTGCGTCAATTGCCGGGTCTGGTTGTTGTAACGATCTATGCCGATCGTGAAGTGGCTCAGTATGTTGGGGCGGATGATCCAGTCGTGATTGACGCGGCCCGTGCGGTCATGAATGTATTTCGGAGACTGCGAGCCTTCCAACGGGTTGTCCGCTCCATACCCCTGCCCTGCGATCACCCGGGGGTTGTACTGATCGCTGTAGGTGATCGAAATCTTTTGGGTGTCCGAGAAGCTGTGATCGATCTTCGCCGTCGACACATAATTCCGGTATGTCCCGGAGCCGGTACGGTGCCGGAAGTTGTTGATCTGCAAGCCGGGAAGATCCGGTTGCGGGGTCAACGCCAGGATTTGCTGTGCCGCAGCGCTGAGCCGGCTGGTGGGGATACGGTTGCCCGGGAATTGATCGCGGACAAAGCCGCCCTTGCCGTCCGCCCTGGTCGTCAGGGGGTCGAAAACCGGGATCACGTTGTTCGATGAGTCGAGGAAATCACTGAAATCGCCCTGGCGGAAATCGCCCCGCGGGACCGTAAACAGACTGCCGCTGTTCGTGTTCGTGTAGTACACGAGCTGCTGGCCGAAGAAAAAGAACGTCTTGTTCCGCCCGTTATAGAGTTTGGGCAGGTAAACCGGCGCCCCTAGCGTGAAGCCGCCCTCGTTGTGGCGCACGGTGTTTCGGACCCCCTGGAAGAACGATCTCGCATTGAGCGCGTCGTTATCGAAGTAATTGAATGCGCTGCCGTGAATATCGTTCGTGCCAGAGCGGATCGTGATATTGGTGAACCAGCTTCCCGTCCTGCCATATTCGGCGTTGAAGGAGTTCGTAACCACGCTGAACTCGCCCACCTGTTCCACGGCCGGACCGTTCTCCTGAATACCGCCTCTCACGTTGCCCTGGCTCGCCGGAGCGCCATCCAGAAACACTTCGGAGTTGCCCGCATTGGAGCCATTCACGCGCGCGCCCCAGGTCGAGGAGGTCGTGACGCCGGGAAGGAATTGGAGGTACGAGGTGACGTCCCGCTTCCTTCCGATGGCAATCAGGGGCAGTTCCTGAATTTGTTTGGTCGTCATCTGTGCGGTGATGGTGGCGGTAGATGCGTCCAACATGGGCGCCACCGCCGTCACCTCGATGTGTTCGGCCGCCGCTCCGACTTCGAGTCTCACGTCGGCACGGACGTTCATCTGCGATTGCAGGACCAGGTTGTCGACCTGAGCCGCGCGGAAACCCTCCTTCTCGACCCTGACGCGATACGTGCCCAACGGAAGGTTTGCGGCGAAGTAACGCCCTGCCTCGTTGGTCCGGAGGGTAAACAGGTTGTTGGTTTCTATGCGGACGACTTCGACCTTGGCGTCGGGAACAGACGCGCCGCTCGAGTCCGTGACGATTCCTTCTATGGTGGCTCTGTCAGCCTGAGCCCAAAGCGCGTTGCTCACTCCAATCAGTGCGATCAGAGTCAACAATCTGAGAGCGAACCCAACTGTTCGCGAATGAAAGTGTTGCATCTTTGCCCTTTCGAACTGGTCTTCTGAGGCACGGGAATGCTCCCGTAAGCAAGACACCTCATTAGCTCAGTACCCGCAGGCTGCGATTTACTGACAAGCGGAAACTGAAAAAGTTGAAGTTGCTTTGAAGGGTGGGGCAGGTCTCCAAACCCGCGCCGGGCGCCCACGCCCGGCCCTTGAGTTTCAACATTGTGGGTCCTGACCTGCGGCCCGGTGATCACGAACCGTATCAGGGCATGGCTTCAGCCGTGCCCTGATACGAGTCATGGCCGGCCTAGAAATCGAGTCCGGCGTAAAGTTGAATGGACCGCCCGGCGGAAGCGCTGGTGACCTTGCCAAACAGGGAGCTCGTGATGTCGGTGTTCGGATTGCCCCAACGCACAAAGTTGAACGGGTTTTGCACGTCCGCCCGGAGCGTGAAGCGCAGATGTTCGGTGAGATGCGTCGATTTGGCCAGGGAGAGGGACTCGCTCTTCTCGGGAAAGCCACGCGCCCAGTCGAGCACACGAGCCGTGTTACCCAACTGGAAAGTGGAGGGCGCCGCGAACGCGCCCCTGTTCAGGTAGGAATCGACGGCAGGGTCGAAATCCGCGGAACTTGCATTCTGATAAACCGGGCCGCCCAGGTAATTGGCCCGAATGCCGGGATAGCCCAATTCCGAAAGCGGATTCCCGGAAGTAATCGCCAGCGGCAGACCGGCTGCATAGCGGCAGAAAAGCGTAACCTGCCACCCGCGCGGCAGTTCGTAGGTGCCGCTTGCCGCAAAAACCTGTGGCGGTCCTCCATTGCTGGGCGCAATCTCGGCGGCTCGACTGCGCGGGTACTGGATGGCGCCGTCAGTCGGACCCAAATCGATCGGGCCGCCTTCTACGTTCGTCATGTTCTTCGACCACGTGTAGAATGCCAGAAGCGTCAATCCGCTCGAATACCGCTTCGTGAGTTTAGCCTGGAAAGAATGGAAACGGGCGATGCCGTGCGGCCCCCACTCCTCAGTCACGTCCAGGTATTGCGGGTATGGCCGCATCGCCTGGCCGACCGTCCTGTTTCGCTGGCTCAGGAAACCGGGATAGGGTGCGGATATCCCCGCCTCGGCCGCGGCCGGCGATGCGATGTCCTGAAGCAAGAGGCTGCCCATCGACAGATAGCGCGCATCCAGCGTGTTCATGTTCGACTGCGCGGTGCTGAGTATCAGATGTGTCGAATGGCTTCCAATGTAGGCGGCCTCGAACGCCAGATTCGGGGTAATGGCCCGCTGGATGCTCGCCGTCCAGGAGACGATCTGCGGCATTCGCGACGTTCCGGGGAGAATCGAACTCACGCTCTGGTCGTTCTGATACGAGGCGTCGATGAACGGAGCTCGCGGGAAGCTATCGGGAAATCGTGAACCCCAGTTATAGGCGGCATCGTAGCCGTTAGGAGACGTGAGCGTGTATCCGTTGCTGAACCCGTACGCGATCAATCGTGTGCGGAAACCCGGAGCGTAAAAGACGCTGAAGGAACTCCTTATCGCGGTCTTCGGAGTGAGGGAGTATGCGACTCCCACGCGAGGACCGAAGCCGCGATACCAGCCGTCGGAAAGCGACAGGGACCCGGAGCGGCCCGGGCCTTGTCCGGCAAAGACCAAGGCGCCGAGGCGGCCGCCGGCGGAGGGATTTGGCAGGGCCGGATCAAAACCGCTGGCCCGTCCAGCGGGCTCGAATGGTGCGGCGTTCCACTCCCAGCGCAAGCCATAGGATAGGGTCAAGCGCTTAGTCGTCCGCCATTCATCCTGAGCGAATGCGCCGCCCGAGCGAAAGCGGGCTCCGCGCCCATACGGCTCCGCAACGCTGGCAGTCGAGGCGCCGCCCAGCAGGAAGCTTGCGAACGAACTACCCCAGGACGTGTACTGCGCGGCATTGGGCTGACTTGAAGCGAGATTACTGAACGTGAACTGGCCGCTGCTCAGGTATCCCTCACGCGCGTTTGCATATTCCGGCCAGTAGTTCCCACCGAATTTGAAGCTGTGCTGGCCCCTGATCCACGTCACCGTGCCGGCCAGAGTGATTCGGCCGCTGGCGTTGGTGGAAAAGTGCGGTCCTCCCAGTGTCCTCGGGCTGGCAACTCCCCCGGAGAAATTCACGACGGGAAAGGCCCCTTGGTCCCCGAAGATGCCGCCGATGCCGAGGTTGTTGTTCCAATCCTGGAATTGCGAGATCTGCCGTGTTGCATTGCGGTAGCGGTCGATTCCCAGCGTGACGTGACTGAGCAGGTTACTTCTGGCGATGAAATCGTAGTTCACCCGCCCGGTCCGGTCATGAATACTCTTTGGGGATTGCGACCCTTCCAGTGGACTATTCACTCCCCATCCCTGTCCGGCTATCACGCGCGGATTCACTTGGTCCATGTAGGTCACGCTGAGCTTATGTCTGTGCGAAAGACTGTGATCGACCTTCACGGTCGAAACGTAGTTGCGATAGCTCCCGCCACCGGTGCGGTTGTAGAAATTGTTCACGGCGAGTTCGGTCAGGTCCGGCTGCGGAATGAGCGCGATGATGCGCTGCGACACCGGACTGATCCGGCTTGAGGGTATGCGATTGTCCGGAAATCGATCCCGAACGAACCCGCCCTTGCCGTCCGGGCGCGTCGTGCCGGGATCGAAGATGGGGATTACCTTTCCGGCGGCATCGAGGAAATTGCTGAAATCGCCTTGGCGAAAGTCGTCTCGCGGCGAGGTAAACAGGGCGCCGCTGCGCGACTGGTCCCAACGTACGAACTGCTGCCCGAAAAAAATGAAGGTCCTGTCCCGGCCGTTGTAGAGCCGGGGCCAAACGAACGGTGCGCCGAACGTCCCGCCCCCTTCGGCCTGGCGAATCACAGTACGGCTATTTTGAAAGAACGACCGTGCGTTGAATGCTTCGTTGTGGACATAGCTGAAAACCGTTCCATGAGTTTCGTTTGTGCCGGAACGAATCGACACGTTGGTAAACCAACTTCCGGTTCTCCCATACTCGGCGTTGAAAGAGTTGGTTACGACACTGAATTCGCCGACATGCTCCACGGCAGGGCCGTTCTCCTGGATTGCCCCGCGTGCGTTTCCCTGGCTGGCGGGAGCGCCGTCGAGAAACACCTCTGTGTTTCCCGGGTTGGATCCGTTCACACGAGGAGACCACGTCGATGCCGCCGTCACGCCAGGCAAGAGCTGCAGGAACGACGTGATGTCCCGCTTGCGGCCGACGGTGATCAACGGCGAATCATGGATCTCTTTGGTGGTCAACTGCGCCGTCAAAGTCGGGGTCGAGTTGTCCAGCATGGGCGCATCCGCATGCACCTCGACGCGGGTGGTGATCGATCCGACTTCGAGCCGGAGGTCGATTCGCACGCTCATCTGGGAATGCAGCACAACTCTTTCCAGCCGTGCACGCTTGAACCCTTCCTTCTCGGCCGCGACCTGGTAGGTGCCCAACGGGAGGTTCGGAACGAAATAACGCCCGGCGTCGTTCGTCGTCAGGAGGATTTCGTCGTTAGTCTCAAGGCGGCGGATGAGGATGCCGGCGCCGGCCGCCGGGGCGCCGGAGGCGTCCGTGACCAGGCCTTCGATGGTCGCCCGGTCGGCCTGCGCAAACATGAGGGCGCATGAGCCCGTGGCTGCTATCAGCACGGCGAGGCGCGCTATGGCCGTCGTGTTGCGCATTACCGGTTGATCGCGGATCACGTGCGAGTGTACCAGATCCCACGCTCACACGCTCACACGGGTGGGCGACGTAAAAGTGGAAGATCGAGCGGATTCCTCTTTTGTGGCATGCGGCCCCCGTACCACCTCCGGGCAAGCGGACGCTGCCTTGCCCTTGCGGCCACACGGCTCGTTACCAGGAGTTGCGCTCCAAGTCCGTTCTCACAGCCCCCGGCAGAGTCGAACTGTCGCGTCCTTATTACCTGTGTTCGCACTGCCACAAGGGCCAGTTCCCGGCGGTTGCCGAACTCGATGTGGACAACACGGAATATTCTCCGGTCGTCCGGCGCATGCTGGCCGTGGTGGGCCAAGACGCTCCTTTCGACCACGGACGCCAGCAGATGGAAGTGCTGGCCGATGTGAAGGTGACTACCAAAGCTGTGGAGCGAACCGCGGAGAACATCGGAGCCGACATCGCGGCACGCGAACAGCGGCAGATCCAGCGCTCCCTCCAGTTGGATCTGCCGATTGTGACGGGAGCGCGCGTGCCCTTCCTCTACGTCCTCATGGATGGCACGGGCGTCCCGGTGGTGCAAAAAGAGACCCAGGGCCGAGCCGGGAAAAGGCCCGGAGAACCGGCCCACAAGCGCGAAGCCAAGCTGGGCTGCGTATTCACCCAGACCAAGTGGGACGCGGAAGGTTATCCGATCCGCGACCCGGACTCGACTACCTACACCGGCGTCCATCGAAACGGCGGATGAGCTCGGCAAGCGGATCTATCTCGAAGCATGGAATCGAGGCTGGAGCCGGGCAAAAAAAAGTGGTGATCGGGGATGGGGCCGAATGGATCTGGAACATCGCGCAGGAGCAACTCCCGGGCGCGGTTCAGATCGTCGATCTGTTTCACGCCCGCCAGCACTTATGGGATCTGGCACGCAAGCCTTCCCCTTCGCTCGCTCCGCTCCATCCAAACCGCCGATTCCGATCTCAGCAAAGAGATCCTCACCCAAGCTTGACTACTTCGACAAAAACCGCGAACGAACGTATGCGCTACCCACAGTTCCGCGAGCAGCACCTCTTTGTCGGCTCCGGCGTCATTGAGGCCGGCTGCAAGACCGTCATCGGCGGCCGGCTTACGCAATCCGGGATGTTCTGGACTGTCCGCGGGGCCAATGCAATCATCGCCCTCCGCTGTTGTCAAATGAATGGCGAATTCGAGGACTACTGGGAGTCGCGGGCCGCCTGATCTCCACTTTTAGGTCGCCCACCCAGATGGCTAGTGTAGTGCGTCGGAATTCTCGGTCATTATCCCGCGCGCGCAAACCGCTTGCTTACGCGCGCGGCTCAGTAGCGATTCTGAGCCGCGACCGTGAGGGAGCGGTTTATCCGAGGACCATCATAATCCCCATTCTGCTTGACGCACTACACTAGTACACCTGAAGAGTAGCCCGGCGCTCGCCAGCTGCCGACTCCCGGCTCTATCCGAGATAAGCAGTCACACTTTTCACACTTTCTTTCCACCTATCTTCTCAATCGCTTATAAAAATCCGCCCCTATAGGCCCCCCGCTCGCGTGCTACCATCCGCGCCGAAAGGACACACATTCATGGCTTCACCCGCTCAGATCACCGCCAATCGTGCCAACGCCCGCCATTCCACCGGCCCGCGCACCCCGGAAGGCAAAGCCCGCTGCGCCCATAATGCGCTCCGGCACGGACTCACCGCCGCTCATCTCGTCGTTCGTGAGGATGAACGCGGCCGCTTCGAGGACCTTCGCGCTGGGCTGATCGAGGAACTCGATCCCCAGGGCGCCATGGAAACCCTCGTCTTCAACGAAGTCCTCCACGCCGCATGGAACCTCGACCGCTTCCGCCGCCTCGAAGCCGAACGCGGCCCCGAGGCCATCGAAAACGATGCCTCCCGCGAGTTCATGGATCGCCTCGCCCGCTACCAGGCCCGCACTCAACGCGCCTTCTACCGCGCGCTCCAGGAACTCCGCACCCTGCAGACCAATCGCGCGCTGCGATCCCTCAAACTCACCGAAGAGGAGGAGGCCGCCGTTCCCGCCATGACCGATGTCAACGAATTGACAAAACAGACCCGTTCCGAAGTAACTGCCGAGGCCCTGGAGTTGGCGGTCAACATGGTCGATTACGAGGCCGGCGCCTTCACGCTCAAGGCGATCCGGGACCGCGTCGCCGCCTCGCCGTCGGTGACGGGCCCGCGCTGACTCGAGGCGTTGCCCAGGTTGCTGCCGCCGAACATTTCCGAATCGCTGCTAAAAATCTCGCGGTAATACCCGCTCGCGGGCACGCCAAAGCGGTAGTTATGATGCGGCTCCGGCGTGAAGTTGCAGCAGAAAAGCAGAGCGTCCTTGGGGTCGTGCGAGCGCCACAGGAACGCGATGATGGAGTGGTCCACGTCGCGGAAATCCACCCATTCGAACCCGGTCCAGTGGTAGTCGATTTCGTAGAGCGCAGGTTCGGAGCGCGAACGCGAGGGATCAGTCTCTGAGAATTTCGCGGGCGGCGTTGTAGCCGGGCGCTCCCATCACTCCGCCGCCGGGATGAGTTCCGGAGCCGCAGAGATACAGCCCGCGAATCGGGGTCCGGTATCTCGCCCAGCCGGCTATGGGACGCATCATGAACATCTGGTCGAGGCTCATCTCGCCGTGGAAGATGTTCCCTCCCGTCAGGCCGAACCGGCGCTCGAGGTCGAGCGGTGTGAGTGTCATTACGTCCTCGACGATCGAGTGGATGTTCGGCGCATACTCGGCGACCAGGTCCAGAACGTGCCGCGTATACGGTTCCTTCAGTTCATCCCAGGTGCTTTCGCGGAGGGTGTAAGGCGCATATTGAAGAAAGATGCCCATGATGTGCTTGCCAGGCGGCGCGAGCGAGGAGTCGTACATCGTGGGAATGGTAAGTTCGAGGAGCGGGCGTTGGGACGGGCGGCCGTACTTGGCGTCGTCCCACGCGCGCTCGACGTACTCCATCGACGGGCAGATGTGCATAGTGGCGCGGTGCTGCGGGCCGGGCGCACCGGGCAGCGCCGTGAATTCAGGAAGACCCGAAAGCGCGAGGTTCATCTTCAGCGAAGTGCCCTCGCTGCGATAACGCTGTACTGCGCTGGCGAATTCGGGATCGAGTTCAGTTGCGCCGATGAGGTCGAGAAACGTGCGGCGCGGGTCGACGTTGGAGGCAACAGCTAGCCCTTCGATCTCCTCGCCTCCCGCCAGCACCACCCCGCGGGCGCTCCCCTCACGCACCAGAATGCGTTCGACTTCGGCATTCGTGCGGATCACGGCACCGCGACTTTCGGCCGAAGCGGCGATGGCGTGCGTGAGCGCTCCCATGCCGCCGCGAACGAATCCCCACAGTCCCCGGTGTCCGCCGACGCCCCCCATGCAGTGATGCAGCAGGATGTAGGCCGTGCCGGGCGAGTGCGGCCCGCCATTGGCTCCGATGACGCCGTCCGTCACGAGCGTGACCTTGATCTCGTCCGATTCGAACCAGTCATCGAGGAAATCGGCGGCGCTCTGGGTGAACACTTTCACCAACGCGGCAAGCTCAGCGCGGCCGAGGCGGTAAAGGCGCGCGGCGAGCTTAAGGTAGTCCAGCAAATCGAGCGGGCCGGAGGGCGGGAACTGCGGCGGCGTCGTGAGCAGCAGAAATTCGACCACCCGCGCGAGCCGCTCCAGGTGCTCCTCGTAAGCCGGATAGACGGCCGCGTCGTGCGCCGAGAACTTGTGGATGTCCTCGAGCGTCCGCTTGCGGTCCTGCCACATGAAGAGGTGCCGGCCGTCGGGGAATGCGGAAAAGAAGGATGGGTCCTTGGCGTCCACCCGGTAGCCGAATTCGTGCAGGTGCAAATCGCGGACGATGCGCTCCTGCATAAGGCTGACGAGATAAGCCGCGGTCGAGATGCGATAGCCGGGCCAGACTTCTTCAGTCACCGCGCAGCCGCCGGCGAGGCCGCGGCGTTCCAGCACAAGCACCTTTCGGCCCGCCTCGGCGAGATATGCCGCGGCTACAAGGCCGTTATGGCCGCCTCCGACGACGATTACGTCCCAGGCTTGCGGCATGGCACCGCCGGCGTTTACACCCTCTTGAACACAACCACTCCCAACGGAGGGAGAGTGATCGATATGCTGTTGTCGCGGCCGTGCGACTTGACCGGCTCCGAAGCTACGCCCGGGGCGTTGCCCAGGTTGCTGCCGCCGAACATTTCCGAATCGCTGTTAAAAATCTCGCGGTAATACCCGCCCGCGGGCACGCCAAAGCGGTAGTTATGATGCGGCTCCGGCGTGAAGTTGCAGCAGAAAAGCAGAGCGTCCTTGGGGTCGTGCGAGCGCCGCAGGAACGCGATGATGGAGTGGTCCACGTCGCGGAAATCCACCCATTCGAACCCGGTCCAGTGGTAGTCGATTTCGTAGAGCGCCGGTTCGGAGCGGTATAGACGGTTCAACTCGCGGGAGAGCGCCTGGAGCTTCCGGTGATAATCGAAGTTCAATAGCTCCCACCGGATGCCGGAGTTATAGTTCCACTCCTCGTATTGGCCGATTTCCGACCCCATGAAGAGCAGCTTCTTCCCGGGGTGCCCGTACATATAGGAAAGGAAGGCGCGGGCGTTCGCGAAGCGCTGCCACTCGTCTCCGGGCATTTTGTTGATGAGGGAACCCTTGCCGTGCACGACCTCATCGTGGGAAATGGGCAGCACGAAGTTTTCGTGGAAGGCGTACAGCATGCTGAACGTGATGTTGTTGTGATGGAACCGGCGGTGGATGGGGTCCTTGGAGAAGTACTCGAGCATGTCGTGCATCCACCCCATGTTCCACTTCATCGTGAAACCGAGTCCGCCCATGTAGACGGGCTTCGAGACGCCGGGAAACGCGGTGGATTCCTCGGCAACCGTGAACGCGCCCGGCTCCTGGTGCGCGAGCTCGTTGAACCGGCGCAGGAAATCGATCGCTTCGAGGTTTTCGCGGCCGCCGAAGACGTTGGGCAGCCACTCGCCGGGCTCGCGCGAGTAATCCAGGTAAAGCATGGAAGCGACGGCGTCAACGCGGAGGCCGTCGATGTGATACTTCTTCAGCCAGAAAAGGGCATTGGAGATCAGGAAGGCGCGCACCTCGTTGCGGCCGTAGTTGAAGATCATCGTGCCCCAGTCGCGGTGCTCGCCCTTGCGCGGATCGGCGTGCTCGTAAAGCGCCGTGCCGTCGAAGTACGCAAGGCCATGCGCGTCCTTGGGGAAGTGCGCCGGAACCCAATCCACGATCACGCCGATGCCCGCCTGGTGCAACGCGTCGATCAGGTACTTGAAATCGTCGGGCGTCCCGAAGCGCGAAGTGGGCGCGTAGTAGCCGATGACCTGGTAGCCCCATGAGCCCGAGAAGGGATACTCCATGATGGGCAGCAGCTCGATGTGCGTGTAGTCCATCTTCTTCACGTACTCGACGAGCGATGTTGCGAGCTCGCGATACGTGAGCATCTGGTTATGCGGCCCGCGCAGCCACGATTCCAGGTGGACTTCGTAGATCGAGATGGGGCGTTTCAGCCAGTCGGTCTTGGCGCGCGTCGCCATCCACGCGCCGTCACCCCAGCGGTAGTTGTCCACGTCCCAGACGACCGAAGCGGATTTCGGCGGCGTTTCGCAGTAGAACCCGTAGGGGTCCATCTTGAGTTGCTGGTAGCCGTGGAAGCGGGACCGCACGAAGTACTTGTACTTCGAGCCATGCGTCAGCCCGGGTATGAAGATCTCCCAAATCCCAACGTTGCGGAGGCGCATCGGGTGACGGCGGACGTCCCATTCATTGAAATCGCCGACCAAAGTCACGACCTCGGCATTCGGCGCCCAGACGGCGAAGCGAACGCCCTGAACTCCGTCTACCTCGGTTGCGTGTGCGCCGAGCGAACGGTAGCTTTCGTAGTGCGTGCCCTCGCTGAAGAGGTGTAACTCGAAGTCGGACAGCAGAAGCGGGAAACGGTAAGGATCGTCGAACTCTACCGTGCCTCCGCCCCAAAGGTGCGCCTGCAGCATGTAAGGCTTTGGGGTGCCGTCGATGGACGCCACATAGAAGCCGGTCGCGTGTACCTTCTTCATTGGCTTGGGAGAGCCATCGATGACGAGGGCCGCTTCTTCGGCCTGGGGAAGGAAGGCCCGCACCTCCCAGCACGGTTTCTTGCGTTCCGTTACGTGCGGCCCGAGAATGCGGAAAGCGTCACCGTGGTATCCGCCGGCGATTGCTTCAATTTCTTCACGAGTCATGGCGAACCAACATCCTCCGCGCCCATAAATTCGGATGTCTTATTGCGTGCTCTCATTATGGCAGGATTGGAGTGATGGTTCACACTCTGCCCAAGGCGGAATTGCACCTCCATCTGGAGGGCTCGGTCGAACCGGAGACGATGCGCGAACTCGATCCGTCGCTCGAATCGGATGAGGTGCGCGCGCGGTACCGGTATCGGGATTTTGCCGGTTTTATCGAGAGCTACACGTGGGTCGTCGGGCACTTGCGGCGTCCGGAAGACTACGCCCTGATCGCCCGGCGGCTGCTGGAAAGACTGGCAGCTCAGAATGTGCGGTACGCGGAAATCACGATCTCGGCCGGCGTGATCCTTTGGAGGCGCCAGGAGTTCGCGCCGATTTTCGCGGCTCTTCGCGAAGAGGCGGTGCAATCGCCGGTGGAAGTCCATTGGGTCCTCGATGCCATACGGCAGCTTGGGGCGGAGCACGCCATGCAAGTGGCGGAGCTGGCTGCGGAGTACTCGGGGCAAAGCGTGGCGGCGTTCGGCATCGGCGGCGACGAGGCGCTCGGGCCGGTGGAGTGGTTCGAAGGCGTCTTTCAGTTTGCGCGCGAGGCGCAACTGCACCTGACGGTTCATGCCGGAGAAACAATGGGCGCGGAATCCGTGTGGGGCGCCGTGCGCCTCGGCGCGGAGCGCATCGGGCACGGCATCCGCGCGGTGGAGGATCCCAGGCTGCTCGAGTATCTTCGAGAGAACGACATCCCGCTTGAGATCTGCATTTCGAGTAACGTGGCGACGGGCGCGGTCGCGAAGTTGGAGGACCACCCCGTGCGGCGAATCTTCGACGCGGGCGTGCCGATCGTCCTGGCGAGCGACGATCCCGCGATGTTCCACACGACCCTGGAGCGCGAATACGAACTGGCGGCGAGCCTTTTCGGCTTCACGGACGACGAGTTGCGCGGCATCGCGGAGAACGGATTCCGATACGCGTTCCGCCTGCCGCAGCCGGGAGCAGGCCGGTGATCTCGGCTTCGGGCAAGTGGAAGTCCGTGGCTTTGGGCCTTGTATCAGGGAACGGCTTAGGCAAGTGGAAGTCCGTGGCTTTGGGCCTTGCATCAGGGCACAGCTTCAGGCAAGCGGAAGTCCGTGGCTTTGGGCCTTGTATCAGGGCACGGCTTCAGCCGTGCCGCAAGGCGCCACGAGCACAGGGCTTTAGCCCCTGGGCATCCCGTGAACAGGGGCATAAAGCCCGAGCTTTCTCATGACGATACGGCACGGCTGAAGCCGTACCCTGATACGGGTCGGCGATGGGGCAGGGCATGCCCAGCCGCCGCAGAGCCGGGCTACGCATGCGTCCGCCCGGAGAGTGGTATAAGGGGAAGTCGCAAGCCGTTAATTTGAACTTACTTTAAGGAGTATTTAGGATGAAGAAAAAGCTGATTCTGTGCATGGTTCCGTTACTATCCGTGCTGCTGTTCGCGGGCTGGCTGTATGCGCAGGCCCCGGCTGACCCGACGGTCGATGGTTTCCGCACCGCCGAGGTGGCCTCGGTGGCGGACGCGATCGAGCTACTATACGGAACTCAGAACTACATGTCCCAGGACATGCGCCCTCTGTTCAAAACAAAGTTTGCCGGGCCGGCCGTGACCGTGTTCCTCAAAAAGGAAGAGCACAAGGAAGGATCGGCGGCGACGAAGAAAATGATCGAGGCGATCGATAACGCGCCGGCGGGCTCGGTATTCGTGCTGGTCGCCGAAGACGGCCTGAAGTACGGAACGCTTGGCGGACTGATGGGGACCGCGCTCAAGTATCGGGGCGTGGCGGGCGCAATCGTGGATGGATCGATCCGCGATTTGCCGCAGTTGCAGCGGCTGCAATTCCCGGTTTACAGCCGCGGCGTCGCCCCGGGCACTACGATCAACCATTACCGTGCCGTCGGCGTCAACGTGCCGGTGGTGTGCGGGGGAGTGAAGATCAACCCGGGCGACATCGTCGCGGCGGATGAGGACGGTGTGGTTGTGATTCCGCGGTTGAAGGCGGCCGACGTGCTCAAGAAGGCCCAGGAGCTCGATTTCACGGAGCACTCCACGTATCCGTTCATTGAGCAGTTCAAGTCGCTCTCCAAGGCGGTCGAGAAATTCGGGCGCCTGTAACGCCGGCCCGAGGCGCTCAGGACATCGCGGCCCTCACTTTCGGCGCGAGATTCTGAACAGGCTGAGCGCCTCGGCCTACCTCATCGGCTTCGTATCGAAGGGTTCCGATTGCCTCCGGGCCGTTGCGTCCTCCGCCGTTTCCGGTTGCGTCCTGGCGGGCTGCAAGGCCGGAAGGAGCACTCTCACATCCGTTCCCGCGCCGCGCGTGGACGTGACCTGTACGGCGCCATGATGGGCTCGGACGATTCCGGCCACGGCGGACAGTCCGAGACCGCGCCCGTGGAACTTTGTCGTAAAGAACGGGTCGAATATCCTGGCGATCGTCGCCTCGTCCATCCCGGCGCCGGTGTCATGTATATCGAGATACACGTAACTGCCCGGTGCGACCCTCGATCCATCCAGGGCGTTCGGAATCGCCGCGCCATTTACGGTAAGTCCTCCTGTTGAGATCGATATAATCCCGGCTCCTTCACCAATGGCTTCCGCGGCGTTGATGGCGAGGTTCATCAAGACCTGCTGCATCTGGCCTGGGTCCGTTTCGACTGCGGGGACATCGGGCCTAAGGCGGAGATGCACGGTAATGGCTTTTGAAATCGAGCTTTGGATCAGCGGGGCGGCCTCGGCAACCAGTTCCGATAGATTGACGGGTTGCACGACGAAGCGGCCTTTCCCGGCGTAGGCAAGCAACTGACGGGTGAGGTGAGCGGCCTGTTCGCCGGACTTGATGATTCGCTCGACCATTCCGGCCGCGGGACTTCCGTAAGGAAGCAGGTCCTCGACCATACTCGCATTGCCGATGATTCCGGTCAGCAGATTGTTAAAATCATGAGCGATCCCGCCGGCCAGCAGGCCGACACTCTCTAGCTTCTGGGTCTGCCTGAGCGCCTCCTGGGCGACTCTCTGGTCGTGGATATCCGTGATCGTGCCGAAGTAGCGGGTGATCCGCCCGTTGTCATCGCGCACGGCAACACCGCGACCGGCTTTCCATCGGTAGTTGCCATCGGCGCCTCTCAAGCGAAATTCCAGGCTGTAAGGCTCTCCTGTCCGGAAAAACTCGGCGAGCATTGCTTCACGCCTGGCATCGTCGTCCGGGTGCACTATCTTTTTCCAGATATTGGGATCGCGCGCCGCCTCAAGCGGCAGACCTGCCAGTTCGAGAAAACGCTGGTTCAGATACTCGAGCCTGCGATCCGCGCTCATCACCCAGACCGCATGCGGGATGCTATCCGCAAGTTGGCGGAAATCCCGCTCGTTCTCGCGAATCCGCCGCTCAGTTTCCAGTTGCTCGGTAATGTCGGTGTCGGTGCCGAACCATCGGACGACGCGGCCCGACTCGTCGCGGATGGGCATGGCGCGCGAGAGAAACCAGCGGTAAGCGCCGTCTTTGCCGCGCATCGGGTAGGTGTCTTCCCAACTCTCGCCGGTCTCAAGGCTGTGCTTGAATCCTGTTACGACACGATTCACATGATCGGGGTGGCACACCTTCCGCCATCCCAATCCCCGCGACTCATCGAGCGTGGTTCCGGTGTACTCGTACCAGCGGCGGTTGAACCAGAAAATCCCGCTGCTCTGGTCTGCCATCCATACGAACGGAGCGATGGAATCGGCCAGCGTGCGGAACTGCTCCTCGCTTTCGCGCAACGCCTGCTCGGTCCGCTTGCGTTCGGTGATGTCGTGAAACGTGAGGACCCCCAGGGCGATCTTCCCCGTTTCGTCCCGGACCGGTGAGCCGCCGAAGGTCGCAATCCAATCCTTCCCTCTTGCGTGGTCTGAAACCCGCAGTTCGCAGCGTGACAGGGTTTCCCCGCGCAGGATCCGAGCCAGCGGCCATTCCTCACGCGGCACTACCCGGCCGTCAAGTTCGCGCAAAGTGAATTCGCTGTAGTCGGCAATGTTCCGTTTCGCGCTCTCAGGCGGCGCTCCGTACAGCCGATGTGCGGCCGGGTTCATGCTCAAGACACTGCCATTGGCATCGGCGATCAACAGCCCTTCGGTCATATTGGCGAAAATCGCCTCGTTGTGGGCCAGCGCGTCCGAAAGTTGCTGCTTCTGGCGGACAACTTCCGTGGTCTCCACCGCGACAGTCAGCACGCGTTCCGGATTGCCCCCCGGCCCGGGCAGCGGTATCCATGAATAAGTGAAGTAGCGCCGCTCAGCGCTCGCGTTGGGAGCGGGCCGCAGATCGTATGCGGCGTCGACGGCCCGGTAGGGCTCGCCAGTCGCGATCACGTTGTTGAGAACGGGTTCTAAGGCGTCCTTTGCCTCCGGCCAGACATCGGCAAAGCGCCGGCCCACTATCTGCCTGCCCGGAACCATGCTCTGAAAGGCCCGGTTCACGAATTCGTAAATGAAGCCGGGAGCATGCAGTACGGCGATCATCATGGGCACGTGATCCATGATGTTTCGCAGTGGGTCCTGCCTCTTCAGCGCTTCGTCCCAGGCGTGGCGTTCCAGGAGAGCGCGGACAGTGGCAGTAAGAACCTCCGGGTGGACCGGCTCTGTCAGGTAGGCGTCCGCTCCGCTCTGTAGGTCGCTCGGCTGTAAGTGTGCGTCGGGTGCGTTCTTCCAGACATACACAACAGCTATCCTGTTTTCTGAGCTGAGTGTCTTGAGACGCCGGCAGAGATCGAAAACATCGACATCCGGAAGCTGGACAGCGAGGAGCACGAGATCCGGCTGCCGCTCTCCGGCGAGGCGAAATGCTTCCGCGCCGGTGGCAGCATCAGCCACTTCGAAACCAGCGTCGCTCAGAATGCGATGGCGACGATACCGGTCCGCCTCATTGTCATCGGCATTGATGATGAGATGATGCGTACCACGCCCCATTCTGAGACCCGCTTTACGCGGCGTAGACGCCTATATTGTAGCGAACGTAGAAGTAGAGCGATTCAGATTGACGCGGCCGCGCACCAACTCTGCCGCCTTTACCCGCCCGAATCCAGGCGCGGTAGTGGCTTGTCGATTATTTCGGCTATTATCGAAATGTGATGAAGCCATCCAAGCCGATTGACCAGACCGCCCGGTTTGCGGATATGTTGGCCGCCATGGGCACGGAACCGCGCCTGCGCATCATGCGGCTGCTGCTCAGCGCGCATCCGGAAGGCATGGTGGCGGGCGATATCCAGGGCGAACTCGGGATACCTCCATCGACTCTGTCGCATCACCTGGACAGACTCCGGCGCGAGAATCTGGTCACCGTCCGCCGCGAGGGCACCTTCCTGTGGTACAGCGCGAACGCGGACGGCCTGCGCGAACTGCTGACCTTCCTCTACGCGGAGTGCTGCACCAGAAGCAAAGCGGTCCGGCCCGAAGCGATCGTCCAAATATGCAAGTAGGATGGCGTGCCGCATGGACGCCATCCGCGAACGAGTCGGAGTTAGAGGGACCAGCCGGAGCGATAAGGCGGGTTGAGGTATTCGTTGGCTTGAGCGTCGTTTGAAAACCGCATGTTCTCAGCGTCCCAGCGCAGGACCTTTCCCGTTCGGCTCGCGATCACTCCGATCAAAGCGGTTTCCGCAATGAGCTTGGCGAACTCGAAATTGCAGTTCGCCGGCGGACCGCCTTTGGCCGCCGCGATCCACTCCTGGTAATGGCCGGTGGTGCGCGGGATCGTCTGGGGCGGAGGCGTGAAGTCCTTGTACTTCGCTTCGGGCAGCAGGGTGCGCTTCCGGCCGCCGCCGGCGCCATCGACCAGCAGCACTCCCTTGTCTCCTTCGAAGTAGGAGCCCTCGGCCGTAAGCGGGCTCGCATCGTCCAGGTCCGCCGGACGGGGCGGCTTCAGGCCGCCGTCGTACCAATGCAACCTTACCGGCGGCAGATCGCCGCGGGCGGGGAAGTTCCACGTGACGATTTCGGAAAGCACGAAAGTCTCGGGACACTTCACCTTCCGGACGCGCGTCCAATTTGCGTCCGCCTGGCCCACGGGCGCCGGCTCCTGGACGACGGTGGTGGTGGCGTGCACCCTTGTGGGGTAGGTCAGCTTGAGTGCTCGGAAGACCATGTGGAACGTGTGGAGAGCCATGTCGCCCAGGGCGCCGGTGCCGAAGTCGCACCAGCCGCGCCAGTTGAACGGATGGTATAGGCCGCTATATGGGCGCCGGGGAGCGGGACCGAGCCAAAGATCCCAGTCGAGGTTTGAAGGCACCTGAGGGGTTTCCGTGGGGCGCTGGATGAATTGCGGCCAGACCGGGCGGTCCGTCCACACATGAACCTCCCGCACAGGGCCGACCGCTCCGGACTGAACCAGTTCCTCCACCGCGCATGCGCCCTCGGACGCGCAGCTCTGGGTACTCATTTGCGTGGCGACCTTCGCCTCGAGAGCTGCCTTCGATATATGGCGCGCCTCATAGACCGTACGCGTCATCGGCTTGGCGCAGTAAATGTGTTTCCCCAGCTTGATGGCGGCGCTGGCTACAACCGCGTGGGTGTGATCGGGCGTGCCGATGACGACTGCATCGATCCCCTTTTCTTTTTCGAGCATCACCCGGAAATCACGGTACGTGGCCGCCTTCGGATAGCGAGCGAAAGTCTTCGCCGCGAACTGGAAATCCACATCGGCCAGGGCTACGATATTCTCGCTTTCGCAGGCCTGGAGGTAGTTGCCTCCCATGGCGCCGACGCCGACCCCGGCTATGTTGAGTTTGTCGCTGGGTGCAGTGTACCCGGTTCCCCCGAGAACGTGGCGGGGAAGAATCGTGAATGCCGCAACGGCCGTGCCGGCAGCAGGGAGGAAGTCTCGCCGCGACATGCCGCTCCCTTTTGAATCATCCGTTTTCATGGGGCCTTCCTTGCCGATCGGGAAACCGCTCCCTCGCGGTCGCCGCTCGGTTTCGTGCGTTCCTAATCCGGCAACTCTTTTACCGCGACGATGCGCCAGCGCCAGAAGCCTGCGTCGACAAAGCGAGGTGTCTTCTCGTCGCTGAAGTGCATCTGGAGGGCGATCATCCCGCTTTCGGCGCCGTCGATTGCGTGGTTGGCGGTGTCCGTGAAATCGGTGATCTGCTCGCCGTTGATCCACACTTTGATGTGCGGGACGCTTCCCTCGATGCGCGCGCGGATGGAGTTCCACTCCTCCCGCTTCCACACCCGCTGCCAGGCCTCGTTGCGCTTGCGCGCCTCGGCCGCGCGTTCCTCCGCCGTCATGTTCGCCGCGCGAGGGGGACGCGGGCCGCCGACTCCTTGCAGCCCTTCTCCGTAGATGCCGCCCATATTGCCGCCGGGAAGATAGTCCAGCATGACCTGATACGCCTGGCCGGCCTCCGTGGAACGCAGGAACAGGCCGCCGTCACAACCCCAGTCGGGCTTGATCTCCATGTAGATTTCCACGTTCTTGTACTTCTTGTCGGTAACCAGGATGCCGCCTTTGCCGCGCGGGTTCTGGGTCCCGACGAGGACGCCGTGTACGACGCGAAACTCAGGTGTGGTGCCGTGGTGGCTGGTCCGGCTGATGTGCCAGCCGGTGAGGTCCTTGCCGTTGAAAATCGGCGTGAATCCTTCGGGCACTTTGCCCAACTGGCCGCAAAGCTGAGACGCGGCCGCGATCATCAATACCGCTGCTGAAGTGGATAAGCGCATACCTGCTCTCCTAGGCGCCGTACCGCGTCGTCCAGTAGGCGTTCTCCTTCACCTCGTCCTTAATACGCGGGAACATTCCCACGCAAACGAAATCGGTCGGCTTGATGCTCTGAAATGCCACCTTGAACGCTTCCTCCGGTTTCGACACGCGTCCGGCTGCCAGTATCTTGAATGCGAAACACGGCTTGCTGATCTGCCGGAAGACCTTATACATGCGTGGCGGGTCGTCCTGGAGGTAGGTCTCGCTCGGTATCTCGGGAAGGTGGCCACCGAGATAATTGCGAAGCTCCTCCGACGTGCGCCGGCGGTTGTACACGCAGCCGGCGTAGAAGTCCACGTCCCAGTTCTTTTCCACCACTGCCTCGAGGGCTTCAGGGATGTGGCTTCCAACGCCCACCATCACGCCCAGATCGCGCATCTTCTTGCAGTATTCACCGATGGTGTCAAGCTCGCCGTCCTGAAATGCGGTGTCGGTCCGCTCTCCCTGGACCCACACCGCCATGGGCTTGACCGCCTTGATCATCTCCGTGGGGTCCGGTGCAGAGCCCTGACAAACCAGGTGCATCTTGCCGCCGCCGGCCAGGTATTGCTCCCAGTCGGATTGTGCGCGGCCCATATGCACGTAGTTGTAAGCATTGATGCCGTACTTCTCGCACTGCCGGAGGACCTCGACCACCCGCGGCGCGGTGTACCAGTCCCTCATTATGGTGTCGTAGGTCCTGTTGAAATGAGCGAAGCCGTAGAACGGGTTGACGCCCAGAACGAGCCGGCTGAGTTCTACTTTGCCGAACTTTATTTTCGGCACCTTGATTTCCGAGTCCGGCACCGAGGCGGGCGATTGCCTGCGTGCCTGTGCTGCGAGCGGGGGTGTAGCTGCAGTGAGTCCGGCGGCGACGCCAGCCGCGGCCTGTATGAAATCTCTTCGTGTGTTCGACATTGGCGAGTCTCCGTTTCGCACTGGCAAATTTTCAGGCCTCCAAATCCGTGCTGAACCTGGCCAGAGTGTAGCATAGCAGTTGCGCCACTCCAGTTTAGCCGTGAGTGTCTTCAAAATGGCTTGACACGTCGCCACATTCTTTCACGGCCGCTTACGTTCCGTGCCGCCAAGGTGACGGATGTGGAGTGAGGGGACGTCGATGCGCAACTCGCATGCGGCATTCCACGCCTCGACAGATTGCAGCCGCCGCATTCGACTACTCCAGTACTGCGTTGGAATCTTATTCGCCTTTTCAATGCTCGAGCTGGCCTTTTTGGGCCGCATGATGTTCGGTGATTCATCAAACGCGCGAGCTGAATTGTTTCAACCCGTCGTACGGACGCGTGCATTGCTGATTGAGGATGTGAAAGGACGCGTGCGGATTGTGCTGGGTGCTCCGTTTCCAAAGGTCTCGGAACGAAAGAGGCAGGACTCCGGCACGCGGGCCCTTGTGTTCCTGGATGAGCACGGGAATGACCGTCTGACGGTTGGCGAAGAGACCGACCCCCAAGTCGCCGGGCATGGGATTGTCAAGCGGATGTCGCAGGGTTTTGGAGTCACGATTCACGATCAGGCAGGCAACGAGCGGGGTGGTTTGGGCTGGCTTGCTTCCGGGCGCGCCATTATTTCACTGGATCGCCCGGATCAGGATGGGTGGTCTGCATACGTGGATGATAAAACGGCACCTACTGTCTCCGGAAAAAACACCACTGGCGTCCTGATCGGGACGCGGGACAAATCGTCTTTTGTTTATCTAAAGGACACGGCGGATAACACCAGGGCGCTTCTCAAGGTGGAGGGCGTTGCGCCACCATCATTCACCGTGTTCCAGGATCTGGCCAAACCTCCCCGGCAGCTCATTGGTTCACGACCATAGTTGATTCGTGGCCGCGCGAGATATCCAGTTCTCTCCGGCTTGGAGAATGAGCGCTGGTGCGCCTTTTCAGCGCTCTTCCGCTATCAGGCCCGGCGCGCCAAGCAAATCGCAAATCGCTTTCTCGACTTGCGAGGCGGTGTAGGGCTTTTGGATAAATGCGGCCCCGGGATACTCGGCGCAGAGCCGTCTCGCTTCGGACTCGCTGTAGCCGCTTGTGAGCAGGACCTTCATCTTCGGCTGCCGCGCTCTCAGTTCAGGCAGCAATTCGTTGGCGCCCATGAGCGGCATGACGACGTCGAGAATCGCAGCGTCGATATTGCCGTTCTCCCGGTCGCAGACGGCCAACGCTTCCCGTCCATCGGAAGCCTCGAGCACGCGATATTTGCGGCGGCGGGCGACCGCGACCAGAAACTCCCTTACCGATTGCTCATCGTCGACAACAAGGATGGTGGAGCGCCCGGTTTCGTCCGGCTGATCCGCGCTCTGCGGAACGCACTCCGCAACAGGCAGAAGCACGCGGAACGTAGTGCCGCCGCCGGGAACGCTCTCCAGCGTGATCGCGCCATTTTGAGACCGTATGATGCCGGCCACCGCGGCGAGTCCCAGCCCCCGGCCGGTGAACTTCGTCGTAAAAAACGGGTCGAATATCTTGGATTTTGCTTCCTGGCCGATACCGCTCCCCGTGTCGCTTACCTCAACCGAAAGGTACCGCCCCGCGCTCGCCTGCTGTCCGATGGCATCGGCAAAGTTCCTCTCAATATCTGTAATCGCAGTGGCGATTGAGATCCTGCCCGGTTTACCTTCCCCGATTGCTTCGCCCGCGTTGATGACGAGATTCATCAGGACCTGTTCGAACTGGCTGGGGTCCATCCTCACCCGGGGAAGGCGCTGCTGGAGATTCAGTGAGAGGGCAACGCTTTTTGGAATCGAGAATTGCATGAGATCGCTCATCTCGTTAACTGCTTGGGACACGTCGAGATCTCGCAGGATGAACTGCCCCTTGCCGGAGTAGGCAAGCAGTTGATGGGTGAGCTTCGCGGCCCGCTCGGCGCTGCGGATGACCTCCTTGATCCTCTGCGCCGGGCGGTGGCCAACCTCATCCAGGACCATGCTGGCGTGGCCCATGATTCCAGTCAGCAGATTATTGAAATCGTGAGCTATGCCGCCCGCGAGGAAGCCAATGCTTTCGAGTTTCTGCGCCTGGAGCAGAGCATCCTCAGCGTGTTTGCGATCGGTGATGTCCTGAATCATCCCGACGGAGCGGACGATCTTGCCGTCGCCGTCTCTGATGTGCTCGCATTTCTGGTGGACCCACCGGACTTCGCCGGCCGATTTCTGCAGTACGCGGTGGGTGATTTCGTACGACGGGCCGCCGTCCCGAACGGAACTCGAATAAGCGGCGTCCACAGCCGCCCGGTCCTCCGGATGAACGGCGTCGAGAAACACCTCATACGTTGCCGTGAACTCCCGCGGCTCCAATCCGACGATGCGGTAGACTTCGTCCGACCAGGACAGGCGGCCGGTGGCGAGATCCAACTCCCAACTGCCAAGATGTGCAATCTCCTGGGCCCGGCTGAGCCGGTTCTGGCTGTCCTTCAGCGAAGTCATCAACGCTTCACGTTCGGTCAGGGCTCGGGCCAGCTTGATGTTGCTGTAGCTCAGCAGCGACAGCATGTGGCCCAGTTTCATCAGGAAAGCCATGCCCGCGTCCAAGCACTCCCGGGTCAGTCGCGGTACCTTTTCGAGTGCGGCGAGATACTCTCGCTCATTGAACCCGTATCGCTGTGCCTGCGATCGGAACAGCGCGTGATCGACCGGGTCGTCGTCAAAGAAGAATTGCCCGGAAAACAGGTTGCCGACGTGGCGGCCGCCGATGGTGAGGGGTGTCGCGACGTCCCACATGTTGTTCTTGCATCTGTAGAGCCTGCACTCCCCTGCGGGCACGCTGGCCGAGAGTTGGGTGTCGCTTTCAATACAGTTGGCGCACGACTCGGGATGCACCCGATGGAACTTCGTGCAGATTTCCTGCCATCCCACGCCGACCAAAACCGTGCCTTTCAGGTCGATGATGGCCATGGGGAGGTGCGTCACGGCGTAGAACTCTTCCAACAGGGACTGAATGCCGGCTGAGTCGATGATGTCCGCCAGTTCTAAGGTCCCTATGTCCCCTTCCGGGGAGAGAATGGTATTGAGCTTGTGCTTGACGCGCCGCTCGCTCTCTCTCAGCGCCTGCTGCGCGCGCCGTTTCTCGGTGACGTCGCGAAAAACAAGCACTACGCCAGCCACTTCACCAACTCCGTCCCGAATGGGTGCAGCGCTGTCCTCGATAGGGATTTCACGCCCGTCGCGGGCAATCAGTGCGGTATTGTTCGCGAGCAGGACGGTCCGGCCTTCCCGGAGCACGCGGGCCACTATGTCGTCGCCCTTCTCGCGCGTGGTTTCGCTGATGATCCGGAAAGCGTCCTGGGCGGGGCGCCCCAGCAGTTCCTGTTCCGTCCAGCCCATCAGGGCGGCCGCGATGGGATTGACAAAAACAACCCTGCCGGTGGTATCGGTCGCCAGCACCGCATCGCCGATGCTGGCGAGGGTTACACGGAGCCACTCCCGCTGCTGGCGGAGAGCCTGCTCCACGCGCTTGCGTTCGGAACTTTCGACTACCTGCCACTCGTTGCTCCGCTTCGTCAGCGCGAAGGTGTGGTTGCTGAGCACGTCCATAATCTCAGCGGCGCCGCACTTGGACAGGTTATAGGTGCAGAGCGCGATCACGCGGCGGCTTCCGATGACGTGGTTGACATTGTGCCAATCGGATTTCTCGAGCCAGAGCGTGTGACCCGTGAGCCGCAGGCCGTCGAAGCCGCGTTCCAATGCAGCATCGAGCTTGGCTGTCCAACCCTGGAGCACAGGGCCGGAAACGGGCATTTTTCCAGCGGTATACCACTGGCTGTAATCCACAATTTCGATCTGTTCATTGCGGAGGTAGTCTTCGAGATCGGGGAGTTCTTTTGCCAGGGCTTCCTTAGCCTCGTCCGCGTGGAGCGGCTCGGAAGTGACCCATATGCAGAATTCATTGTTCTCAAGTCCGGCCTTGAAGTAGGGGACCAGAATATCGATCAGATCCTGTTTGTCCTGATAAAACTGGCAGAAATGCGTGCCCCATGGCACGTTGCCGACGATCTCGATTCCCGTGTGTCTCATTTGAGCCTCCCGGCCCTTGCTCCCCATGCCGTTTGGGCTCCTGTGTGAACTGTTGTGTTCCTACCCAGTCTGGCAAAGGCCCAGCTATATAGCCAAAAGGCCATTATGCTCGATTTCTAGGTAGAAATGCCGGAAAAGGCGAGATGTGGGTTCGCGCGCTCTCGCTGCTGGGTCAGCGGCTCGGCAGGGGCTGAAGCCCGTGGTCTGCCAGCGTTTTGCGGCACGGCTGAAGCCGTGCCCTGATACAAAGCTCATGTTCGAGTTGCCGTCGTTGCCACACTTCAGCCGGGAATGTGCGGAAAAGACGAGGGTTCTCGCCCCTTGGTCAGCTGCCGGCGGGGCTGAAGCCCCTGGTTTGGCAGCATTTTGCGGCGAGCGGCTCGTATCAGGCGCACGGCTTCAGGCGGGAACGTGCGGGAAAGACGAGGGTTCTCGCCCCTGAGTCAGCTGCCGGCAGGGGCTGAAGCCCGTGGTTTGCCAGCGTTTTGCGGCACGGCTGAAGCCGTGCCCTGATACAAAGCTCATGTTCGAGTTGCCGTCGTTGCCACGATCAATCAACGAGCGGGAACGTGCGGGAAAGACGAGGGCTCTCGCCCTTGGGTCAGCGGGCGGCAGGGGCTGAAGCCCGTGGTTTGGTAGCGTTTTGCGGCACGGCTGAAGCCGTGCCCTGATACAAGGCCCAAACCACAAGCGAGGCCCAGCGCGAAGCTACTCGTATCGCAATGCCTCGATCGGATCGATGCGCGCGGCCTTCATAGCTGGATAAATACCGAACACGACTCCGACGAGCGCCGAGACTGCGAAGGCGACCACGACTGAAGCCGTCGTCACGATGGTCTTCCACTCGGCAACCTGCGCAATGGACCACGACAGGAATACGCCGAAAGCCACGCCGAGCAGCCCTCCGAACACCGAGATCATCACGGATTCAGTCAGGAATTGACGCACAATATCGATGCGCCGGGCGCCCATCGCGCGGCGGATGCCGATCTCGCGGGTGCGCTCCATCACCGTCGCGAGCACGATGTTCATGATGCCGATGCCGCCGACCAGCAGCGAGATCGCGGCGATCGTCACCATCACGTAGGTGAAGAGAGTTTGCGTGCGCTTTTGTTGAGCGAGCAGCGCGGCGGGAATCGTGACCACGAAGTCCTCCGCTTCCCGGTGCGTCGAGGCAAGGATTGCGTTCACGATCTGCGCGACAGCGATACTGTCCGCCCCCAGCTTGAGTCGCATATCCACGCCATCAAGTTCATCCTTGAGATAGGCGGAGGCGTCCCAGAACCGGTAGCGGAAGGTGTTGACCGGGATGAAAATCGCGTTATTGCGGTCGATCGCGCGCCCGCCGCCGCCCGGGTCCGCCACCTGCTCGGCGAGCACGCCGACGACGCGCATCCAGGTGTCGTTCACCTTCACGTATTTACCCGCGGCCGGTTCGTAACCGAGCATGGCGATCTTTGCGTTCAGCCCGAGTGCGCACACCGAAGCGCTGGCTTCGTTGTCCTTGTCGCTGATGAAGCGGCCCTCAATCGGGTGGAGATCGTGAATGGTCTGGTAGGACGCGCGGACGCCGAACATGTCCGGTATCGTCCCCGCCGGTTTGGGCAGAACGCGCGCGGGGTGCAGAAAGCGGCGGGGAGAGAGCATTTCCAGAGCGTCGATGTTGGATTCGAGGACGCGAACGTCGCGTTCGGTCAGCCCCGGCGAAACGCGCCGGCGCTGCTGGAGTTCTTCGCGGGTGGTGGCCGGACGGGAATCAATAAGAATGTTCCGGACCCCGAGCCGCTCAATGAACTGGAGCGATTGCTCGCGGGCCCCCGCGCCGATGGACAACATGCCGATGACGGAGCCGACGCCGAACACGATGCCCAGGGTCGTCAGGAGCGTCCGCGTCTTCTGAGCGCGCAGGTTGCGGAGCGACTCGGCCAGGTCATTCAACACCCTGGAAACCGAGAGCATTCCGCGGCGTTTTGCGGGCGGGCGCACTGCCGTTGTCATTTCCGGGTTCCTCCCGCTGCCGCGGCCGAAGCGCCCGGCGCATTTTTCTGCTCCTTGCGGTCCTTCTGGTCCGGGCTCGCAAGCGCGATCTCCTCGCCCGGCTGCGCGCCCTTGATTACGACCCGGCTCTCCCCCCGGCGCACGAGTGTCACATCCTTGGCCAGGAACCGGTCCCCCTGGCGCGCGTAGACAAACGTCCGGCCGCCCTGCTCGAAGAGGGCCTGGGTCGGGATCCACGTCACGTCTCTTAGCGTATCGAGCGTGATGACAATTAGCGCGCTCATGCCGGGCCGGAGTTCCGGCGCCGATTCGAGCAACGCCAGTTTGCACGCGAACCGCCGCTCCCAGGGAGGACCGGTCGTCCCCCCAAGATCCGAAATCTTCGCCCGGAACTTGCGGCCGGGCAGCGCGATCACGCGGATTTCCGCCGGCAAGCCGGCGGAGAGATGCCCCCGATCCGTTTCGGCGATCTGGGCGGAAGCCTCCCAGCTATTGAGGTCGGGGATTTGAGCCACCGCCATACCGGGACGGACCTGGTCCCCGACCTGGAATGCCGGCAGAGTCATCCCCGAAAAGTAGAAGTTCGTGTTCGTGTTGCGCTCGACGTTGACGTATCCATCCGCGGGGGCTTTCAACACCATCATGTCGATGTTTCGACGCGCTGTTTCTGCCAGGACCTGCGCTTTCTTGCGCGCGGCTTCCTGTATTGCGATCGACGCGCTCGCAGCCGCCTTCCGCTCCGGGTAATCGCGCTCCAACTTGGCGACCCTGTCCTTCGCGCCCTGAAGGGCGATGTTGTTCTGCTTGGCGGTCAATGCAGGGCGAATAGGATTCGCGCCGACTTCGATCTCGGCCTGTCTGAGGTCGCCGCGGGCGGCGATCAGTTCGTACTCGAGTTCCTCCTCTTTCGCCTTGGCTTCACTCTGGGCCTGGATGACCTGCTGCTCGGCTTCGGCCAGGTCCGCCTCGGCCTGGCGCAGCTTATAGTTCTCGTCGGTAGTATCGAATTGCGCGACTATGGCGTCCTGCTTTACCAGTTCGCCGGGCTTGCGTAGATCCGTCAGTACCAGCGTGCCGCCGCCGATCATGGGGGCCGTGAGCATGCGCGAGTTCCCGCCTTGAAGACTGCCGTCCGCGGTCACGGTGAAGGTCACGTCGCCGGTCCTGACGCGCGTGGAGGGTAAACGGGCCGGCTCCACTGTGTTGATCTTCGCGAAAAAGCGAGGGACGGAGCGCACGGCGGCAGCGAGTGCAACGAGCATAGCGGCCAGGAGGACGAAGCGGGGACCGTATCTCATTTCGTCCCGCCTTTCTTGCCACCCTCCGTTGCGGTGTCTACCAGAGCGACGTGCGTTCCGGCTTCGATGCCGCTCACCGCAACCTCGTCCGGGTTGCGGGCCAATACTTCCACAAAAACGGCACGTACACCGTCCTTTGCCGGAACCAGTACAACGGGCCTCCCGGAACGCGCGAACACCGCTTTGGCGGGCACACTTACAGCGTTTGGAATCCTGTCCACGACGATATCCATGCGCCCGTTCATCTGGGGGCGGAGCCGCTCATCGGTTTCGCCGAGAGTTGCGAAGGCACGAAAGCTGCGTGAGGGCGGCCACTCGAAACTCTGCTCGGTGAGCGCGGAGATGCGGTCAAGCTTCCCTCTGAACGTCTTCTCCGGGAAAGGATCGAGGATGACGCGGACGTCCTGCCCGGGGCTGATCCGGCCGCGGTCGATTTCTTCCGCCTTTCCCTTTAGCCTCAGACTCTCAAGATTTGGTATCTCCGCTACCGTGCTGCCGGGCCAGACGTTGTCGCCTACCTTGAAAGGCTTCGCGTTCATCCAGCCCTGGGAGTAATTCATGAGGTAGTTGACGACGCCGGTGCCGGGCGCACGGATCTCCGTCAGTGCGATGCGGCTGGTTGTCAGCTCCACTTCGGCGTCCGCCTTCCTGCGCTGGCTCTCGGTCGATCGGATCTTCGACTCGGCGGACGCCGCATTGAGCTCGGCGGCCGCGTACTTCACCCTCAGCTTCTCTTCCGCGAGGCCGAGTGCGATACGGTTCTCCTCGCCTTGGATGGCGCTCAGGAGCTCAGACTTGGACACTTCGATGCGCGCCAGTTCGACAGCCTGTTTCAGTCCGGCGATCTCGAGTTTGTCCTGCTCGGCCGTGATCCTTGCCTGGGCCTTGGCCTGTTCGAGTGTTGCGACCGCCTGGGCGAGCGTGGCCTGTTTTTCCTTTAGTTGCCGCTGGGCCCCGCTCGCGTCGAAGCGGATGACGGGATCGCCCTCCTTCACGAACGTGTTGGACGGCGCCATCCAGACTATGGTCAGGTTGGGTACATTGGGAGCGGTGATTTGAGCGGATTTCTCCGCCGCAAGTTCGCCGCGGCAGGTGACCGTCACGAGAAACTCCCCCCGCCTGGAGGTCGCAAGCGGCAGTGTGGTGGAGGGCTTCGCCGCGGCGGGCCGGAACACGGAGACGGCCAGGGTGGTCGAGCCCGCGAGAAACACGAGCGCCGAAAGCCACGCGATCACGATCCTGCGGCGCGCAAGACCCTTCATCGATTCACCCCGGCGGCCGCGACGCGGTTGGCTGTTTCGACTGCGTCCGTTTTCCGCGAGACCGGCTCGATTTCGAGCGCCGCCGACAGGTCTGGCAGCAACCGCGGGCTCTGCTGCTGGATGCGGAAGATCGCGACGAAATTTCGAATCGGCGAGTCCAGGCCGGCGGTCGCGATCGGGCTTGCCGATTCGAGCAATGCTTCGAAGGTTTCGCTGGGGTAGGCGTCGAGCGAGACACGGGCGCGGGTCGCCTCGGCTACCGAAGCGAAGTCGGGCTCGTCAACGGTGACTTGCACCACCATGCGAGCCGGGTTGAAGATACGCAGGACAGGCATTCCCGGCCACATCCGGTCTCCGACTTGAGGCGGCCCCATGGAACCTTGCCTCCACGTATTCTCGTGAGCGGCCATTCCGTCTTGCGGCGCCTTGATCACAAGCCGGTCCAGGTTCATACGCAGGCGCTCCAGGGTGACGCGCTGCCGTTCGAGCTTCAATTCGAGTATGCGAATCGATGCAACTTCGGCCTCGGCGAGCAGGGCATCGGTCCGTTTCAGGCTGGCCAGGCGTAATCGCGCGTTTTCCGCTTTCGCTTCGTTTTTCATCCGATCAAGGGCGCTCAGCACCTCGCCTTTTCGCAGTTGCAACTGCGCTTTGGCGATGTCGGCCTCGGCCTCGCGGATTTGCGATCCGCGCGTGGCTTGAAGGCTGCGCACCTGGGCTTTCCGTTCGTTCAACTGGTGCTCGACATCCTCGAGTTGGGCGACTGCATCGCGTTCCTGGTCGAGAAGGCTGAGGCGGTCAAACTCTACGAGCACGTCACCCTTGGAGACTTTCGCACCGTTGGGGATGAGCTTGGTGAGGACCATGTCGGACCCGCCTACGCCTGTCATCTGGGGCACGCGGACGGACTGCCATTCGAGCGCTTGGACGATGCCTGTCGCACGGATTAAAGGTGCATCCCGGGGTAACCTGTTGGCCGGCTGCGAAACGGGCAGGTTGCCGTTCTGTCTTGCCAGGGCGGATTGCCGCGCTTCCGCGGGCGCCGGGCGGGGGGAACATCCAGCGAACATCACGGCCACGACATATATAGGTATCGCAGCCGCGCCGAGCCATCGTTGTCTGGGCACAGGGTTGTCTACGGCAGGTTAGACGCGCGAGTTCCGAAAATTGTTTAACAGATTTCGGAATTTTTTTTCTGGATATCATCCTGCGTTATAGGATCAGGCATGGATGGCGAACTTTCGAATGGGCTGCCGCGCCTCACGACTTCAGGCAACCAAATCGTGAGGGCCGGCGGCAGGGCTGCCGTCCTGTTGCGCGGCGTAAACCGATCCGGCCTGGAGCATTCCGAGCCGGATGAGCAGGGTTTTCTCTCCGCCGCCGGAATATCTCGTTCCGAAATCCAAACGATTGTCAACGAGTGGGGCTCAAACATCATCCGCCTTCCGCTCAACCAGGACTGGGTTTTGCGCGGGCGGGGGCGTTGGCCGGCGGATGCATACCGCAGCGCGCTGGACCAGGTGATCGGTTGGGCTTCCCGGTTCGGCGCCTACACTCTGCTGGACCTGCAATGGCTCGATGCCGATTGCACCTACGGCGGAGAGCGCAACTTCGTGGCCCCTTTGCCGAACCCGCAGTCGGTGGAACTGTGGAGGCTGCTCGCGGCCCGCTACAGGGGTGAACCGGCCGTGCTCTATGACATTTTTAGCGAACCTCACGACAGGCTCCCCGACGACCCTTGTCCGTTCAACCGGGCCGACGGGGCGCCGTGCCCGCCCGAACTTTTCCGGGTGACCATGGCGGAGTGGAAGCCCTGGGCGTACAAACTGGTTACTACAATTCGCGAGGTGAATCCCGATTCTTTAGTCTTTGTCAGCGGTACTAACTGGGGGTACGACCTGCGAGGCATGCCCTTGGACGCTCAGAACCTTGTTTATTCCACACACGTTTACCCGGCAAAGGGCGGGGACTGGCCGGCGGCTTTCGGCCGTCTTGCGGCTACGGCGCCGGTGTTTGCAGCCGAATGGGGCGGCGACGAAGCCGACCTGAAATGGGGCAGGAAGCTTCTTAAGTACTTCGATAGGCTCCAAATTGGCTGGACGGCCTGGAGTTGGCACGACGCTCCATTCATCGTCCGGCGATACACGCCTACTCCATTCGGGACGCTGGTCCGTGCAAGGCTCCTGCGAGAATCCGAGCGTACCCGGTAGGCGCAGGGTCGCCCCTGGGTCAGCGGCAAGCAGGGGCTAAAGCCCGTGGCTTGGCAAGGGCTTGCGGCACGGCTGAAGCCGTGCCCTGATACAAGGCCCAAGCCACGGATATCTCTTTTACCTTGACTGGTACGGTCCGAAGACCTTTGAGACCTGGTGGCTTTCGTTCGAGTCGTCCACGAGAAATACGCGGAACTCGCCGCCTCCGGGTGATACCCGCAAGACGATGTGTCCGCGGTCGCCGGCCAGCTTTTCGATGCCGCTGATTACCGCCCGGACGCCGGGATGGAGATCGGTGGCAAAGACTTCGCGCGGTCCGGGGTAAAGCCGCGTCGAGGTCAGACGGTTCCACACTGCCGAGGTTGGATGCCCCGAATCCCACACCGAAAGGGTCCACACGCGCGGACGCAACGTCGCAACGAAGAACTCATTCATCGTATCGATGTAGCCGTGGTGGTTCAGGATGGCCGCATCGACGGGGCCTACAGCTTTCGCTACCGGTGTCTCAAGATCGTGCCACAAAGGGCAGCCCGGAGACGGAATTCCGGGGATGTCGCCGCCATTGAAGTAGTCGAACTTGCCGTAGCTCACGCGGAACGAGGTGCTGCACATATTCTCGGTGGGCCAGTCCGCTTTCGGCACGGTCTCCAGGGCGGGGAAGTGGTGACGCGTGGCCGCGCCCACCCCGGTCCAGATCTCGCCGTCCGCGCCGACGTTGCGGAACTCGAAATCGCGGTACTCGTTCGGCGCGTGGAGCAGTACAACCTGATCGTTGCGGCCGGGCACGAAGCGCTCGACTTTCAATGCGTTTATGAAAGCCCGATAGTTCCTGGTTGCGGCGTCCTCGACAGGAGCGGGGTAGCTGTAATCCGGCCAGCCGCGATCCAGGAGCTTCCCGATCTTGAGGCGTTCGCCCACGCGCGTCAGCCCCGCCATGTGATCGGCGTGAAAGTGCGTCAGCAGCACGTAATCGAGCACCGGCTGCGGGTTGTGGCGCAGGGCGTGGCGGATATAGCGCGCGATCCACTCTCCGGCCGGCCGCGAGGAGTCCGGGCGGTCTGGCGTATGCCGCGGTGTCTTGCTCGCGTTCTCACCGGCGTCCACGAGCATGGTGGTGCCGTCGGGAAAGATGTATAGTCCCGAGTTTCCCCGTCCAGTGCTGATCTGGTGGATTTCGAGCATCCCTGGCTGCCACGGGGAGAGTTCGCGGCCGGGCATGTCTTGAGCTTGAAGGGCCGGCAGTATTGCCGCAAGAAGCAGTAGGGCTAAGTGTTTCACCTTCACAGACTACACAAAATCGGTGCGCGCCGGTGTTCTTTGGCCGGCGCGCCGCAAAGAGTGCCCGGCACTCCGAGTTTCGTCTTGAGAGCAAAGCGCCATAGTGATAGAGTTGTGCTCTGTTCATAAGGGAGGAATTCATGGCGGAAGAGAAGCAGGGCGTTTCGCGACGAACATTCGGGAAGGCCTTGACCAAGGCCGGCGCCGTGGCCGCGGCCGCCGGGCCTGTTCTTGGCCAGGCTCCAGCGGCGCAAGCGCCGGCAGGACAAGCCCCTGGAGGCCAGGCAGGTGCGCCCGGTATAGGACCGGTGCTGGTCGGGAGGTACTCGCCGAGCGATCAACTGGTCTTCGGTGGCATCGGGATACGCAGCCGCGGCATGAGCGACCTCAGGCAGATGCTCGGCGATTCGCGGGTGAAATTCGTCGCCGTTGCCGATGTCCGCGAGAGCGCTCGGGAGATGGTCAAGAGCACTGTCGACCGGCACTACGGGAACAATGACTGCAAGATGTATCGCGACCCGGCCGAACTCCTGGCACGGCCCGACATCGATGCCCTGCTGATTGCGACCAGCGATCGCTGGCACGGGCCCATGGCTGTGTGGGCCGCACAGTGCGGTAAGGACATGTACAGCGAGAAGCCCGCGGCCATGTCGATCAATGAGAGCTACGCGCTGGCCGACAATGTGCGCCGGTACGGCGTGGTCTACCAGTCGGGCTGCCAGCGCAAGAACCAGTACGCTTTCGAGTTCGCGGTGGGGTTGGCGCGCAGCGGCAAGCTGGGCAGGCTCCTGGCGGTACACGCGGATACGGCGATCGGCCTGGGAACCGTGGATGCGGGTGGGCACGGCTGGTGGCCCGCGGAGCCGGAGCCGGACCCGTTGGTCTTCGATTGGGACAAGTGGCTTGGCCCGTGCCTCTGGAGGCCATACAATTCCTCCTACCCGGACCGCGGCCGCGGCGAATTCTGGGATTTCCACGCCGGGCTGCTGGAGTGGGCATCGCATACCGTGGCGATGGCTCAGTGGGCGGCGGACATGGAGTACACGGAGCCGGTCGAGTACGAGCCCGAAGGCGGCATTTTCCGCGGCGACGGTCTTATCAGCCGGTACACGATCAACTGCCGGTATGCCAACGGAGTGAAGCTCGTGCTGCGCAACCACAGTTGGTCGCTGCTCGGCTCCTGCAGCAACCGGTTCGAAGGGACCGAAGGCTGGGTGGAGACGGGCGATAGCGGGCGGATCGAGGTGTCCCCGAATCTGAAGTCCCTGCTGCCAACCCGCCAAGGGGTGAGGTATGACCCGACCGCGGAGCACATCCGCGAATTCCTGCAATGCATTCGTTCGCGCACTCCGCCACGGGCAAACGCAGAGGTGACGGCCCACACGCACGTTGCCTCACATGCGGCCTGGATCTGCTCTCAACTGAACCGGAAGCTGACCTGGGACCCGGCGAAGCGAATGTTCATCAATGACGAGGAAGCTAACCGCATGCGCGGCCGGGCCTACCGCGAGCCCTGGCGCATGGAAGCGTTGGCCACAAGTATGTAGGGGACCCGAGGGGATAAGGAGATTACAGAAATGCCACAAGCAACCGGACAGACACAACCACCCCAGGCGGCAACGGCCAAGCCGCAGCGCACGCCGCCGCCGTCGGTTCTCCCCGAATTCGACGGATTGGCGATCTGGAAAATGGATCCGCCGAAGCTCCTCGCCATACTCAAGGACCCCAACTCGACGGTGTTTCAGAAGGCGATTGCGTGCAAGAAGCTGGCGTTCACCGGCGGGCCGGAAGTCGTGCAGCCGATGGCGGCGCTGCTGAGCCACCCTCAACTGGCATGCTACGCGCGCTTCGGTCTGGAGCCGAACCCCGCCCCAACCGTGGACGCCGCTCTGCGCGCCGCGCTCCCGAAATTGAAAGGCAGGCTTCAAGTGGGCGTCATCAACTCGATCGGCGTACGTAAGGACGCCAAGGCGCTGGACGCTCTCACGAAACTGATCGACGACAGCGATGCCGAAGTTGCCGGGGCAGCCGCGGCGTCGGTGGGGATGATCGGCGGGGTGCAAGCCTCCAGGGCTTTGGAATCGGCACTAGGACGGACCAAGCTTCCGGTGTTCGCCGTAGCGGCCCGGGCTGCCCTGCTGTGCGCCGAAGGGCTGATGGCGAGCAACCGTCCGCGGGCGTTGGAGATGTACGCCACGTTGAGCGACGCGACGATGCCGGGGCCGGTTCGGCTGGCGGCGATTCGAGTGCTGAATGCGGCCGGTCCCGCACCCGCGGGAGCGAAGGAGTACCCGCCGCCGACCGGCGAGGCGGCCGAAAGGGACCGAAGCGGGTTCCTGGGCCGGGACCGGTAGCTACGGGAGCGGGGGCGGGGGGGCCCCGCCCCCCCCGCGCCCCGCCC
>JAEZIJ010000112.1 GCA_023436715.1 Acidobacteriota bacterium
TGGTCCCCGAAACCCGCGGCGGCGGCCGCGCGGCCGCCGGCCGCCGCCGACCCATTGAGCGACCCGACCCTTGTCACGGTGAAGTCGCCGATCGTGGGAACGTTTTACGAGTCTCCGTCCCCGAGCGCCGCGCCGTTCATCAGGGTGGGCGACATCGTGAAGCCGGGCGACGTGCTGTGCATTATCGAATCCATGAAGCTGATGAACGAGATCGAGGCCGAAGTTTCCGGCACGGTCATCAGCAAACTCGCCAACAACGCCCAGCCGGTGGAGTACGGCGAAGCTCTGTTTGCCATCCGTCCCGCCTGATTCGCGCATGTTCGAAAAGATACTGATCGCCAACCGCGGGGAGATCGCCCTACGCGTCATTTGCGCCTGCAAGGACCTGGGCATAAAAACCGTCGCCGTCTACTCCGAGGCCGACCGGCATAGCCTGCACGTGCGTTTCGCCGACCAGGCTGTCTGCATCGGGCCGGCGAAGAGCAGCCTGAGTTACCTGGACATCCCGGCGGTCATCAGCGCGGCTGAAATAACCAACGTCGATGCCATCCACCCCGGTTACGGCTTCCTGAGCGAGAACGCGGATTTCGCCGAAGTGTGCGAGGCCTCGGGCATCCGGTTCATCGGACCGAGCCCGGACGTAATCCGGCTGATGGGATTGAAGGACCGCGCCCGCGCGGCGATGAAGGCCTCGGGAGTGCCTACCCTGCCGGGTTCGGAGGGAGTCCTGACAACGCCCGAGGAGGGACTGGCCGTGGCCGAGAAGATCGGCTACCCGGTGATCCTCAAGGCGACGGCGGGAGGCGGCGGGCGCGGCATGCGGATCGTCCGCACGCCGGAGGAGTTGCCCGGGTTGTTCCTCCAGGCACAGCAGGAGGCGGCGGCAAGTTTCAACTGCGCGGATGTCTACCTGGAGAAGTACATACAATCGGCGCGCCACATCGAATTTCAGGTGCTGGCCGACCAGCACGGGAATGTCGAAGTGCTCGGCGAGCGCGAATGCACCATACAGCGCCGGCACCAGAAGCTGATCGAGGAAGCGCCGTCGCCCTCCGTCAGTCCTGACGTGCGCAACCGCATCGCCGGCGCGCTACGCGAGGCCATGCGTTCGGTGAAGTACGTGAACGCCGGCACGGTCGAGTTCGTGATGGACGCCGAATGCGGGCAGATCTACTTCATCGAAGTGAACGCTCGCGTTCAGGTGGAACATCCCGTGACTGAGTGGATCACGGGAATCGACATCGTGAAGAGCCAGATCCGGATCGCCGCCGGAGAGAGACTTCCCGACATCATGGAGCTGCCGGTGCAGATTCGCGGGCACGCGATCGAGTGCCGCGTTAATGCTGAAAATCCGGAGACCTTCGCGCCCTCGCCGGGCCGGGTAACGGGCCTGAATGTGCCCGGCGGCATCGGCGTGCGTGTGGATACGGCCGCCTACACGGACGGCGTGATCTCGCCATATTACGATTCGCTCGTCGCCAAGGTAATCACTTACGGCCACGACCGCTCCGAGGCCATCGCCCGGATGAATCGCGCGCTCGACATGTTCGTGGTGGAAGGCGTTCACACCTCCATTCCGCTGCACCAGCGCATTCTGGCCGACCCCGACTTCCTGGCAGGCAAGTTCGACACGAACTTCGTCCGCAGATTCATGCCATCCAAGTAAACGGCGACTTTTCTTCTTGGCCTGTCCGTCTTAACATTGTGAGGACCTTCAGGCCTTTGATGTGCGGTGCGGTGATTGCGGCCGGCCTTTCGCCGGCTGCCGCTTTGACTCAGGTCTCGGGAACGCCTCAGTTGGACGAGGCATCTTTGCTGACGCTGACCGATCAGATCCGTAGCGAGATCCAACAGGGGAACATTGAGAAGGCAAACAGGCTCGCTTCCGATCTTCTTTGGGGTCTAGTTCGCCTCAACCGGTCACGCAGCCCTTCGCCCAGCCAGAAGCTCCTTGAACTTGAGACCAAAGGTATCCCGAACGAATTCGAGCGGCCCAGGGCTCTTGCCCAACTAGCGTGTGCAGCTTTCGACGCAGGAGACCATGAAAAGGCCCGTCGATACGCGGAGCAGGCGCTCGACGTGGCCTCGCAGACCGCTGTACGCCGGAACTCCCAATGGGCGGTCTTCAAGGCGCACACGGTGCTGGGACGGATTGCGATCCGGGGGGATGACATCGCCCCAGCCGGTCTTCACCTGACGGAATCGGCCAGGATCACGCCGGGCGATGCCGTTCTTGCGACGTTCGGTCCCGACATGGACCTTGCCAAGGCGCTCCTCGAAAAGGGGCAACGGGAAGTCGTGCTGCAGTTTTTGGATCTTTGCTCAAGTTCTGGACGGGAGACGAAGGGGAACTGGCGCGTTGGAGCGCAACAATTCGTGGCGGGGCTGTTCCGGACTTCCGCATGCACCTGCGGTGAGCGTGGCTGCGGCAGATCGGGAAGCTTTCGATGTTAAGCTGTCTTGGTGGACAGGGTCCAACTGAAACAGACTGAACTAAGGGTGTCCCGCGTGTGCTTCGGGACGATGACATTCGGCGGGCAGACGGACGAATCGGCCGCCGGCCGGATCATCGACCGCTGCCTGGACGCGGGCGTCAACTTCATCGACACGGCAAACGTTTACAACAAGGGCGTTTCCGAGTCGATGCTGGGCCGGATTCTGAAGGGCCGGCGCGACAAGGTGGTGCTCGCCAGCAAGGTGCACGGCAAGATGGGCGAAGCGCCGGATGAGAGCGGCCTTTCGCGGGCGGCGATCCTGCGCGCCATCGACGAGAGCCTGCGGCGGCTCCAGACCGATTACCTCGACCTCTATTACCTGCACATGCCCGATTACTCGGCGCCGCTCGAGGAGACTCTGGCGGTAATGGACGAAGTGGTCAAGGCGGGCAAGGTCCGGTATCCGGCCAGTTCGAATTATGCGGCGTGGCAGGTGGTGCGCATGCTGTCGCTCGCCGGGAAGAACGGATACAGGCCGGCAACCGTGACGCAGCCGATGTACAACCTGCTGGCCCGTGGCGTGGAGCAGGAGTACATGCCGATGTGCCGCGAGATGCGCGTCTCGACGGTGGTTTACAACCCGCTCGCGGGCGGGCTGCTCACCTGGAAACAGGGGAGGGAAGCTCCGCTGCCGGGCACGCGATTCGACGCGAATCAGCTTTACCTTGACCGGTATTGGCACCCGGCGTACTTCGATGCGGTGGACGAACTGCGCAAGGTTGCGGAGCGGGCCGGGCGGTCGCTCGTCAGCCTGTCGCTGAACTGGCTGCTTCACCATACGGATACGGATTGTATGATTCTGGGCGCCTCTCGCATCGAGCAGTTGGACGAGAACTTGAGGGCGATCGGGGATGGTCCTCTCACGCCGGAGACTGTGGCGGCGTGTGACGCGGTATGGGCGAAGCTGCGCGGGGTTACACCGAAGTATAACCGGTAGCGTGGCCCCTACTTGTTCTCGGGATGCCGGTATGGCCGGCGCGCCTCGTACAGCGCGGCCCGGCTCCGGATCTTCTCGGCCTGAGCGGGCGAGGCTGCCAGCAGCGCGCGGCGCGCGGTGAGAGCGGCGGCTTCAAAGCGGCCCGCCTCGGCATAGGCCGCCGCGAGCGCATCGAGGACCGCGGGGTCGTCTCCGTCGGCAGCCTGCACAGCGCGTTGGCCGAACTCCACGGCTTGGGTGCCGTTTCTGAGCGTGTGGTCGGGAGATGTGGCCAGAACCCAGGCTGCCTGCCGCAGGGCGGGCGCGTAGTCCGGCGCAAGCTGGATGGCCTCACGCCACTCGGCGAGCGCCTGCCTCGCGTCCCCTTGCGCGTAGAGCACTTCGCCCAGGCTACAGTGCGTAGCGGCGGAATCCGGCTTCAACTCGAGCGCCTGCCTGAGCTTGAGTTCGCGCGCTTTGCGGACGTGCACGGCGGCTTCTTCGCGCCGCCCGGCAAGCATCAGCGCCATGCCGAGGTTGCCGTGGGCCATCGCATCGTCCGGGCGAAGAGCGAGCACCTGCTTCCAATCCGGGATCGCTTCCGCATAGCGGGCTTTCCTCTGGTAGTACATGGCGCGGTCGAACAGCTTGAGGTGATCGACCACCGGCCCGCCGAGCGTTCGCATTCCATCCGGAGGGATGTTGACGAACTCCGGAAGATTCACGGCCCGATTGGCGGCGGTGGCGTTTTCGATGAGGATTGCCGGGCTGTCGTTGCCGGCTTCGTCTATGTGAGTGAGGTACATCCGCGTGTAGGGCGACTGGCGCTTCGAGGAGAACACGAGCCAGCGGCCGTTCGGCGAAAAGCTGTGCCAGGAATTCATGGGCGCGGCGTTGGCGCGCAGCCGCCGCGCCTCGCCTCCGGCGGCCGGAACGATGTAGAGCTCGCTATCCGGGCGCATCAGCAAGCCGTTGCGCGCTTTTACGAACACGATCCATCGGCCGTCCGGCGAGATTTTCGGGAACGAGTTGCTCATGCCGTTGTGCGAGGCGCCGGCGATGGGCTCGGGCGTGCCGCCCTGTCCGCCCCGGAAGGGAATGCGGTAGAGGTCGTACCGGATTTGCACTTCGCGCGGATCATTCGCGAACCGCGCCTGCGGCGTGCCCGGCGGATTCGGTTCGCGCGCGGCGGCGCGGGCAAATACGAGGTGCTTGCCGTCGGGGCTCCAGACGGCGCCCATCTGCACGAAGCGCGGATCGTCGGCGCCGGGCAGCGGCTGCAGCACTCCCGTCTTCCGGCTGTACCAGGCGAGAATGCCGCGCGTGGGGTAGAACACCTGGAGGAAGCGGTAGTCCGTGAAGTTCGCGACGTAGTAGTTGCTCTTGGGTGAATTCGGCGGCGAGTCGATGGTTGTCACGACGAACTCGCCGTCGGGCGAGACTTGCGACATAAAGCCGATTCGAAGGTTGCCCTTCAGCGGTCCGCTCGCGGTGCTCCATTGAATGACGTCTTCGTTGCGTATGGCGGTATCCGGCCTGGCCGGAGTGAGGGCGTAGAGGCCCCGGTTGTTCTGCACCCCGTCGAGGTCCATTCCGAGCGTTTTCCCGTCCGCCGAAAAGGAATGGCAGTTGGCGCAGACCGGCATGCCATCGAGCAAAAGCCGGCTTCGCGGCTTCGCGATGTCACGCAGCCGCCACGCGATCAATCGAACGGCTTCCGACGCGATGGGTTTGATTACGCCCGCCTGCGTTTCGGAAGGCATGAGCGGCACGTCGCGGTAAAAGATGGGAGCGCCGGCCGGGTCTTTCGACGTGTGAATCGTGACGCGGCCGGTCGAAACCCGCTGGGCGCCGCGGAGGCCGGTGATAGTCACGGTGGACGTTGCGTGTTTCTTGATCGACTCCCACACCGTGGCCGCTGGCGACCAGGTGCGAGCCGCGGCCTGCTCCGCTGTCAGCTTTGGTGGTTCGTTCGTATCGGCGATGCAGTCCGGGTCAATTTCCCCGGTTCGCATGCGCGACCCGGCCGAGACCGTGCGGATGGGCGCGGCGCCGTCCGCAAACGAGATTACGATTCGCCAGCGCGTGACGCCCGCGGTGTTGTCGCGCCACACGAACGTGGCCGGCGCAATTTCAGGCGGGAAGATGGAGCCATCTTCGGGGTAATCAATCGTGACCCTGCCGGGCGCGGCGGTGGCAAGCGCGCCCGCCAGGGAAATCACCGCGAGTAACCGCAACATGGAAGCGGGCCGGGCATGCCCGGCCCGTACAGAGGTTTTGCAGGGGTCACGCATGCGTGACCCGATCATCACGCGTGAGTGGTTTCGCAGATGGGCTTCGTCCATCCGAGGTTGAACGGCAGTTCGTCCATCGGTCCCATCCATTTCAATTCGCGATCGATATCCTGGTGGAGCCGGTAGCTCTTGCGAACGTCGGCCAGCTTCGCGCCGATCACGTCGATCTTGGCGATGTCGAACTGGCCCAATCCGAGCTGCCCGGAATACTTGAGGTAACCCAGCCACTCGGCATCGATGCCCATTGCATCGGCGGCTACGCGGTCCGCGGCGATGTAGTCGGTGGACGCGATTGCGATCTTTGAAGGCACGGGCGTTCCGGAGTTGGGCCCGTTGCCCTCCATGCCCTCGAAGCCGTCGATGAGAGTTGCGCCCCAGTGCGGCTGCATCTTCTGAGCGGTGGCCAGCATGTTGTAGTGCGTTTGCCGCAAGCCGACGTGGTATTTGCGCTTCTCATTCCACCTCGGCGTCTCCTTCGGCGCCTGGTGGAGCGGCGCGCCGAGCACCATGTTCTTCACCGACAAGCTTGCGATGACGGTGTTGTGCGTCTTCGGCATGCAGGCGCAGATCACGAATGCTTCGGGATCCAGGAGCCGGGCCGCCAGGCGCACCGGCACCAGGTGGAGGTCGGCGTCGAGTATCGCGATCCTTTCGAATTTCGCTTCCTCGTTGAGGTCGATCAGCTTGAGATTCTGCTTCCGGTATTCGGGGACCAGGGCGGGGTATTTGAAGTTCTCATATCCCTGGTGCGTGTCCCCCGCGGAGGACTCGGCTATCACCACCGGTCCCTTGAAGCGTTCGGAAAGGTAATCGAGAATGCCGCGCAAAGCGTCCGCGTGGGTCGAGGCAAGCTGGTTGACGGTGTTTACGTTGTTCGGCTTGATGACCGCGTACTTCTTGCCTTTGATCTTCGCCTGGATGTCCTTGTCGATGGCCATCAGCGCGTCGTAAGCGTTCTTGCGCCGTTCCTGGCCGTGTACCACGGACACTCTGGCGCGCTGCGCGACATCGGAAAACGGTTCCTCCAGCCAGCCGCCCGGCCTTCGTTGTTGGGCGCCGGCCACACGGCTGCGTAGCAGCGCCGCGGCACCGGCAAGCTGAAATACGTTTCTGCGAGACCAGGATACTGACATGTTTATCTCCTCCGAGCCTAATATACTCGATCCGGAGGTGGTCTGTTTGGACTATCATGTCCACATGAAACTGGTCGGGTTATTGCTGGTTCTCGCCGCAGCGACATTGAGCGCCGCGGATACGATCAAAGTGTTCGGCCGGGAGTGGACGGTTCGGGCCGCGACGGACTGGAAGGTGGATCAGGAGGAAGGAGCGGAGGTGCTGCGGCTGGCTGCCAGCAGGGGCCCGCTGCCTGGACCTCGGCGTCCCATCCAATTCGCTCTTGCGGACGTACGGGATTCCGGGCCCGTAACGGTGGAAGCGGACGTGAAGCCGCTCGGCAGGTCGCTGATGATCGTTTTCGCGTACCGGGACGAGGCGCACTTCAACTATGCTCACCTCTCGACGGATACGGGCGCCGAGCAGCCGGTGCACAACGGCGTATTTCACGTTTTTGGCGGCGAGCGGGTGCGGATCAGCAATCAAGGCGGCCCCGCCGCGTTCGCCGGGAGCGGGCGCTGGTACCACGTGAGGCTGGTCCACGACCCCGCGGCCGGAACTGTTCGCGTGAGTGTCGATGGCCAGGCAGTTCCCGCGTTGGAGGCGGTGGACCGCAGCCTCGGCTCCGGGCAGGTGGGCATCGGATCGTTCGACGAGACCGCCGTGTTCAGGAATGTGACGATCAACGGACAAGCGGCTGCGGCACGCGGGCCGCAAGCCCCCGCGGTTGTCTCGCCGGAGGTTCTGGCGGATCACCGCATCGCATTCCGCATCCAAGCGCCGCAGGCCCAAGCTGTCCGGCTCGTTGGCGGCGATATCCCCGGCCTGGGGCAGGGAGCGCAACTGAGCAAAGCTGCGAACGGCGTCTGGGAAGTCACGGTGGGTCCGATCGACCCTGGCGCGTACCGCTACCACTTCAACGTAGACGGTGTCGCGGTGATCGATCCCCGCAACCCTTCGGTGAGCGAATCGAACAACAACGTCTGGAGTCTGGTGCATGTGCAGGGTTCGGATTTCATGGATACGAACGACGTTCCGCACGGAGCGGTTGCCGAGGTGACGTACTACTCGAAGGTGCTCAACCGGTTTCGCCGTATGCATGTTTACACGCCTCCGGGCTACGAGAGCGGCGGGCAGAAGTACCCGGTGTTCTACCTCCTGCACGGATCGAGCGACTCGGACGACTCGTGGAGTTCGGTCGGCCGCGCGGGGTTCATTGTGGACAACCTGATCGCGGCGAAAAAAGCGAAGCCGATGCTGGTGGTGATGCCGGCCGGGCACACCAACCAGACGGGAGCGCGCGGAGCCGCGCCGGGAGGTGTGCGCAGGGACGAGTTCGTCGAGGAGTTTCTGAACGACATCATGCCGGCTGTCGAATCGCGCTACCGTGTGCTCGCTACTCGCGAGAACCGCGCTATCGCCGGGCTATCGATGGGCGGCGGCCAGACGCTGAATATCGCCATTCCCAAGCTCAACCAGTTCGCTTACATCGGGGTGTACAGTTCCGGCCTGTTTGGAGTCTTCCCGAACGCGCGGCGCGGCGGGAACGCACCGGCGCCGCCGGCCAACCCGGGCCCGAGTTGGGAAGAGCAGAACAAAGCACAACTCGACGATCCCGCGCTGAAGAAGGGATTGAAGCTGTTCTGGTTCGCGACCGGCGTTGACGACTTCCTCCTCAATACGACGCGGTTGACCGTGGACCTTTTCAAGAAGCACGGCTTTACTCCCGTGTACAAAGAGACGCCCGGCGCGCACACGTGGATCAACTGGCGCAACTACCTGAACGAGTTCGCGCCTCAGTTGTTCAAGTAAATCCGGGGTCAGAAGACGTACTCCTCACCCGGGAATCTCTGCTGGGACCGGGCGGCCAGCCGCCGCCGGTTCTCCACGCCGCGGTAGAATTGCTTGCCTCGCAGCCGGGACTGGCTGGAGCGCAATAAGGAGTCAATCCGCCGGACCCGCTGGTCCAGGTTCGGGTGAGTGTCGAAATAGGAACCCAGGCTGTCGAGAACCGCGATGGCCGCCTCGCCTATTGGCGTCTTCTTCGTTGATAGCCGGCCGCCGGCACCCATGCACGAGAAGAGCGCGCCGGCCGCCCGCGGGTCGTAGCCGGCGGCGACCGTCAGTGCAAGGCCGTGTGCGTCCGCCTCGGCCTCTTCGTACTTGCGATACCCGGCTGTGAGCGGGCGACGCAGCAAGTCGGCCGTCGCGCCCGCTCCACTCAGCCCGACGCGCTTCAACGCGAGCTGGTACCGCCACAGCCCGGCGCAATGTCCGAGATCCACGTGCGACACCTCGTGAGCCAGCACGGCCGCAAGCTCGGCTTCCGACTGCGTGAAGTTCACCATGCCGCGCGCCACCACGATGTGCCCGCCCGGCAGCGCAAATGCGTTTACGGCGCCCCACTCGACCACATGGAAGCGGTACACGACTCCCTTGCGGCGCAGGTCCGCCAGCAGCGGCTGCCCGACGGCGGAAACGTACGCCGTCAGCGCCGGGTCCTCTGTGAGCGGCAGAGAGTTCCATATCCGGTCGCCGAGCGCCGCCTCTTCGGCCAGCGGGACGCGGGCTGCGTGCCATCCGAGTTGGTCCGCATCGCGCAGCACGTCGGCCCAGATCTCGCCCGCCGAAGTAAGCTCCACGCGCCCGTCGCGGTCGCCGATCCAGACCAGCGCCGCGCATCCGGCGAGCAGGAAAGCAACACCTCCCAATGCCAGCAGCCTCTTCATAGTCCCTCACAGGTAGCGCTTGAGTCCCCCGCGATACCGCGTGTAGATCCACGAGGCGCCGAGCAGCAGCAGCCCCAGCACGATGAACGAGAGAATGCGGTAGACGATCTCCAGTTCGCGCAGGTCGTAGACGAATAGCTTGGCCGCGCAGGAGAGCAGCAGCGTCAGGCCGGCCAGCCGCAGCGAGCGCTCGCGCAGCGCAAAGCCCGCCAGCAGCAATAGCGCGCCCTCCACGCCCCAGCCCACAGTCAGCAGGGTGCCGGAGACTTCGTAGTAGATGAGCACGGCGAACAGTGTCGTCGCCATTACCGAGAATGCTACGCGGGCTTGAGCGTCGAGCCGCGCGAGCCAGGTGGCCGCGCGAGGCTCGTCCGCTTTCCGCCGGGGCGCCAGGAACTCGCCCGCGTAGAAGTTCGCGATCACAAACCCGCCGGTCAATATCCGCGCCGGCATTCCGAGCAACGCGTCGGCGATGTAGAAATTCGTGTTCCAGCTCCGAATGAATGTCAGCGCGGCCAGGGCGTAGCTCTGGGCGCGCAGGTCGCCTATGCCGCTCTTGAATCCCGCCGCCAGCAGCAGGAGGCTCGTCACGGCCCATCCGGCTACTGCCAGTGTGCGCCCGAGTTCGAAGCGCAGGAGCACGGTCCAGAGAATCACAGGGGCATAGAGATATAGTCGCGCGGCGCTCGCTTCCCAGCCGAACAGTCGGTTCGCGCTTTTGCGCAACTGCGCCCAGAGATAGCAGAACAGGCAGATTACGGGCGCCACCGTCAGGATGCGGTGCGAAATGAACGCAGTCGCGCCCAGGTTGGTGAAGTTGCCGAAGAAGAGGCGGGCGAAGGTCATGGCGGCAAGGATCGCCGAGTGCGCACGGAAGCAAGGGACCAAAGGCGCCGCTTCGAACAGAGTGAGCGCCAGCGCACCCCAGCCCAACGCGACCAGCGGCGATGGGAGCGCGTACCAGAGCATCGTGGCTGTGGACGCAGTGGCAGCCACTGCCGCCATGTCGCGCACCCTCGCCTGCTCGCCGGGCTTTTCCAGCCAGGCAGGCCACCAACGCGCCGCCTGCAGGCTGAGGCCGTAATAAACGAATGCCGCCACTGCGAGCCGCTCCCACTGTCCTCCGGGGCCCGGCAAGCCCGCGCCGAAAACGTTCACGGCAGCGAGGCACGCCGCGGCCGCAACTCCGATCGTGTACCCCTGCCAGCGCAGATCATCGAGGCGAACCAGCAGACTCAGTTCGAACAGCGCCGCAGCCAGCACGAGCAACGCCAGCCCCAGGTTCTCCAGCCGCACCGCGTGCCATAGAACAGCAACCGAGGCGAGCGAGCCTGCCCAGGAGCAGAAGGTTCGCGCGGTGTTGCCCTCCTCCTGGGGCAATCGCCCGGGCCAGGGCCGGAGCAGTTGGCCGGTGATCGCATAGAAGCCGGCGAGTGCGAGATATAACCACCGCCACGCATTGGGCAGGGCGGAAACGCCCGCCCCGGCCACGTTTACCACCGCCAGCGAAACTGCCGCCGCTGCGCCGGCCATGTAGCCCTGGAACCGGAACTCGTCCAGACGCCGCACGATCCCGAACTCAAACAGGACCGCGGCGAAACCCAGCCACGCGAGCCCGAGGTATTGGGGCGGAACTTCGAATCCCAGGACAACCACGACGACTGCCGAAGCCGCCCAACTGTAGGCGAGGCCGCGGCGCAACCAACGATTGAGGTAGAACAGCCCGGCTAACAGCACAGCGGCCGGCGTCCATGGATAGCGAAGCAGGCCGTTCGCGGTCTTGGGCTCGCCGCGCGAGGCATCAACGCTCAGCGCAACCATCGCGGCGCCGAAAACCGCGGTCGCGAGCCGGCGCAGGTGCGCGGTGCGGAATGCAAGGCCGGCCAGGAACAGGGCTTCCGCTTCAGCGGCAAGGGCAAAGATCGCTCGAAGAAGCGGCAGTCCTTCGAGGCTGGCCCAACCAATCAGCGCCGCCGACGCCGTGATCGAGGCTTCATAGCCGGAGACGACGCGGTCGAACGCCGGGTTATCCTCTTTGAAGCTTGATGGCGGACGCAGGAAAGCCCGGGCGACCGCGCTCAGAAGAAACGCAGTGCCGGCGCCGGCCAGCAGCCAGTGGAGGGCCTGCGGCTGGGTCGAATGCCATTTGGCGTAGGTCAGCAGAAGAGCGGCCGCGCCGTTCAACGGCCAGATCGCCAGCGCACGGCGCGGAGCGGGCTCCCTTTGCGCGATCCGAACGAGGTCGTGCATTTCAAACGCCAGCCAGTAATCCGCGACTAGAGCGGTTGTCGCCCATAGCGGTGAGCCGTGCGACTCGCGTGTGGCGCAGACGAGGTACGTCGTCAGCAAGGACAACAGAGCGGCGGTGTGCCAGTGCATCCTCGAACTGAGAAACAGCAGCGAAATAGTGATCGGAAAAAGGCCCAATACCGAAAAGGCCGCGAGCGGCGTCACAGCGAGGCTCACGTATGCCGCGGCGTATGCCACTCCCGTGACCGCCTCCGACCGGTAGCGCAGCGAGTGCACAATCATTCCGATTGCTACAGCCAGCAGAAGAGCGGCGCCGAGCCAAGGGTTCTGAATCACGCGAGCCGCTTCGACCGAGTGCATCGCATACACAGTCGAGTAGAGACCAGCCCATCCGGCCCCGATCAGCCCGCGCGCGAATATCCGAAACCGGCCGCGCGCCTCGACGACGATGCCCGTCACGAGCAGGCACAGGCTTGCCGCCAACGAGATCATTACGCGCCCGAGCGGGCCGACTCGCGCAGCCGAGTAGCCGAGCAGTAACGCGAGGCCAACAACGAGAACGACTCCGCCGAGCTTGTTCAGCCAGCTGCCGCCGACCACCGCTTCCCATTCCTGGCCGGCAAACAGCCGCTCCCGCCAGCCTGGGCCGGCTGCTGGAACCACCTCCGGCTCCGGGGAAGCCGGCGCCGCAACGACGTCGGGTTCGGGTCGTGGCGGCGGAGCCGGTACGACCTGTACCTCCTTCGTAGGAGCAGGTGGGCGACCGGCAGCGGTTCGCGGTTCGGGTTTTGGCGGCGCGGGGCTTATTGGCAAATCCAGTGCAGGGGCCGGCAAATCCAGTGCGGGGCGAGCCTCGAGTTGCCGCTCCAGTGCGTAGACCCGCCGGATGAGCGCCGCAATTTGCTTTTGGTCGCTATCGTATGAGGATCGCTCTGCCAGAACCTCCTCGACCCTTTTCAGCCGTGAGCCATGAGCCACCAGCCAGATCAGCACGACCAGCGGGAACAGCAGCACAAGTACAGCGAGAAGTCCGGACATGTCGTCTCCAGCTCCTTAAGGCGGCGCGCACAACCGAGGCGGCCCCACAGACAACCGGCACTTTATCAGTTCGGGTGACCTGGGGTCCATAGGACGGCCGCATTTCGCCGTGGAGCGAAGCACCTGGGTTGCCGTTTGCCGGCCTGAAGGTGAAGTTATTGATTCGAGAGCCGTTTGTCTGAGATCAGCCATCAGGGGGGAGGGCATCTGCGGCCAGTGGCATACATTCCATGGCAGGACTCATACATTTTCTGTATACTCGACCCGATGCCGTTGCTGAATTCCAGAGAGCGCGCCTTCCTCCGCGCCGTCTCCGCCCTCTCCAACTGCAACCCGTTTCTCCCCGACCGCCTTCAGTTTGAGTCCGAAGCCCTCGGCGCTGAATTTATTGAGACCGCCCCGTATTGGAGTCTGCGGGCCGAGAACCCGGAAGAACCGCGGGCGAACGTCTGGAAAATCATCGACCGGCTCGGGGATATGCTTGGAGAGTTGCGTGCCCGCCTCGGAGGGCACGTGCGATCAGAGGACCTGGCGCTCTATGAAGACGCAGTTCTGTTCTACCTCCATCACCGCTATGCCAGGCGATTCTATGCCGCGTTGATTGATGAGCGCCCCTGCTGGGATTTCTACACCGGGTTTCTGAGCGACTGGCAATCTTATCTCGAGATCGACGGCCTGCGCTTTCCCATGGCTCATGCGCCGAAGCACACGTTCGCCTGCTATTTCCAGATCCATCGCGCGTTCCACCATATCTTCACCAGCATTATCGGTAGTTCGCTCCCCGCGGCCCGCCTTCGTGCAGCGGTCTGGGAATCCATCTTCACGCATGATATGCGGCGCTATGCCCGCACTATCTATGCGCGGATGGGCGAGTTTGTAACGCTGATCACCGGGCCATCGGGCAGCGGTAAGGAGTTGGTGGCGCGCGCAATTGCCCTGTCCCGCTACCGGCCGTTCGACGACAGGCGGCTGGCCTTCGATCGGGACCCCGCCGGTCCGTTTCACGCCATCAACATCACCGCACTGTCGCCGGCGTTGATCGAATCCGAACTGTTCGGACACCGGCGCGGGGCGTTCACTGGAGCGCTCGAAGACCGGCGCGGATGGCTGGAGGTCTGTTCGCCGCTCGGCACCGTGTTTCTCGACGAAATCGGCGACCTGGACCCGGCGATTCAGGTCAAGCTGCTACGGGTGATCGAGACGCGCACCTTTCATGCGGTGGGCGATGTGAAGAGCCGTTCCTTCCAGGGCAAGTTGATGGTCGCCACGAATCGCAACCTCGCGCACGCGATCCGCGAGGGCGGTTTTCGCGAGGACCTTTACTACCGCCTCTGTTCGGACCAGGTGGTGACACCGTCGCTCTCCGAACAACTGCGCGCCAATCCGGCGGTGCTGCATGACCTCGTGCTCTTTCTGGCGCGGCGGGTGGCCGGCGACGACGCGGAGCCTCTAGCGGCCGAGGTGGAGACGTGGATTCGCAACCGGCTTGCCCCCGACTACGCCTGGCCCGGTAATTACCGCGAACTGGAACAGTGCGTCAGGAACGTCCTCATCCGGAGGGACTACCAGCCGGCCTCCCGGCACAGCAACGAGCCCGACCTTTGGGAGGATTTCCGTGCCGGCCGGCTCACGGCCGACGAGCTCCTGGGGCGCTACTGCGCGCTCGTCTATCGCCAGACCGGCAGCTATGAGGAAGCCGCTCGCCGGCTCGCGGTAGACCGGCGTACGGTGAAGAGCCGCATCGCCGCCCTTGGTTGATACCGTAGGTAACTGCGTGCAGGAGGATTTGTGGGAGAAGTCAGCCGGAGCTTTCAAGTCTTCGTCAAGCCGGCCGGAGCTTTTTGTAATCTCGAGTGCGATTACTGTTACTACCGCGATAAGCAAAGCCTGTATCCCGGAGCGGACGCATTCCGCATGACGGACAGCGTGCTGGAGGAGTACATAATCCAGCACATACGGGCCTCGGCCGGCCCGGAAGTCAGCTTTTCCTGGCACGGCGGCGAACCCACCACATTGGGTGTGGACTTCTACCGGAAGGCCGTCGAGCTTCAGCGCAAGCACCGGCCGCAAGGCTGGCGGATCCGCAACGGCATCCAGACCAACGGAGTGCTGCTGGACGAGGAGTGGTGCCGATTCCTGGCGGCGGAGGGCTTCAGCGTGGGCCTCAGCCTCGACGGTCCGGCCCCACTGCACGACCGCTATCGCGTGACCAGGGGCGGACAGCCGACCCACCAACTGGCAATGCGCGGCTACGAACTCCTGCGTAAGCACAGGGTATACACGGACATCGTGTGTGTGGTGCACGCCGTCAACGTCAGGTCTCCGCTCAGCGTCTACCGGTTCTTCCGGGAGATCGGCTGCCAGTACCTGGGTTTTCTTCCGGTGGTGGAGCGCGCGCCGGAGGCCGCGGATGGCGTCAGCCCGTATACGCCGTCTTCGGAAGACTACGGGACGTTTCTGTGCAGAGTATTCGATGAGTGGATTGCGCGGGACGTTGACCGGATTACGGTGCAAACCTTCGAGGAGGCAGCCCGGCCTGCTCTCGGCATGGAGCATTCGCTGTGCGTCTTTCGGGAGACCTGCGGCGATATCCCGGTGATCGAACACAACGGCGACTTCTTCCCGTGCGATCACTACGTGGATGGCGGGCACCGGCTGGGTAATATCCTCGAGACTCCGCTGGATGCGCTTCTGGAAAGCCCGATGCAACGGGCCTTCGGCGACGCCAAGCGGGACGCGTTACCGCGCTATTGCAGGGAATGCGAAGTGCTGGCCATGTGTAGTGGCGGATGCCCCAAATACCGATTCCTTCGGACGCCGGACGGGGAACCGGGCCTGAACTATCTGTGCGCGGGCTTGAAACGGTTCTTCCTGCACAGCCGGGAGCCTCTGGCGAGATTGGTGTTCAGGCAACGTAAGCCGGCGCCGGTGTCGCCGGCCGCCCCGCCAAGAGCGGGACGCAACGATCCCTGCCCTTGTGGCAGCGGTCTCAAGTACAAGAAGTGCTGCGGCGGGTAGCGGAGTGCGGCTTGCCCGGCTCTTCACCCCAATTTTTTCCTTGTGCCGGGATCGCCATTGGAGAATACTGGTGGTACACAGGAGCAGGCTAGCGATGGAGACAGTTTCCAGGAGGCGGTTTCTGGAGGGAAGCGCCGCAGCGGCCAGCGTAAGTCTTTCCTCACTTTGTGCGCAGGACAGGCCGCAGCAGCGGCGCGAGTGGGTTGCGATAAAGCACGGTGACCGGTCCGTCGAGTCGGTGGTTGCTCATCCAGAGTCGCGAGGCAAAGCGCCTGCGATGGTGGTTATCCACGAGATCTTTGGGATGACGGACTGGGTGGAGAACGTCGCCGATGAATTCGCCCAGGCCGGCTACCTGGCTGTCGCGCCCGATCTGTTGTCCGGCATGGCTCCCAACGGTGGGAGGACGAAGGACTTTCAGGCAAACGAGGTTGGACAAGCCATTCGCAACCTGCCGCCCGACCAGATCACCGCGGATCTCAACGCCGTGGTCGCGCACTGCAAGAGCCTCCCCGCCTGCAACGGGAAAGTCTGCGTTGTTGGCTTCTCATGGGGCGGTGGACAGGCCTTCCGTTTCGCAACCAACCGGAGGGATCTGTCGGCGGCATTCGTTTTCTATGGCAGTGGTCCGGCCGCGGACGCGATCCCCAACATACAGGCTCCGGTCTACGGCTTTTACGCGGGGAACGACGCGCGCATCAACGCGACCATCCCTCAAACGCAGGAGCAGATGAAGGCGGCGGGCAAGTTCTACGAGATAGTGACATACGAAGGCGCCGCCCACGGATTCATGCGAACCGGAGGGCAACCGGACGCAACGGAAGCCAACCAAAAGGCGCGAGCGGCGGCGTGGGCCAGGTTAAAAACGCTGAGGTCGAATTTCCGGTGACCCGCTATGCCAGTGGACCTGACGCATGAGATCGCGCTCCGCTGGATCGGCCCTGAGGTAAGCCATGTCCCTCTCCTGAAGGAGGGAGGGATTACGGCCGTCATCGCACCCTCCAATGAAAGCTTTGAGAAAGCCTGTGCAGCCGCCGGCATTCACTTCATCCCCGAGTCGGGAGTGAGGCTTGTTGAGGTCCGGGATGCGGGCAAGGCTGTGCCGGGTGAGATCACTCTGATTCGATCCGGCGTCTGGCCGGGTGTCCAGAGTCCCGATGCGTCCGTTGCCAGTGCGACTCGCAGCCTGTGGATCGACCAGAACTGCCACCTGGCCGGCTACGTGCGCACTCTGTACCCCCGGCTGCCTGTGTTGTTGGGGTATCGCCCGGATGCGGATGCAGGGGTGAGCGCGGGGCGCGTTGTCCGCCGTGAATCGCTCGAGTTGGCGCTCGTGGAGGCGTGGGTGACGGGCGGCAACTACATCATGGCGCTCGATGCGGATTACCGTGACGCATTGTTACGCCGTGCGGACAATGCAATGAGCGCATGGCGGGGACTCGGACGCACCGCGGCATGGCTGCGCGCTCATTCGTTCCTGTTCGGCCGGCCGGCCCTGCCCGTCGTCACGGTGCTCATAGATCACGGCGACATGTCTTTCGAGATCGCGAACCTGTGTTACCGGCAAAACTTGTCGCCGGCACTGGCGCCGGCGGCCGATCCACCTCCCCCCGACCCGCAGCGGCGGCTCGTTGTGTCCGCGGCAGGCATCGAAAGGCCGGACGCCGCCATCGGGCGCCGCATCCTGGCGCACGCCGAGGCCGGGGCCACTGTGGTGACTGACGAGCCCGGCGAAAAAGCGTGGTGGCGCGCGCCGGGTCTGAAACCGCTGCGAAGCGACCCGGATCGGGACGTCTTTTCTCTTGGAAAGGGGCAAGTGGTGGCCTACCGGGAGCCGGTCTCCGATCCGGGAGACTTCGCGCTGGACCTCATCGATATCGTTGGCCAGAAGCGGCGGGCCACGCGGATGTGGAACTGTATGGCAGGGCTGGCGCTCGCAACCGAGGCGCCCAGGACTGGTCCGGTCACCGGTGTTGCTGCGGTACACATCATCAACTACGGCCGGCCGATCGATCTTCCGGTTCTGGTGCGGGTGCAGGGCAGATTCAGCCGGGGCACTCTATTGCGCCCGGAAGCTGCGCCGGTGGAGTTGAAGACGGCTCCGCGCGGGACGGCTTCCGAGGTCGCGCTTCCTCAACTTGCATGTGTGGCAACGGTGGTGTTCCGATGATCGACACATCCAGGAGAGAATTCCTCCGCGTTGCGGCGGGAGGTTTAGGCGCTGCCGTCTTGGGCGCCGGTTCAACGCGTGTTCCAAATCGTCTTCCGGCCGCCTATTTTGGGCTGCACCCGTTCATTGAGGCGAACCCGAAAGCGGTCTTCATCCGCCGGACCCGTGTCGCGCACAAAATGGACGCGGCCGCCAAGCTTGCGGAGGGTCTGGCGCTGGCGCGGGAGATATTCATACCGATGAATTCCCCCGGCGTGCCGGTGACTCACAGGATCGTCCTGAAGCCGAACGCAACGGGCGTCCATGATCGCCGGCGTCCTCCGGAAGAGAACTGGGGCGTCGGGACCGACCCGCAATTCTACGAGGGCATGGTGAGGGGGCTCAAGGAACTTGGATTGAGCCGCTTCCACTTCATCGAATCGACCCTCTACGACACTTGGAACGTCCGGGGTTTCAATGACATCAATGAGCGCCTCGGCGTGGAGTTGTGCGAACCGCAACCGCGGCCCCGGCATTTGCGCGACGGTTTCGGCATTACGTGGGCCAAGGTCCCGGACGGTGTCGTCTTCAGGCGAATCCCACATTATGCTCCCGTCGGAGAACCTGACACGTGGCTGTTGAATATTGCCAAGTGGAAGGCGCACAGTATGTGCCTCACCCTGGCTATGAAGAACGAGCAGGGCCTGGTGGCGCATCCTTACACCTCCTTCTGCGGCGGTTGGCGAACCGTGCAGGGCGTGGCGGATCTCGTGAAGCCCGACATCCAATCCAATGTCCAACCAGTGGTGGAGGGCTTCTTCGGCCGGCACAAGGGCTTCAGCCGCTACGCTTCGCGTGGAAGCCGTGGAAACGGTGCGGCGATCGGGCCGATCGAACAAGAGATCTGGGCACACAAGACCTGCGACAACGTCAGCACGATCAACACCGGCCTAGCCATGATCGAAGGCATCTACGGCCGCGATGGCGACGGCTTCAGATTGGGGCAGGACTACCTCACCAACCTCGTTCTGTTCGGCAAGGACAAGTTCCGCCTGGACGTGATCGGCCTCTATTTGGGAGGGCACGAACCGGGGAACGTGCATCTGTGCCGCATTGCGAAAGAGCGCGGTCTGACTGATACCTTCAACCCCTGGGAGATCCCGCTTTACGAATGGACCAATGGGGCGGCGGAACCTCGCAAGCTGACCGCCTTTTCACGGCACGCACTGAAGACGGTCTACCTTCCTCTGGAGAACGAGCCGGAACTGCACCTGATCGATGAGCCGTTCGATTACGACCGGTACAAGTAAAACTGCATTCACGAAATTTCAATTGTCCCGTTGTGTCCTTTCGCTCATAGTTGGTACATGACCCTGAGCCCGATGTATCGTAGGAGCTTTCTTGCGCAGTTGGCGGCGGCGCCGCTGGCGGCGGGCGCAACCCTCGCGGGGCAAAACAACCTGCGCCCTCCCGCCCGGATGAAGATCACGCGCATTCGAGTAGTCCGGTTGAAGGTGATAAAGGAACTGGGCTCGCTCGAGCCGTCGTGGAACCCGGGAACGCGGATCTCGTTTCGCATGGGCGGCGGCTCGTTCACGGAGATCCACACCGATCAGGGGCTGGTGGGAATCGGCCCGGGGATCGATCCTGCTTCCGTTGCCGGCTTCGAGGCCAAGCTGGTGGGAAAAGATCCCTTCGATGTCGAACGGCACATTGCGCTGTTGCGCTACGACGCCGCGGGCGGCGTGCATCGCGGCCCGGCGAACCTGGATATCGCGCTATGGGATCTGATCGGAAAAGCATGTGGCCAGCCCATCTACAAGCTGCTCGGCGGCTCGAAAGACAAGGTGACCCCGTACGCGAGCATGGTGCAAGTCTCCCAGCCGGCCGAACGCGCGGAAATGGCCGCACGTCTGCTTGAGGAGGGCTGGAAGGGGATCAAGCTGCGCATCCATGCTGCGACCATGAAAGAGGACCTCAAGCAGGTGGAAGCCGTGCGCGCGAAGGTGGGCGATCGCATGCAGATCATGATCGACGCCAACCAGGCGCAATCGCCCGCCGATTGGCAGCCGGGCGTGCTGTGGGACTTCTCCCGCGCGGTTGAAACGGCGCGCGAGCTTCAGCGGCTTGGCTGCATCTGGCTGGAAGAGCCGCTGCCCCGCTATGCCTTCGACCGTCTTGCAGAATTGGGCCGTCGCGTGGAAATCCCGATCGCAGGCGGAGAAAACTGCCGCTGGCCGAATGAGTTCGCCTGGATGATTCAGCAGGGCGTTTACAGCATTCTTCAGCCGGAGGTGACGGCGGCCGACGGCATTACCGGGCTGCGAAAGATCGGGGCGTCGGCGCAACTCGCCGGCCGGCAGGTGGTTCCACACTGTGCTCTCGCCGATCTGGGAACGCTCGCGGCCATGCACCTGGTGGCGTCCTGGGCGCATCCTTCATGGCTCGAACTGATTCACGACCCGCCTGCCTGCTCCTACCGGAACCGCTTCTCGGTCTTCCGGAATCCCCCGATTGCCGGTCCGGACGGAGAAATCCAGATGCCGCAGGGGCCGGGCCTTGGCGTGGAAATCAACCCCGACTGGATTGCGGCAGCCTAAGCCCGGGGGTGTATGGTGGGCGCAGGACGCCGCCCGCCTTGCAGATCGTGGAACGTGGGAAAACCTCCTACGTTCTACGATCTACGCTGATGCGGCGGCATCGCCACAACCTCAAGCCCGACCAGAAACTCCGCCTGCTGCTCTACCTGGCCGAGCGGCCGGCGCTGAATGAAATCTACCGCTTCAAACAGCGGCTCTCGCGCCGTCGCCGAGTTGCGCCAATCCGGCCTGGCGCAGCTCGTCGCCTTGGGCGACACCCTTCACTCCTGGTCCGAGGAGATTGCCCGCATGTGGCGCTTTACCCGTTCCAACGGCATCACCGAAGGCTTTCACAACAAGATGGAAACCATTAGCAGGCAGGCGTACGGCTTCCGCAACTTCGACAATTACCGGCAACGAGTGCACGTGCTCTGTGGTTAACTGGTCTCCTTGGGATCGGGACTGCCCCCGTTTTTGGCGTAGAGCCGAAACACCGACGGATAAGTGGTGGGCGCGACAGGACTCGAACCTGTGACCTCCTGCGTGTGAAGCAGGCGCTCTAACCAACTGAGCTACGCGCCCAAACGGCGGAATTTTGATTTTAGACTATTGCGGCCCTCTGTGTCACCATCAATCCAAAAACTCGATTCGGTACTCCTCGATGACCGGGTTGGCCAGCACGTCGCGGGCGATCTGATGCATTTCGGCCTCGGCCTGTGCGCGGTCGGTGCCGGGCGCGAGCGAGATTTCGAAATACTTGCCCTGCCGGACATCGGCGATGCTCTTGTGGCCAAGCCCGGCCAGCGCGGAGCGGATCGTCTGGCCTTGAGGATCGAGAACTGTGGGTTTGAGAGTAACGTACACGCGAACTTTCATGGAATCACCATTCTAGCAGGCACGCACGACTTCAATGTGCTAAAACGGAATTTCGCGGGAGGACGTCATCGTAAAGGTCTGCGTGCTGGCCAGTGGGAGTTCCGGTAACAGCACCCTCATAGCAACGGAGCGAACGAAACTGCTGGTAGATGCCGGCCTGAGCCGTCGCGAGATTTGCCGGCGGCTGACGGAGGTCGGCCAGCCGCCCGAAGGCATCAGCGCCGTTATCATTTCGCACGAGCACAGCGACCACGTCTCGGGCCTGCCGGTGCTCGCCAAGAATCTTGATATCCCGGTATATGTGACGACCCTGACGCGGCCGAGCCTGACCTGGAACGGCTACGATCCGAAGATCGAGAGCTTCCAGGCCGGGGCGCGCATCGTGATCGGCGATATCGAAATCGACACATTCACGATTCCGCACGATGCAATCGACCCGATCGGCTTTTGCTTTCGAGCCGAGGGCGTGAGGATCGGCATGGCCACCGATCTGGGCTACATTCCCGAGTCCATCAAATACCATCTGCGCGGCGCCGACATGCTGATCCTGGAGTCGAACCACGACCTCGAGATGCTGAAGGTGGGGCCGTATCCGTGGTCGGTGAAACAACGCGTGATGGGGCGGAAGGGGCACCTCTCGAATGACGTGGTCTGCGAATTCATCAAAACCGAACTCGACAGCACGACCTCGACGCTCGTGCTAGGGCATCTCAGCGAGAACAATAACCATCCCGACATTGTGCGTCTCGGAGCCGAACAGGCGCTCGAAGGACGCAGCATCTTTACCAAGCTCGTGATTGCCGGCTACCGGCATCCCACGGAAGTTTTCGAATACTGAAACCACTATGATCCCGAGATATACCCGGCCCGATATGGGCCGCATCTGGAGTGACGAGAATAAGTACCGTGCATGGCTCGAGGTGGAACTCGCCGCCTCGGACGCGCTGGCCGAATTGGGCGAGATTCCCGCCGAGGCGGCGCGCCTGCTGCGCGAGCACGCCAAAATCGACGTGAACCGGATTCTGGAGATCGAGCTCGAAGTCAAGCATGACGTCATCGCGTTCACGACCGCGGTGGCCGAGAGCATGAAAGCGGCCGGGCACGGAGATGCATCGCGGTGGCTGCATTACGGGCTGACCTCGAACGACGTTGTCGATACGGCACAGGCGCTGCAAGTGGCGCAGGCCTCGCGGCTGCTCATCGCCGGGCTGGAGAAGCTGCGGGACGTGCTGCGCGAACGGGCATGTGAGTTCCGTCACACGGTGCAGGTGGGCCGCACGCACGGCGTACACGCCGAGCCGATCACGTTCGGCTTGAAGCTGGCGCTCTGGTACGACGAAGCGCAGCGCAATCTTACGCGCCTGCGCGCGGCGGCGGAAGATATGGCCGTCGGAAAGACGAATGGGGCGGTGGGTACCTTCGCGCACATCGGGCCGGACGTCGAAGAGCGCATCTGCTCGAAGCTCGGCCTGAAGCCTGCTCCTATCACTTCACAGGTGATTTCCCGCGATCGCCACGCAGCGTATGTTTCGGCGCTGGCGCTCGTCACGGCCTTGCTCGAGAAGATCGCGCTTGAGGTGCGGCACTTGCAGCGCACGGAGGTGCGCGAGGCCGAGGAGGCTTTTTCCGCGGGGCAGAAGGGAAGCTCCGCAATGCCGCACAAGCGCAATCCGATCACCTGCGAGCAGATCTGCGGGCTCGCGCGGGTGGTGAGGGCGAACGCACAGGCGGCGTATGAGGACATCGCGCTCTGGCACGAGCGCGACATCTCCCATTCATCCGTGGAGCGCGTGATTCTGCCGGATTCGACCATCCTGACCGACTACCTGCTGGCGCGCACCACAAACCTTGTGCGCCACATGCGCGTCTACCCGGAGCGCATGAAACGCAACCTCGAACTCACGCGCGGCTTGATCTTTTCCGGCCAGTTGCTGCTCGATCTCGCCGCTGCGGGAATGCTGCGGGAACAGGCCTATCGCACCGTACAGGGGCACGCCATGCGCGCGTGGGAAGAGGGTTCGGACTTCCGGGCTGCGATCGAGGCCGATCCCGACATTCGCGCCGTGCTCACGCCGGAGAAAATCGCAGGGAGCTTCTCGCTCGACCGCCAATTGCGCAACGTGGACCGGATCTTCGAGCGCGTGGGAATCTAAGCTTGTTCAGTGGCAGGCGGGCATTGCGGCGGCGAATCCGCGGTAGAGCGTCAGCGCCGCCGCGAGCAGCATGACGACTCCCGCCAGGGCGGGGAACCGCACGAAGCGCAGGGCTCGGCCCGCGGCCAGAACGGAGACGGCGAGGGGTAACGCCGTCGTCACGCCTAAAACCAGCATCGTTCCCGCGCCGAGCACCGGCGAGCCCGTGGCCGCGGCCATCGCCGTGAACGCATACGTCATCGGGCAGGGAAGAAGGCCGTTCGCGGCGCCGAACACCAGTTTTCCCGCGCTGCCTTGTCCGGCCAGCGACGCGATAGCGCGGCCGGCGCGGGCGGCAACTCCGGCTCCGGCTACAAAATTGCCAAACAAACCCAACGAGTGAAGGCCGGCGGCCGCGAGCAGCACGCCGGCGCCGATGGCAAGCACGCGCGGTCCCGCGGAGCCGGTCTTTATGACCGTCTCGCCAAGCGCACCCGCCAACGCCCCGAGCAGCACGTAGGTCGAAGTCTTGCCCGCGAGATACGGCAAGAGCCCGCGGCCGCCCGCCACGAGCGCCAGCGGGCCGCACATTCCGGCGCAGTGCAGGCTGCCGGTGATGCCCATCAGGAAGAGCAGCCAGACATTCATCAATGCGACCCCTGCGCGGGGAGAGCGGAGATCGCCGCCACCGGGATGCGGCGGTTATGGGCCATCCAGCCCCAGCCGAATCCGCCGAGGAAGCCGGCTGTGATGAGCGCTTCGATCACGAGCGGCGCGCCGTTTCCCTTCCAGATCGAAGGCACGATCCAGACGTAGCGTTCGAGCCAGAGCATCGCCAGTATCCAGCACGCCACCACCATGAGCCTGTTCCGATGCTTCTTCAGGTTCTTGCTGAGCAGCACCACCAACGGGACGATGAACGCGCCGTAGGTCATGATCCAGGCCAAGGGCGCCCATGGCATCCGGTAGTAGCGGTGAATGACGAAACCCACCTCTTCCGGCAGGTCTCCGTACCAGAACACGAGCCACTGCGCCCAGAAGAGGCCGCCCGTGAGGAGGCAGAACCCGAAGAGGAGCTTGCCGAAATCGTGACTCTCGATGGCGGTGAGGTGATGTTCCAGACCCCAGGAGCGGTGGAAGACGGCGGCGGCGATTGCCAGCAGGGCCAGCGCCGAGTAGAAGGCGCTGACGAAGAAGTACCAGCCGAACAGGGTGCTGTACCAGGCCGGATCGAGCGACATGATGAGGTCGAAGCCGATCAGCGAATATCCGAGTCCGAAGGCGATCAGCAGAACCGGCGCGAGCGTTCGCGTGTGGCGCCGGCAGCGCTCGGCATCACCGGGAGCGCCGGCGCCCTCGATCCAGCGCTCTATGAGTTTCGATCGCGGCACGGCGCCCGCGGAGACCGCGGCAAACAGCGCGGGCCGCTCGGAATAGTAGACGTACACGGCGCTGATGGCGAAGACCGCGGCCAGAACAAAGAGGTCCCGCGCCGTGACAAACGGCACGCTTAGCCAGACGCCCTTCGCGCCTGCGAGCGGCTCTCGCGCCCACACGAAGACACTGCGGGCGCCGAAGATCATCATGAGCACGAACAGCACGAGCGAAACAGGCAGGTAAAAAACCAGGCTTTCGCCCATGCGGCGGAACGCATCGCTCCACCCGCCTTTCGCCACCTGGTAGGCCGCGGCGAAGACGACGCCGCACTGCGCGATGCCCGTCCAGAAGAGGAAATTCAGCAGGAAGGCCTGCCAGGCGCGCTCGGCCTGCCCCATCGCGAGCGATGCGGCGAATGCGATCACGCCTACCGCCAGCAGGGCCTTCGAGACTCCGAGTTGCGTTCGTGTACCGTTCATGGCCGTTGGAGGGTGCGGACGAAGCTCACGATCATCCAGCGCTCGCGCGGCGCGATGGCTTCGGCAAGGGCCGGCATAATCGGTGTGCCGTGCCGGATGGTGTAGTAGAAAAGCCCGTCGCGCGAATCGATGAACTTCCGTTCTGTGAGATCGGCGGGCTTGCTGATCTTGGCCGCCACAGGGCCGTCGCCGCGTCCTTTCGCGCCATGGCAGTGCAGGCAGTAGATGCCGTAGAGCTTTCCGCCCTGTGCGATGCTGGCCGGCGTTGCCGCGACGGGATTCACGAGGTCGCGGATGGCCTCATCCCGGGTCAGCACCGGCTCGACGCCTGTGGTGGGGACCGCGCCCTCCGCCAGCGCCAGCGGGTCTTCCTGCGGGCGGAACGATGGCTGGTCGACCATATCGCTGCGGATACGCACGTCGCCGCCGGAGGGGTAGCGCTCGCACCCGGTCAGCAGGAGAACAATCAATAGAGCGCAAGCTCCGGCGCGGCTGCGCCACGCGCTTCTACTCTTGTGGGGCAGGCCCTTGGCCTGCGGCGGCCTCTCAGGCCGCCTGCGAGATAGATTGAGAACGACCCCGCAAGAGCTGAGGATTATGTGTGGTCCAGCGCTGGGCGGCCTGGGAGGCCGCCGCAGGCCGAGGGCCTGCCCCACAGCTCGACGACACGGCGCAGCGCTATACCTCCACATACTTCACCTCTTCCGCGCCGAGCTCAAGCAGGCGGGCCTGGATCTCGCCGATGTGTTCTTCGCGACAGATCACCTGAAGGCCGAAGCGATTGCCGGTCAGCCTGGGGTCGTAGCCGCGGCCCACCTGAATCCTGGGCAGCCGCGCGTTGAGCAGCATGCCGGCCACCGTGAAAAGCGCTCCGAACAGAATCGTGCAGATGTAGGCGACGACGGCGAACGGCGTGAGCGACACCAGCGGCTTGCCGCCGACGATGATGGGATAGTGCTGCGCCGAGCCGATGGTCAGCGCCCAGCCGGTTGCGAACCCCACCAGCCCGCCCGCGAGCGTGAAGCGGCGCACCGGGCTCGGCCGGTCTTCGAGAATCTCGTCGATTTCGTGCAGCGGCACCGGAGAAATGGTGCGGAGTTCGCCGCACCTCCGCTCGCGCACGTCCCTCACCGCCGCGATGAGCGAATCCGTATCCGCGTAGAAGCCGATCACGCTGTGCCCATTCATTTGGCGGTCCTCCGCGGCATGGGCAGTCCTTCCTTGACCTCCCACATGGAAACCACCGGAAACACTTTCGCGAACAGCAGGAACAGCAGGAAGAACCACGCGAAACTTCCGGCCAGGATGGAGACTTCGGGCCATCGGGGCGCGTACAAATGCCACGTGAACGGATCGAAGTCGCGCGCAAGCGACGTCACGATGATCACGAACCGCTCAAAGAACATCCCGACGTTGATCAGCAGGCAGAGCGAGATCAGCCATACCGTGCTGTGCCGCACTTTGCTGATGAAGAACAGCAGGGGCGAACCCACGTTGCAGGCCACCAGCAGCCAGAGCGCCCAGGCGTAATCGCCGAAAGCGCGGTAGAAGAAGACCGACCGCTCGTAAGCGTTATTGCTATACCACGCGATGAAAAACTCGACTCCGTAGGCATAGCCGAGCAGCATGCCGGTGACGATCATGAGCTTGGCCATGTTGGCCAGGTGCTCCGCGGTGATAAACGGCTTCAACCCGAGCAGCCGCCGCATCGGGATCACGATGGTCATCACCATCGCGAGCCCCGAGTGGATTGCGCCCGCGACGAAGTAAGGCGGGAATATCGTCGTGTGCCAGCCCGGCGTCAACGCCATCGCGAAATCCCACGAAACGATGCTGTGAACGGAGATGACCAGCGGCGTCGCGAGGCCCGCCAGGAAAACGTACGCGGACGTGTAGTGCCGCCACTGCCGGTTCGTTCCCTGCCAGCCCTGCGCGAAGAAGCCGTAGAACTTTTCGCGCCAGCCGCGGCTGCGGTCGCGCACCACAGCGAGGTCCGGCACCATGCCGGTGAAGAAGAAGATCGCGCTGACGGTGAGATAGGTTGAGATAGCGAACACGTCCCAGACCAGCGGCGAGCGGAAGTTCGGGAACAAGCCGCCCATCTGAGGATAAGGCAGCAGCCAGAACGCCACCCACGGCCTGCCGAGGTGTATGAGCGGGAAAAGCCCGGCGGTGGCGACCGCGAACACGGTGACCGCTTCGGCGCTGCGGTAGATCGACGAACGCCAGCGCACACGGAACAGGAACAGCACCGCGGAAATCAGAGTACCCGAGTGTGCAATTCCGACCCAGAAGACGAACGTCGTTATGTAGAATCCCCAGCCGACCGGCCACGAGATGCCCGCCACTCCGAGGCCGTGCTTTAGCTGATAGCTCCATGCATAGCCGCCCCATGCGGCTACCGCGGCCAGACAGGCCAGCACGATGTAGTACGCGCGGCCGGCGGGGCGCATGGTGGCGACGAGATCGGCGTCCGTACGCGTGTAGTCGAGTTTTGGCGCGCTTGCCGCCGTGCTCATATTCGCCGCTCCCGTTGGAGGTATTGAACCGCGGGCCGGGTGTTCAGGTCCTCAAATACCCTGTAGGCACGCTGGCTCCGTGCGGCCTTCGAGACCCGGCTGTTGGGATCGTTGAGGTCGCCGAAAACGATCGCGCCCGTGGGGCAGGACTGCGCGCAGGCGGGCACGGCGTCGCCATCGGCCAGCGGACGGTTCTCAAGGCGCGCGCGGTCCTTCGCGGCCGTGATCCGCTGTACGCAGAAGGTACACTTTTCCATCACGCCCTTGCTGCGCACGGTGACATCGGGGTTGAGCTGCCAGTCGAGCGGGGCGGGCCACTCGGCCGGATACCAGTTGAAGCGCCGCTGCTTGTACGGGCAGTTATTCGAGCAGTAGCGCGTGCCGACGCAGCGGTTGTAAACCTGTCCGTTCAATCCTTCCGCGGTATGGTAAGACGCGTAGACGGGGCAGACCGGTTCGCACGGGGCCTTATCGCACTGCTGGCACATCATCAGGGCGTGGTCGATCTGTAGGGGGTTCGACGCCGCGCCGCCCGGTCCGAAGAAGCGTTCCACGCGGACCCAGGACATGTGCCGTCCGCGCCGCACCTCCTCCTTCCCGACGACGGGGACATTGTTCTCGGCGTAGCACGCGGTGACGCAGGCGCTGCACGCGTTGCACGCGTCGAGATCGACCACCATCGCCCAGCGGTGGGGCGCGTGGCCGTGCGGTGGGTAAATCGAAATCTCGGGGTGCGCTTCGACGTGCGGCTTCCCTGTGAACGATTGTGCGATCTTGCGACCTTCCTGCACGTCCCGCCCGGGGATCACGACCAGGTCGCGCGCCTTGCGAACCAGCGCGATCTCGACTGGCACGCCGCTCCAGTGATCGCCGATGAGTTTCGCGGCGTCCACTCCCACGCCGGTGCCGTAGCGGCCGAATGCGGTATGGCCCTGGCCGAGCGGCATGGCGACCGCGCGCGGCTCCATTCCCGGATACACGTACGCGAGCGTCTCGACTTCGCCGCGCGCCGAACGAACGCGCACGCGGTCGCCGGTAGCAATGCCGAGCTTCCCGGCGTCCTTCGGGTTGAGCTCGATCCAGGTGTCCCAGACGGCTTGCGTGATGGGGTCCGGCAGTTCCTGGAGCCAGGGTTTGTTGGCCCCGCGTCCGTCGAAGTTCGCAATCGACGGGTAGGTCTGGAGGACGTAGGGCTCCTGCTTGAGGGCGGGAGCGGGCGGCGGTGTGAACGGTTTCAGCGCAACCTTGACCTCAGGCACGTCGCTCCAGTAACCGCCGTTCTTAAGGGCTGTGCGGAAGTCCGCTCCCTTACGGTCGCGGCTCAGTAATTCGCGGAACGACTTCTCGGCCGGCTTTGTCTTCGCAAGCTCGATGAGCACATCCCCGGCCTCGCGCGTGTCGAATACCGGCCGCATGGCGGGCTGCTGGAGGCAGTGTATGCCGGTCCAGGGTTCGTACTCGCCCCAGCTTTCGAGAGGCGTGTGTACCGGCAGAACCACGTGCGCAAGTTCGGTAGTCTCGTCGGGCCACGAGGCGAGGGCGACCAGGAACGGCGTCTTGCGGAAAGAATCCGGGAACGTGTACGCCGGATTCGCGTTTGCCACCACCACCGCCCCGGCGCTTCCCGCGGCCTTGACCTCCGAACGCGGAGCCAGCCTGTCGAGCGCGGACGTGCGATCAAACCGCACGGTGCGGTTCAGAGCGCCGGTTTCCGCGTTGAGGAGGTTGACGGCGATGGCGGTGAACAACCCGTTTTCATCACACGAGGCAGTGCCGCCGGTAACCGCGATGGACGGCCCGGCCCTCAGTTCCTTCGCCAGCCGCGCCACGGTCTCCGCGGGCACTCCGGGAACCGTTCCGCCACGCGCCAGCGCCATCGCGAGGTGGCCCTCCGCGCCGGGCGGGAGCTGCACCCATTCGTCCGCGCGCGCCCCAGTAAGCGACAGGCGGGAGCCCGCGTAAATCAGCCGCGCGCCGTTACGCCGCGCATCCGCGATTCCTCGCGCGTACCCGACCGGGGAGACGAACGTCTCAATCACATCTGTGCCGAAGGCGATGATCGTTTTCGCTTCGGCGAAGCGCAGCACGGGCAGTCCGGCGATGCCGAAGCAGATGCGGTTGGCCTCGCGCAGAGTCTCATAGCCGATCGGCTCGAATTGCAGGTGCCGGCCCAACTTCCCGCACAACTCCGCGAGCGGACCAGTCACAGACCCCGTAATTACGGTGACCGGTTTGCCTTCGAGCCCGACCGCCGCACGCTTCAGGGCTTCATCCCACGAAGCCGGCTTGAGTGTGTTGCCTTCGCGCACCAGGGGGGAACGCAGGCGGTCCGGATTGTAGAGTCCCTGGACCGCGGCCTGACCGCGCGCGCATAAGCCGCCGCCGTTCACGGGGTGTTCGGGGTTCCCCTCCACCTTGTGTACGCGCCCCTCGCGCACGCGCGCCTCGATGCCGCATCCGGCCGGGCATTCGCGGCACGTCGTCCGGAACCACAACGCGTGCCCGCGCACCATTTCCTCGGGCGGGACGACGTAAGGTACGAGTGCATCGGGCGCCGTCTTCGAGCAGCCCGCGAGCCCGGCCGCGCTGCCGATGCCGAGTATCTTCAAAAAGTCGCGCCGTTTCGTGTTCATCGGTGACACGTGTAGCAATCTATCGACACCTTGCGCTGGCGATGGCACCCAACGCAGGCGTCCATGTTCAGCGAATGATCCAACCGAACCTTGACCATCGTCTCAACCGAGCCATGGCATTCCTGGCATCGCACGCCCTTCCGGATGTGCGGGCTGTGGTTGAAGTAAACGAAGTCCGGCTCCTTGACGATCCGAGCCCAGCGAATGGGCGCGTTCTTTTCCGAGTACGCGCGGAGCCGCCCGATCTCCGGCTTCAACGCGGCCACGGTTCTATGGCAGCCCATGCAGTACTGAACGGAAGGAATGCCTGAGACCGGCGAGCGCCGCGCGCCGTGGTGGCAGAACTGGCAGTCGATTTTGTAATCGCCCGCGTGGATCTTGTGGCTGAAAGCGATCGGCTGGGCGGGCTCATCTCCGTACAGCGCCGCGCACGCGAGCAGAAGCAGCAAGGCCGGCCTCATTTCGAACCTCCGGCGATGGCGAGTAGTTTTCCCGCAGTCCAGGCGGCCTGGCCCGCAGTTTCGGTGCGCAGTTTCTTCACCAGCGCCTCATCCACCGGACCCGCCTTGTTTCCGAACGAAGACCGAACGTAGGTCAGCACCGCTGCAATCTCGGCGTCGCTCAATTGCGCCCCCTGCGGCGGCATCTCGTTCGCGTACGCAACGCCCTTCACCTGGATCGGACCCGTCAGCCCGTTCAGCACGATCCGAACCGGAATGCTTGCGTCCCTGGCGAGCCATTCCGAGCCGGCCAGCGGCGGGTAGCGGCCTTCTACGCCCGTTCCCCCGGCCTGATGACAGGGCATACAAATGGTGGAGTATACGAGTTCGCCGGAAACCGGTTCCGCCGCGGCGGCCGCCGTCGCCGGGCCGGCTTTCTGGTACAGTTCGTGCGGGTTCGTGTCGAACGACCCTCCGTACCGGCCGAGGTAAAACCCCATCGCGAAGATCACGATTACGGTCGTCGCCCACACCCACCAGGGCGTCGGCTCAAAGCCGTCCTGAGGTTCGGTCCGCTCCGCCTCGAGCAGTCCACGGTGGATCTGGTATACGTCCTCGCGCTCCGGTTCTCCAAGCAGCGGAGGCAGGGGCTCCGGGGCCGGCGCGGGATTCCGATTCTGGTCGCTCATTTCACCGGGTACGTGCGGTTCAGGGACATCAAATATGCGTACAGGTTCAGGCCATCGCGGTTGGCCACGATGAATACGCCCTTGGGCGCCGGGAGGTCCACCACGGCGTCGTTCGGCTGCGTGCTGGTCCTCTCGTCAAAAAGCCACGGGAACGCCGGCATCACGGATTTCGCGACCACCGAACGCGGGTTATACAGGTGCGCGAGATGCCAGTCCCGGCTGGGCTGGCGGACGGCGATATTGAGAAGGTCGGGGCCGGTTCGCGCCGTGCCGAGCAGGTGCGGCGTGTCGTAGAAATAATCTCCGGGGACGGACGGGCGCCCCCACCGGCGCTGCTGATCGGCCCCGTAGCCCTCGGGGCGGGTCTGCTGGGAATGGCAGTAGACGCAGCCCTCGCGCATGTAGATCTCGCGGCCGTGCGCTTGCTCGAAGGTGTAGGGCCTGAGGTCCGGTTGCGGCGGCACGGCGGCGATCTGCACCCCGGGCACGCCGATCAGCGCGGCCCATCCCAGAAACAGTGTGGCGAGCACGCCGAAGAAGAACACCGAGAGGCGAATGAACATCATACGGCGGCGGCCTCCTTCACCTGGGCTTCCGCGCGCCGCGGCCCCATGCGATAGAGCACCTGCGCGAACAGCGCGGCGAATATGACGTGTCCCGTGCCCATCAGGATTCCGGCCAAGGATCGCAGCGTGAGATAAGGCCCCGTCAACTGCACGACATCCACGAACGGCATCGCCGGGTTATTCATCGCCCGCCCCTGGAGAATGCCCATCCAGCAGAGCGCGCACACATAGAGAAGGACTCCACCCGCCGTCAGCCAGAAATGTACCTTGATCCAGCCCGGGCGCGGCCAATCCCAGCGCGCCAGGCGAGGCGTGATGTAATACATCGCGCCGAACAGAATCATCGTGAGAAACGCGTATACGCCGAGATGGGCGTGCCCGACGGTGTAGTGCGTGAAGTGAACCACCTGCTGCACGTCGCGCAGGGCTTCCATCGAGCCCTGGAAGCTCACCGCGGTGTAGCTCATCGCTCCAAAGACGGTAAAGCGCAGCGGCACGCTGGTCCGCAGCACGCTGAAATTGCCCACGGTCGTCAGATGGTGGTTGACGGCCACGGCGAGCACCGGAATCACCATCAGCACGCTGGCGATGATGGATATGGTCTGCAACCAGTTCGGCACCGGGCCGCCTACCAGGTGATGCGCGCCGTTCCAGTTGTAGAAGAGTGCGAACGTCCAGAAACCCAGCAGCGAGAGATAGTAACTGTAGATCGGGCGGCCAATGATTTTCGGGATGAAGTAGTAGGCGAGCGCGAGCCCTACCGGAGTGAACCAAACCGCCAGCGCGTTGTGGCCGTACCACCAGTTCACCACGCCGTGGACCACGCCGGAGTAAATGGGGAGGTTCGCGATCACATAGAGCAGCGGGAACCACACGGCCGAGGCCAGCACGTACCACAAGCTCACATAGACGTGATCCACCGTGCGCTTCTGAAACGTCCGCAGAATGGAGGCCGCGTAGAGCAGGAAGGCCACCGCGATGATACCGGCGGCGGGCAGAGGGTACTCGAGCCACTCCACCGACAGGCTGTATCCGAATAGCAGCGCCCCGGTGCCATACACCATCCCGATATTCCACAGCGCGACCGAGGCGATGAGGCATCCGCGCCACTGCACGGGAATCAGGCAGAGCCGGGAGGTGAGCCAGACCAGGCATCCCGCGCCCGCGAGCGACGCCCAACCGTAGGTGACGGCGTCCAGATGCGCGGGGCGGATGCGTCCGAACGTGAGAGCGGGGACGGAGTCGAGCCAGAACGGCATGTCGAACTTGAGCGACGAGACCAGACCGAAGACTGTCCCCACCAGGAGCCAGATGATGGCTGTGCCGAAGTAGAGCAGGACGGGCAGAGCGGCCCGCTGGTCCATCAATTCGCGCAAGGGGATCAGGGCTTCCGGTTCGTCTGCTGCCACCGCGCTCATCGGCGCGCCTCCTCGCCATCGCGGAAAATCACCGAAGCGCCGGCATTGGTGGGATCGAGTTGGCCGTTGTGTACAGCCCAGACGAACGCCGCGAGGGCCAGGGCAGCGCCCCCGAGCGAGACAGCGAACAGCACCAGGACCGCCGGTGGAATGTTCATCGCCGAATATCCCGCCTTACAGACATTCGCATCGTTTCATCTTCCTTCGATGCGTGTCAAGAGCGGATGGTGGCGGAAAATTCGCTGGCGGGTTACTCGGTGATGCCCCAGGTGAGGCGGGTAACTGATTCGATGACGCGGTCGAGTCCGTCCGGCTCGAGCATGACGTCTACGGGCCGGCGGTTTCCGAGCGCCGGGATCGGGGTCCGCAACCACGCAGCAGCCTGCTCAGGGTTGTACGTGTCCAGGAGTCCTTCCCAGACGCAGCGGAGCTTTTCGCTGCGCGCGGCACTTTGCGCGCCAGTGCCTATGATCTGAGTGGCGACGCCTGGGCCGAGAGCTTTTTCGACCGCCGTCTTTCGAGACACACCTATCGCCTGTGTTGCTTGGACTGAGTTACCTGTTGCGCGGGCCCAAAACTGGCGTTTTCCCGTAGGGGCCGGGCATGCCCGGCCCGCTTCCAGCCGGGATCATGAAACTACTTCTTCGCTGCGCGCTTGAACGTCAGGGGCAGGGACCCAGGTCCCTGCGTAAACGTGCCGGCGATCTCCTCGCCCTTGATCTCGCCCGAGTAGGTCACGCCGGCCATCTTGAGCTCCAGCGTGATTTGGGAGGCCTTTTGCGTGATGGTGGTCAGGGGTACCTCGTTGCCGCCCTGGTCGAGGCTGGCGAAAGTGCCGGTAGCCCCATCGGACCCGTTCGCGAGTGTCACGCGGATGCGCAGTTTCTGGCCGTCCGGCGTGTTGAGAACGCCCTCCCACGCGCCTTCAAACTCCTTTGCGATCGGCGTGCTCCTGGCGGGAAGCTTGACGTTCGCATCCGAGACCCACTTCGCCTGCATCGGGATCGAACCGCCGCCCTGCGCGAAATCGCCCTTGATCGACTTGCCGTCCGGGGAGATGTCGCCCTGAAAGGAAGGATCGCCCGGAATCCCGGGGAGTTCGAACGACACCGAGGTTCCTTTCACGACGATTTTGCCGAGCGGGAAATCCTTCATGTTCTGCTCGGGAACGGCGAACGTGCCGATCCAGCCGCCCTTCTCGTCCTGCGCCAAATCGAAGGCGACCTTCATGTCGTGATCGGGGACCTGAAGCGTGCCCTCCCAGTGCCCGGAACCGGCCGGCTTGCTTTGGGGAAGCGCCGCCGGCAGTGCGATGAGAGCGATCAGAACGGCGAACAAGAAGTTCCTCATATCATCTCCTTGTTGGCATTTACGAGTTCCGGCTGCGAACTGTTCCCGGGTTCAATCGACAATGTGCGTCTCATCAGCTCGCGGAGGCCTCCTCTCGAGGTAACTGCCCAGTGCGAATACGGCCGCGGAGAGGATGAGGAAGGTGACGGAAGTGGCGTCCAGGCCCCTGTTCCACAGTACGCCAAAAAGACAAACGGTCGTGCGAAGCGCCCAGGTTAGTGCCTTGGCGTAAGGCTGCCTGGCCCGTCGCAGGCGCGTGATCGTGCGTCCCAATGCGTAAGCGAAAAACACGGCAAGGACCCCGAGCAGGACCCGCAAAAGCTGTATGGGCATGGTTCGCACGACTCCAATTGTAATCTCAGCCGCGGCTGAGGCGCAGTGAATTGCCGGTCACGAGGATACTGCTCATCAGCATCGTAGCCGCGGCCCAGACCGGCTCCAGCATGCCCGCCGAAGCGAGTGCGAGTGCCGCTGCGTTATAGGCGAACGTCCAGGCGAGGTTCTGTCGCGCGACCCGGCGGGTGCGCACAGCGAGTTCCAGCAACTCGGGGAGCCGCCGGAGGTCCGGTTCGACGAGGACGATTTCGGCCACGTCGCGAGCCAGGTCCGTGCCGCCGGCGACCGCGATGCCGACCTCCGCCGCCGCCAGCGCAGGCGCGTCGTTGATTCCGTCGCCAACCATCGCCGCGCGGCGGCGCGACCGAACCCAGGCGGCCTTTTCCTCGGGCAGCAGCCCGCCGGCGAAGTCCTTGATGCCGAGGCGGGCGGCGGCACTCGCGACGGCCTGCTTCCGGTCGCCGCTCAGCAGCGCCGTTTCGAAGCCGAGCCGCCGGCATGCCGCGACAGCTTCCACCGCTTCCGGCGCTACCGGGTCGTGAAAGAGGATTGCGCCTGTCACAGCGCCGCCCGAGGCGCACCAGACGCAGCCGCTTTCGGAGTCCGGCTCGCATTCAACAGGCGCGCTGCCCGTCTGCGCGGCAACCCATCGCGGCTGCCCCAGCAGGACGCGACGGCCGTCCGCCATTACCGCAGCGACGCCCAGGCCCGGCGCGTTCTCCACCTGCTCCGGTTCTGCTATGGCGATGCCCGCGCCCCGCGCCGATTCCACGATTGCGCGCGAGACCGGATGCACGGAGTGCGCGGCCGCGGACGCGGCTATTCCGAGAACCGAGCTCTCATCCCAACCTTTCGCGAGCAGAAAGCCTTTCAGTTCGATGCGTCCGTGCGTTACCGTGCCGGTCTTGTCGAAAACGACGGTACGGACTCCCGCCAGCCGCTCCAAAGCCTCCGCGGAACGAATCAGCATGCCGCGCCGCGCCGCCGCGCCGAGCGCGATCACGTTTGCCAGGGGAACGGCGATTCCGAGCGCGCACGGGCACGCCACCACCAGCACCGAAAGGCCGCTCAGCCAGGCTCGTTCGGGGTTCGACCTGTACCACCCGACCGTTACAACAGCGGCGAGGCTCAACGTGAGTGGAACGAACCAGGCCGCCGCGCGGTCGGCCAGGCGCTCCAGCGGAGAGCGGATGCGCTGCGCTTCTTCGACCGATGCCGCGATGCGCTCAATCAGGGGCGGGCCGCCGGCCGCTTCGATTTCGATCAGGCCGTCAACGCATATCGTTCCGGCTCTCACGGTGTCGCCGCCTGCTCGCGCGGCCGGCAGGGGCTCACCGTTAATCATCGACTCATCGAGGCTGCCCGAACCCGACGCGACTCTGCCATCGACGGGAACGCGCTCGCCGGTCCACACCTGGACGCGCTCTCCGGCCGCGACGGAGGCAGCCGGCGCCATTGCCCACGCGCCGCCGCGCCACACGCGCGCTTGCGGCGGGCGCAGTTCGAGCAGTTCGGTGAGTGCCCGACGGCTCTTGAGTCGCGCGTTGGCTTCGAGCAGCCGCCCGACGGTCACCAGCAGCAGAACCATCGTCGCGGTGTCGAAATACTCGCGGCCGCCGCCGGTGAAGACTGAAAAGCATGACACGACGAAGGCGGTGCCCGCGCCGATAGCAATGAGGCTGTCCATCGAAAAGCGGTGGCATTTCAGGTCGCGCAGGAAGCCGGCGACGTAGGGTGGCGCGAGAATCGCGAATACCGGGGCGGAGAAGCACAGCAGCAGACCGCGTATGAGCGCGAGCGCAACCGGCGGCGCCGCTTCCATCGAGTAAAGGAAAAGGCTCAGCACCATGACGTTGGCGCTGAAGAACGCGGCCAGCCCGATGCGCAGCAGCAGGCCTCGCGAGCGCTCCACTTCCTCATTGCCCGCGCCGAGGGCGGCGCCCGCGATCGCGCATCCGATGCAGCAGTACGCCGGTCCCGCAGGTTTGCGGACTCTCACCGGCAGCCCGCAATGCGCGCAGGTGAGGTCAGAAGCCACGCGCGCCCCCGTCTTCGTGGGGCAGGCCCCCGGCCTGCGGCGGCCTCTCAGGCCGCTTGGGCCAAACCGGGAGAATCTCAAACCGCTCGCCACTCGCCGCTTGCCCAATCACGGCTCGTTCAAGACAGCGATCGCAAAACCGGCCAACCTCCTGCTCCAGCGGAGCGGCCAACCGTTCCGGCAAGACGAGAGCGATGACCATATGCTTGGGCAACGGCGTTTGGTCCAGCACTTGGCGGCCTGAGAGGCCGCCGCAGGCCGAGGGCCTGCCCCACGATTCGCCCGAGTTCCAGATTACGACAGTTCGTATCCCTTTTCGGCAATCTGCGCCCAGAGGATTTCCGAAGCGCGCCCGTGCAGCCCAAAAATCTGCCGGACGAGCTCGCACACCGCCTCGCAGCCCCGCTCGTAGAACACGAGGACCGACGGCCCGGCGCCGCTCAGCGTGCAGCCCAGCAGCCCGGGCGCACGCAGCCTCAAGATTTCGTCGAGGCCGGGCACGAGTGGGGCACGGTAGGACTGGTGGAATCGATCCTCGACCGCCGTCGGAAACGCCGCGGTGTTCCCCATCGCGAGTGCCGCGACGAGAAGCGCGGCGCGCTGCACGTTGAACACGGCATCCTCGCGCGAGTAGCACTCCGGCAGCACCGCGCGTGCTTTGCTCGTGGGCAGATCGAAATCCGGCACCACCACGGCCACGCCGAGGCGCGCAGGCAGTTCGATGCGCACCGCGCGCGCCGCGCCCCCGGCATCAATGGCGCTGGCGACGATGGAACCGAGCACGCACGCCGCCACGTTATCCGGGTGGCCTTCTATGCGCGCCGCTTCGTCGAGGATCCGCAGCGGCTTCCAGCCGAGGCCGAGCAGGCGATCTGCGATCACCACTCCGGCGGTCAGCGCCGCCGCACTGGACCCGAGCCCCTTCCCGATCGGAATGTCGTTGTAGATCTCGAGTTCGACCGGCGAGAGTTGTTCCCCGATGTCATCGGCCACCCGCCGCGCAGTCTGCCAGATCAGGTTGTCCTCGCCTGCCGGAATGGATTCCGCTTCGCGGCCCGAAACCCGGATCACGAGATGGTCGCTCGGACGGAACCGGCACTCGAGGTAAACCCCGAGTGCCATGCCGAGCGCATCGAAGCCGGGGCCGAGATTCGCACTCGACGCCGGGACTTTGAGCGTTGCCCACGTCATCCGCGAACGTTCCCTCTTAGCAAAGGACCACTTTCTCGCCCTCGCGGCACGAGCGATAGATTCCCAACACCACTTCGAGCGCCTGATAGCCGCCCTCGCCCGGAATGAGCGGTTTCCGGCCCGTCTTGATCGCCTCGCCGAAGTCCAGGTACTGCCGCTCGAAGGGCGTGAGCGAAATCGCCATGGGATCGGACGACCCGGACATTACCTCTTTCTGCACCGGGGCCGGCTCGCCGGAATCGTTCTCGACATCCCAGGTGGTCAGTTTGTCTCCCGACATGATAGCCGTGCCTTTTGTGCCGTGGATCTCCACGCGTTCCGTGTAGCCGGGCCACATCGCCGTGGACGCCTGCACAACACCGGTCGCGCCGTTGGCGAATTTCAGCAAACCGCTGACGACGTCTTCGGATTCGATCTTGTGCAGCGCCCCGAGTTGCCAATATGCGAACAGTTCCTTTACGGGGCCGATCAGCCAGCGCAGCACGTCGATCTGGTGAATCGCCTGATTGATTAGCGCGCCGCCGCCTTCCGTGGCCCAACTGCCCTTGATAGGCCGCGAGTAGTATTCGGCCGAGCGGTACCACTTCACGTAGGCGTCCGCCTGGAGTATTTTGCCGAGCCTGCCCGCGCGGATCGCCCTGTCCAGGAAGAGGCACGAATCGTCGAACCGGTGCTGGCTCATCACGCCCAAAACAATGCCGGCCTCGCGAGCGGTCTCGATCATTTCTCGCGCGGTTTCGAGGTCCAACGCCATCGGCTTCTGGACGTGGATGTGCTTCTTGGCCTCGGCGCATATGCGCAATGGCTGAAGCCGGAAATCCGGGAACGTACACACATCGACGAAGTCCACTTTGGGGTGGCGGCAGACGTCCTCGTACCGCGGGACGAATTCCGCGCCGTACGTGTCGGCAAACGCGCGCCCCGCCTTCTCATTAATATCGGTGCAGACCGTCAACTCGTATCCGATGTTCCTGTACGCCTGCGCGTGCTTGTGCGAGATCGCGCCCGTACCAATCATTCCAACTCGCAAGGTCGTTCCCCTTTCTGAAGTTCGCAGTATAGCAGGAGGTCGTGAAAAGATTCCGGAGACACACCTGCCGTGTTCGTGAGAGAGATAGGCGAACAGCTAGCCCGGAGTATCTCCGGAATCTTGTATCTCCCGGCCTACAGCCCGTTGTCCGTTCCGCAGATGCTGACCTGGATGCCCAGGTTCTTGAACGCGGCAGCCTTGGCGGCCATAGCGAGGTTCGCGCCTTCGGCATCCGGCCCGTAAGCCACCTGGATGTGGTTCGACTTGTGGCGCCCCATGAACTGGTCGCGCGACACGCCGTAAGTCACCGCGTGCATAACGGGCCATTGCGGCGTGGTGGCGTTCCAGCGGCGCTCGGTTTCCTCGCGCGGCAGTTCGACAGCTTTCGCCCGGCCGAGGTCGGCCTTCAGCTTGCCCTTCTCCACGAAGATGCGGCTCCAGACGATCTCGCCGGGCTTGCTGACGCCCTTGAGCGTGCCTCCGCCCAGCGGGAAGTACATCGACGGTTGCCGCTCGCTGACCGAGCCGGCGTAGCCGCCGACCAGATGCTGCGGCGGGACCGCGCCGGAAATCTCATACAACCACACGAACTCTTCGGAGCCGTTTGTGCGATAAGTCTCGCCGTAGCGGACGTCGTGCAGCGTCGTCTCAGGTTCGAAACCCAGTTTGCGCCAGATGCGGTTCGTCACCAGCGCATCGAGCCCCGCGCACTCATCCACTTCGTTGAAGTGCGGCACGGGCTGGCCTTCGAAGAGGATGCGCCCGGTTGCCGGGTCCGCCACCGGCGGCCGGTCGGCGTTGTTCAACAGGCCTTCGACGAGGTCCGACGCGGGCGCCAGGTCCTTCAACCCCTGCTGGTACTGTATGCCGATCACGTCGCAGCCGAACTCGCCGGCGATGCGCACCGCTGCAATGTACATCTTGCACTGGGTGAGGATCTGGTCGTCCGTGAGATCCGTTTCCGGATTCGGGCCGGTGACGAAGCGCATTCCTTTCTGGTCGAGCCAGGCGCGGACCGCGCGCGCCTCATCGTCCGGCACGCGCTGCATCGCGGCGAAGAGGGCGGACTGGCTGAGGCGCTCTTTGAAAACGCCGGTCGGATGGAGCAGCTCGTCCGGGATGATGGCGTTGTACATGCCCATGCAACCCTCGTCGAAGATGCCCATGATCGCCTTGTTCGCCTTGAGTTCCTTCGCGACCGCGCCGCCGATCTTTGTCGCCTTGGCGGGCAGCTTCACATCGCGCAGGTTTCGAACGTGGCTCTCGTCGTGAACGACGGGCTCCCCATTCAGCCAGCGCCGGAGACCCTGGATGAAAAACTCGTCCTGGAAATCGGCGCTCCACAGCGTGCTGTACTTCACGCCCGCTTTGGTCAGCGACGCGTTCAGGTTCAGCATGCCCACCAGTCCGGGCCACTCGCCGCTCCAGTTCGCGACGGTGAGGATCGGCCCGCGATGCGTGAGCAGCCCCGAAAACACATGATGGCTGTACTGCCAGACCGCTTCGACCACCACCAGCGGCGCAGTGGGCGGAATGTGACGGAATACCTCCATTCCGTGCTTCTGGCTATCGATAAATCCGTGACCCTTGGCCGGATCATAGGCGTGTCCGCGCTCGACCTCGCGCCCTTCGCGCCGGATCGCGGCCATGACGCACTCTTCTGCGCGCTTCTGTGCCTCCCAGCATTTCTGGTTGGCCGAAAGGCGCAAATCTCCGCTTGCTACAACGATCACTTTGTCGGGCATGCTGAACATTGTGCCACGAACGCTACCGGAATGATGGCGATCCGCGCCTATGTGGTATCGTAAATATGAAACGGGGCGCGTAGCTCAGCTGGTAGAGCAACTGGCTTTTAACCAGTGGGTCGTGGGTTCGATTCCCGCCGCGCTCACCATTTTTGAAAGTCCCACACCCTTTTGGAAACAGAAGGGACAACTCCTCATTCGACCATCTCCTGAATTAGCTCTCCTACCCGGGGTGGCAGCAAGCAGATCGGCGAGAACCTGGGGCACGCCAACACGCCTCCGGTTCTTCGTCTCATACCGCTGGCCGGCACGCGCGAGGGGGCAATCCACGATAAACATGCTCGACACGATCCATCATCCATGGCGGGATGTACACTTGGGCCGCAGAAGACTACACTAAGGTCGTTGTGTGGACGTTCGGTCACGCCGTCAGGGAAATTGAGCGATCCCATCACCAGGTCGTCATTGAGGAGAGCGCGACGACTGGAGTCGCAGTAGTGTTCTTCGGTTTTGCCGCGTTCATCGTAATCGTGTCACACAACGCAATCGGTGCCGTTGGTGCGCTGTGGTTCGTCTTGCTCGGAGTCTACGCGTCAGTCACGTCTTTGTTCATCGCTGACCGGGAAATGGGTGTTCTCCTCGTCAGACGCCGGGTCATGTGGTGGACGCTAGAGAGAACCTACCAAGCGGTGGCAATAGATCGAGTTTACGTCCGGTCTACCATCAGAAAAGGCAGCGGCTTGGCCATGCGAATGAAATCGGGCCGCAGCAAGGATCTGACGATGTCCTTAGGCTCGGAAAACACGCTCAATGGAGCCGCGGCCGCATTGAACCACTTTCTCTACACGCCTCATCGGGGATGACGTTGCGCACCCGCCGCTTTTTTGACCAAGCGGGTCGTGGGTTCGATTCCCGCCGCCTCACCATCGTCAAAGTGTCACTCGGGCGTGACTGACGCCCTGAGCTTCACTTCCTGCACCATCTCCGCCCAATACTCCCTCAGAAACGGCGGATTTCTCATGCTGTCGAGAATGTAACTGCGGTCCGCTCGCGAGAGGTCCAGCACCGAAGTAATCATCTCTTCCTGGTAGAAGCCGGCCTCCGCCAGCGGAAGGCCGTTCGGCTCCCGTATGAACGAACTCCCGCTCGATGTCTGCTTGCCGTCGGGCGACTGGCCTACGGTGTTCGCCACGCAATGGAACATCTTCGAATTCGGTCCGACGGGTTGCTGAGCGCGTCCGGAGGTCCGCTTCCAGGCCACGGCTTCAATCTCGTCGGAACTGCACGAGGGGTGGAATAGAATCTGCGCGCCGGCCATCGCGGGAAGCCTGTAGAGTTCCGGATGGCGGCCGTCGCGGCAAATCACCAGCGTACACGGGATGCCGTCGATTTCAAACAGCGACAGCTTATTCCCGCCACGACAGTAACACTGCTCATCGCGGCCGGCCATGTGTACCTTGGCGTACTCGTGGACGATGGCGCCGTCCGGTGAGATGACATGCGCCAGGTTCAGGTGCCGGTCGTGCGTTCTGCGAATCGTACCTGCGATCACCCAGATCCCGTTCTCGCGAGCGGCACGGCAGGTAGCCTCCAACGCTTGCCGCACCCTGGCCGGTTCCAGTTGGATTACGTACGGGAAGTAGTAGCTGGTGAGGTTGGCCTCGGGGAACAGAACCACCCGGCTGCCGCACGCCGCCGCGGAACGTATGTACTCCAGGGTCTTCGCCAGATTCTCTTCGAGCGGCCTCGCCCAATGCATCTGGACGCAGGAAACCTGCAACACGGACATTTCTCGTCTCCTCAGGGCCTGCGCTCCATCTCGCCGAGCTTGCGCACGCGGCGCCGAAACTCCTCGGAGGTGCTGAATTCCGCGTTGAGATACGCTCCCAGGATCTCTTCGGCCAGCTTGATGCCGATAATCCACGCGCCCATGCAGAGCACGTTGACGTCATCGTGCTCCACGCATTGATGCGCCGAGTACACGTCGTGGCATAGCGCGGCGCGGATGCCGTTCACTTTGTTCGCCGCGATGCTGGCCCCGACTCCGGTGCCGCACACCATGATTCCGCGCTGCGCCCGGCCGCTCTTAACCTCATTGCACAGTGCGGCGGCGATGTCCGGGAAATCGACCGGCTCCGGCGTGAACGAGCCGCAATCCTTTACCGAATGCCCCCACGACTTGAGTATCTGGATGATCGGTCCTTTCATGGGAAAGCCCGCGTGATCCGACCCGATCGCGAGCTTCATCGGCGGCTTCCGCTCGCCTGCCGCCGGCTGTGCGGTTCCCATTGCGGATAGACCAGCCGCTCCCATGAACGTGCGGCGTTCCATTTCGTTCGCCATGTTTGCTCCTTCAACGCCATAGTCTAGCGGATATGTGGGGGCGGTGGCCCGAATACGGTACAATGCTTCCTCCGGGCCGATTCACGCCCTTCTTAGTACAGTTTCAGGAGGTCTTTTAGGTGTCCAAGCTTTTTGATGGCCGGCTGCGCTGGGTCCTAATCTTCTGGATGTTTGTGATCAGCGCCATCGCGTACCTCGACCGGGTGAATATCTCGATCGCGGGCCAGGCGATTCAGAAGGAATTCAGCCTCTCCAACGTCCAGTTGGGATATGTTTTCAGCGCTTTCGTTCTTGGCTACGCACTGTTTCAAACGCCCGGCGGGCGCCTCGCCGACCGCTTCGGGCCGCGCTGGGTCATTTGCTGGGGAGTCCTCTGGTGGGGGATTTTCACGACCATGACTGCCTGGGTGCCGCCGGGTTGGGGCGCCGCAATCGCAGTGCTCATCGGGATGCGTTTCCTGCTCGGCATCGGCGAAGCCGTGGTGTTCCCGGCTTCGAACCGTCTCGTGGCGGCCTGGATTCCCTCCAATGAACGCGGCCTGGCGAACGGGCTGATTTTCGCCGGTGTCGGCGCGGGCGCGGGCATCACGCCCCCGCTGGTCACATACATCCTGATGAACTGGGGATGGCGGTGGTCCTTTTACGTGAGCGCGATCATCGGACTGCTGGCGGGCCTGGTCTGGTATTTTCTGGCCCGCAATACGCCAGCCGAGCACCCCTGGATCGGCAAGAAGGAGGCCGAGCGGATCGAAGCCGGGTTGCCCGCTTCCTCCAAAGGCACGCAGGCGCCGGGCGCAACGCCGTGGAAAGCCATTCTCCGCAACCGTAGCATTCTCGCAATGACCATCAGTTACTTCGGCTACGGCTACGTCGCGTTCATCTTCTTCTCGTGGTTCTTTATCTACCTGAGCAAGGTTCGGGGACTTGATTTGAAGTCGAGCGCCGTCTATGCCATGCTGCCGTTCATGGCGATGGCGACATGCTCTCCGCTGGGCGGCTGGATTGCGGACAAGCTCACGATGCGCTATGGAAAGCGTGTCGGCCGTTGCGGATTCGCCATACTCGGCCTGGCTTTGGCCGCGATCTTCATCGCTCTGGCGACACAGGTGGAGAGCCCGCAACTTGCCAGCATCGTGCTTGCAGGCGGAGCCGGAAGCTTGTACCTGGCTCAGAGCGCGTTCTGGGCCGTTACGGCAGACGTGGCCGGACGTTCGGCCGGCGTCACATCCGGCCTGATGAACATGGGCGGGCAGATCGGCTCTACCGTGACCGCCTCTCTCACTCCGTGGGTTGCGGATCAGGTCGGGTGGACGGCATCGTTCCTGCTCGCGGCCGCGTTAGCCGGTATGGGCGCCATCGCCTGGCTCTTCGTGGATCCGAACGACAGGCTGGTTGAGGAGCCCGTCCAGGCAAAGCAGGCCAGCGCGTAGAGTAATTACAAACGGCGGCGGTTGGCCCCGCGCCCCGCCGCCGTTTGCCCGAGAAATCGCTGCTGAGCCGCGCGCGTAAGCAAGCGGTCCTAGAACTCAAGCGATTGCTTGCCGCCGTGCAGCGCGATCTTCCTGCCGCGCCATTCGAACCAGCCGCCGATCCCCTCGGGCAGCGCCACGTCGGCTCTCAGTCCCTCCGCCCCGGTTGCCGTAAGCTCGACGTGAATCTCACCCTGCGGATGCGGAACCGTTGCCTTCACCCAGGGCAAACCGTTCAAGTGCGGCCGGATCGATACCATGCGAAACCCGGGCGCCGCAGGACGAATCCCCGCCAGCACCGTGAAAACCTGCACGTTGGGCGCGGCGCTCCAGGCGTGGCTGTCCGAGCGCGGCTCGAGCCCCACACCCTCGCCCCACGTCGTGAATCCCGCCCGCATCTGCTCGCGCCAGGGCTCAAGCAACTCGATCATGCGGTCCGCAATCCCGGTCTTCTCCATCGCTTCGTGCCGGAAGTAAAAGAAGAAGAAACCGGATTTGTCCTGCCGCACGCGCGGCAGCTCCTTCCAGTGCTCGATGGTGTACTCAAGCGCGGACCGCTGCCTGTCCGGAGGAATTACATCGGCGAGGATGCCTAGCACGACGGAGTGCTGGTCGAAATCCTTGCGGTCGCGGTTGCGCGCCAGCAGTCCTTTTTCGGGGACCCAGAAGGTGTCGAAAGCGGCTTTCTTCAGCACGGGGACCAGCGCCCGGTAGCGCTCCGATCGCGCCGCCGAGCCGAGCGCGGCTTCGAGTTCCGCCGCCCGCTCGAGGCAGAGGATCAGTTCGAGCTGATTGCGCGCTTGCGGACCGTGCTCGCTGAAGTCCTGCGGTCCCTCGTATTTCTCGTCGGCCCAGGAGAGATTGCGAACCACGTTCCTGTCGTCAAGCCGGCGCAGATACCAGTCGATCACCATCCGCGACACGGGCAGGAACTTTCGCAGGAACTCCCCGTCGCCGCGGTACATCCAGAAATCGTGCATCGTCTGGACCCAGTCCAGTCCGTAGCTCGGAATATACTGCGGCTCTCGCGAGGGATAGCGGTCCTGGATCATGCCTTCGGGCCGCGCCGAACACCAGAACTGCTCGATGTGGTTCCGCACGATCTTGTCGTCCCACATGTTCGCCAGCGAAATCAGGCATTGCAGGCGGCCATCTCCGGCGTACCCGAGCTGCTCGTATTGCGGCGTGTCGAAGTACGTCTCGTTCATGCACAGGCGGTGTGTGCGCCAGCCGATCTCGATCATCTTCTGCAACTCGGCATTCCGGCTCTCGAACGCCGCCTGCCGCGTCACAGGGTACGCGCTGAAGTAGCCTTTGTAATCCACGATCTCCAGTGGCTCCCCGCGTGTCTCAATATCAAACTGCAGATAGCGGTATGTGCGCCAGAACAGCGTCGTCAGCGTGCGGCGGCCGCCGTCGGCGACGAAAATGTCGTAGTTACTGCGGATCTGTTTGCCCTCGGTCTCGTTCCGGTTGCCCTTGCGTCCTCTGGCGTCGCGCAGCCCTTCGGCGTACGTCAGCCTGATCTGGGCGCCTTTGCCGCCGGAGATCGAAAGCTCGGGATACGCGGTGGTCAGGTGCCCGCGGTCGAGGAGCACGGTCGCTCTCGTATTCGCCGGGACGCGAATCGGCGCGTCGCCCTTTAAGAAGGCGGGCGTCGCGCTCGCGCCCGTGAAGCGGACAAGCTTTTCGAGCCGCTCCGGCGTCTCCTCCATCGGCGGGATTCCGCGCGGCGTGAGCAGCCAGCGGCTTTCGTTCCACTGGAACAGTTCGTTCGGCTGCCCCGGTCCCCAGACCGCAACCGGCGCCCAGGAGGAATCGTCGTATTCGGGCTGTTGCCAGCCCCACGGGTATTTTGCCGTATCGATGCGCTCGCCCGGACCGACCACGTAGAAATAGGGTACGGCCTCGCGCGGGATCGGGATGGGTTCATATGCCTCATCGCGCAGGCTCTTCCAGCCGCTCGTGTTCGTTGGCCCGGTGTTGACCACCGCCTCCCGTTCGGTATCGCCCTGCACGATGAGCCCGGTGCGCTCGCTGAACTGAGCCATGGGCGACCAGATTCCGAAGTTCCACACCACAGCAGCCAGGACATTCCGGCCCGGTTTGAGCAGGCGCGCGATGTCCACGGTCTCGAACCGCCAATGGTCAAGGTCGCTGCGCGCGGGCCCGAGGCTGACGGAAGTGCTGTTGACGAATAGCCGGTAACGGTTGTCCGCGCTCACATGAACGACAAAAGAATCCGGCACCCGGTCCAGTGAAAACGATTTGCGAAAATGAAACACTCCAAAGTCGCGGTACGGTCCGGCAGCGTGCCCGATCCAGCGCGCCGTCCACCGGTACGAAATCAGCTTCGGATTAATCTTCGGCGTATCTTGTGCGAGCAGAGAACCCGCAAACAGGCAAGCTGCGACCAGCGGCCGTATTCCAGGCATGTAGTTAAGCCTCCCTCATATCTCCCGTGCGGATGTAGCGCTCGTGGAAACTGAACGCCTGCTCGAGCGTGTGCGGCGTGTGCGCGCCCGCTCCCGCACTGACGTACGCATGGAGAGCGTCGCGGAAGTCCGGGTGCGCGCAGTTTTCGATGATCGCCTTCGCCCGTTCTCGCGGAGACCGCCCCCGCAGGTCCGCCACACCCCACTCGGTAGCAATCACCTGCACGGAGTGCTCGCTGTGGTCCGCATGCGTAACCATCGGCACCAGGCAACTGATCTTTCCCGATTTCGCCGTTGACGGGCAGGTGAAGATCGACAGATAGGCATTGCGCGTGAAATCGCCGGAGCCGCCGATGCCGTTCATCATATGCCTGCCCAATACGTGCGTGCTGTTCACGTTGCCGAAGATATCCGCCTCGATGGCGGTGTTGATCGAAATGATGCCGAGCCGCCGCACCACCTCCGGATGATTTGTGATCTCCTGCGGGCGAAGCACCATCCTCGGGCGGAACCAATCCAGGTTCGCGTAGACCTCGATCTGCGTCTCGCGGCTGATGGTCATTGCGCAGCAGCTTGCGAAGCGGATGCGGCCCGACTTCATCAGCCGGAACACCGCGTCCTGCACAACCTCGGTGTACATCTCGAACGGCGGAATGTCAGGGTGGCTGCCCATCGCCTCGAGCACCGAATTCGCGATGTCGCCCACGCCGGATTGCACGGGCAGGAATCCCGGAGGAATGCGGCACGCCCTGAGTTCCTCCGCCAGAAACCCGGCTATGTTCCGCCCGATGCGCTCCGTCACCTCGGTCCCGGGGGCAAACACCACGCCATCGTCCTCACGCGCGGCCTCTACGACTCCCGCGATCTTTGCGGGGTCCACCCTGAGCACGGGGCTTCCGATCCGGTCCGGGCACCCGTAGAGGGGAATTTCACGCCGGTGCGGAGGATCGGCGGGCGAGTAGATGTCGTGCATGCCTCTCAGCGCCGCGGGCTGCCGCCGGTTCAGTTCTACCAGAATGCGCTCTGCCTGGGCGCAAAAGACCGGTGCCGCCCCAACTCCCGAGGTGAGGAGGATCTCTCCTTCCGGGGTGAGATCGGCAGCCTCCACAACCGCCCAGTGCATCGGCCCGAAGAAGCCGTACCGGAGCGCCTGGGTGAGATAGGACAGGTGGGTATCCGTGAACTCTACTTCGCCGGAGTTGATGCGCGCTCGCACGCTCGCGTCCGCCTGATACGGCGCCCGGAAACTGAGGACTTCGGCCAGGGCGCTTTCCACCGTCGGCCCGCTCGTCACGCACAGGCCCCGGATCCGGAACTCGCGCTCTGCCGCTGCACGCTCCCCGAGCGCGATCGAAATCGCTTTCGGCACGCCCGCCACCGTGAACCCGCCGAAGCCTACCATCTCTCCGGGCCGGAGCATCGCCGCGGCTTCTTCCGCAGTCAAAACCGGATACGCGCGTCGCATAACTTCCGATAATAGAACAGCCCCATGGCCCCGCGGGGCGGGGAATGCTATTGCGGCACTGCGGCCGGCCTGGTCCGGACCGGGCACATGATTGACACATTCTTCGGAGATGCAGTAGGCGGCCTTTTCCTGCAACTCCACTATGGAGGGCTCGGCACAACTCCCGGTTGCGCCGAGCGTAGCGGTATGCTCGGACAGTCCGGCTGAATCGACCACATCCGCCGTTGCTCCACATCCTTGTCGCGCACCCGGGAAACGGCGTTGAAAACCGCCCTGCGCGGCGTTACGCTAACGGTGGAAGGTGGTGTATGAACAAGCTTGTCCGGCTATTTTGCCTGACCGCCCTCGCGACGGTCAGCGCGTTCGGACAGCGCGGGGGAGGCCATGGAGGTGGAGGCGGCGGCTTCCATGGGGGCATGGGCGGTGGCGGCTTCCACGGAGGCATGGGAGGTGGCGGCTTCCACGGAGGCATGGGTGGCGGCGGCTTCCATGGAGGCATGGGTGGCTTCCGCGGTGGTGGTTTCCACGGGGGCGGCGTGCCCGGTGGTTTTGGGCACGGCTTCGCCGGCCACGGGTTCGCTAATCCGGGGTTCCACAACTTCCACAACTTTAACGGGCATCCGTTCTTCAATGGCAACAAGTTCTTCTTCAATGGCAACAAGTTCTTCTTCGACGGCCGTAACCGCTTCTTCTTCGGTAACCCGTTCTTCTTCAACAACGGTTTCCGTTCGGGCACGTTCTTCGGGTTCGGCTTGGGGTTCGGTGCTCCGTGGGGATGGGGTTGGGGTGCTCCCTGGGGCTGGGGATGGGGTGGTGGTCCGTGGGGCGGTTACTACGGCTCGACGGCCTATCCGGCAGACGGCTCCGACTATGGGAACGCCACTCCCTACACGCCGTCTCCTAACGTGACAGTGATCTATCCGCCCACCGGCTCGTCCGACTACACCGCATCAGGCGAAGCGAATCCGCCCGATGCATCTACGCCGTCCGCGGCCATCAACGAATACCGATGGGGCTCGTCATCCAACGTTCAGACCCCGAACCCGCCGGTGCACTTCTCCATCGCGCTACGCAATAACTCGATTGTGGATGCGCTTGCGTACTGGGTTGACGATGGCACGTTGCGCTACGTGGACATGCAGGGACAGCGGCAACAAGTGCCGCTGAGCCAGGTTGATCAGGCGCGGTCCGAGCAGCTCAACCGCGCGCGGGGCATAGAGTTCGGCTTACCGCAATCCCGGTAAAGACCCGGGTGCGAAATCCCCACGGGCGAGGCGGCGAACGAAATCGACGTCGCCTTGAAGAAAGTCGTAGACCTGAAGGTTTGTAACAACCTCCCAGCGGATGTCCTGAAATTCCTTGTTTTCCGGCTCTCCTGAAAAGTCCGTAACACGGTAGAAGATCAGGAGCATGGGGGGGCGCTTAGGATAGCGGAATTCGTAACGAACTAACTCGACTCCAATCACCGCCCGGATGCCGAGTTCTTCATTCAGTTCGCGCGCGAGCGCCTCGACGGGCGTCTCGCCGTTTTCGACTTTGCCCCCGGGGAACTCCCACTTCAACTCGTGCCTGGACCCTGCGCGCCTTTGGCACACGAGAATTTTGCCGTCGCGCTCGATGACGGCCGCCACCACCAGCAACACGTATCGAGCATAGCAGCATAACGTCGGCCATGGGCTACGCATGCCGCTGTCCTGTGCTGCGATGCTCCATGCCCTTCTGCGCCGGTTGTCATAATCAAGGTGTGATGCGATTCGCCCTGCTCGCAATGCTCTCCGCGCTCGCTGTATCGGTCGCCGCGGCGCCGGATCTCGATCGGAGGCTCGCGCGCTGGCGCCCGGTGCAAATGCCGTTCGATTCCTCCGGCCTCAGCGCCAGCGAACGGCAGATGGTCGGGAAACTCGTAGATGCGTCCCGGCTTCTCGGCGACATCTATTGGAGGCAGAGCGATCCCGAAGGGCTCCAGTTATACAAGTCACTCGCGGGCAGCAAGGATCCGGGCGACCAGAAGATCCGCCGCCTGCTCATGATCAACGGCGGGCGCTTCGACCTTCTCGACGGCAACCGCCCGTTCGTGGGCTCCGAGCCGATGCCGCCCGGTCACGGCTTCTACCCGAAAGGCCTCACGCGCGCGGAGATCGAGCGATACGTGAAGGAGAACCCCGGAAAGAAGGCCGAGATCTACAGCCCGTATACCGTGGTTCGGCGGCAGGGTAGGGAACTGGTAGGGATTCCGTATCACGTGGAGTACCGCGAATTCCTGGAGCCCGCTGCAAAGGATCTGCGCGAAGCCGCCGATCTCAGCGGCGACAAAGCCTTCGCGAACTTTCTCCGCCTGCGCGCGGCGGCGCTGCTCACCGACGACTACTACCCGAGCGACCTCGCCTGGCTCGACCTGAACAATCCGAAGGTCGATGTCATCTTCGCGCCCTATGAAACCTATCTCGACGAACTGCTCGGCGTGAAGACCTCCTACGGCGCCGCCGTGCTCATCCGCAATGACGCGGAGAGCCGCAAGCTCGAGGCCTGGCGGCGGTTCATCCCGGACATACAGGAAGCGCTGCCGCTGCCCGCGGACGATCTGCCGTCCAAGCGCGGCCAGGCGAGCCCGATGGCGGTGGTCGATTCCCCGTTCCGCGGTGCCGACCTCCGCCACGGCTATCAGGCCGTGGCCGACAACCTGCCGAACGACCCGCGAATCCATGAGCAAAAAGGCTCCAAAAAAATCTTCTTCAAAAATTTCATGGACGCCCGCGTGAACTACATCATCCTCCCGGTGGCAAAGCGGTTGATGCGGCCCGAGGACGCAGCCCGCGTTTCGGGCGACGGCTATTTGGCGGGGACGCTGATGCACGAGATCGCGCATGGTCTCGGCCCGGCCTACGCGCGCAGGAATGGCCTGCATGTCGACATCCGCGAAGCCATCGGGCCGCTGTACTCGGGTCTGGAGGAAGCCAAGGCGGACGCGGTGGGCATGTACGGATTGCAGTGGCTCGCCGGCCGCGGCAAGGTTCCCGCCTCGGACCTCACCCAGGACTACGCGTCCTACGTTGGCGGACTGCTTCGGACCCTGCGGTTCGGCACGGGCGAGGCGCATGGGGTCGCCGAGAGCATGGAGTTCAATTACCTTCGCAGCATGAACGCGATCACATACGCGAACGGGCGTTTTGGCGTGGATTACGCGAAAATGCCCGGCGCGGTCGCGGCGCTCGCGAAGGAGTTGCTCGAAATCGAAGCCACCGGAGAGGCTGCCCGGGCGGAGCGCTGGTTCAAGCAGTACAGCGGGGTTCCGCCGGAACTCGCGAAGGCGCTCGCATCGGTCTCGGACATTCCGGTGGATATCGACCCGATCTTCTCTTTTCCCGACAGCGTGCGGTAACAAAACGGCTACACTGGTGGGTTATGCAACTCACCTTCTGGGGAGCCGTCGGGACCGTCACCGGTTCCCTGCATGAACTCCGAGTCAATGGCAGCCGCGTGATTCTCGATTGCGGCCTGTACCAGGGCCACCGGAAAGAGGCGCGGGAACGCAACGCCAGCTTTCCGTTCCGCGCGGAAGAAATCGACGCCGCGATTCTCTCGCACGCCCACATCGATCACAGCGGGAACCTGCCCTCGCTGGTCAAAAACGGCTTCTCGGGTCCCATCTACGCGACGCCGGCCACGGCCGACCTGTGCGTGCCGATGCTTGCGGATTCCGCGCACGTTCAGGAAAGGGACGCCGAATTCATCAACAAGCGGTTCCAGCGCCGGAGGAGAATAGATCCGGATGCCAAGGACGGAGCCGTCCCCCCTCTCTACAGCACGGAGGACGCAGAGGCGACAATCCCGCTCTTCCGCCCGGTTCCGACCTGCCGCGAGCAGGAAATCGCCCCCGGCGTTGTCTATCAACCTTACGATGCGGGCCACATGCTGGGATCGTCCGCCATCGTGATCACCGATCACTCGAACGGCAAGCCGGTGCGCCTGGCCTTCTCGGGCGACGTTGGCCGGCCGGGGTTGCCGATCGTCAGGGACCCCGACCCGCTTCCGCCGGTCGATTACCTCATCATCGAGAGCACATACGGCGGCCGGTTGCACAAGGAATCGGGCGTTGTCACGAACAAGCTGGCTAACGTGGTCAACCGCACCTGTGAACGCGGAGGCAAGATCATCGTGCCCGCGTTTGCGGTCGGGCGCACGCAGCAGCTTGTCCTGATGTTGCACGAGATATTTGACCAGGGGCGAATCCCGCAGATCCCGATTTTCGTGGACAGCCCGCTTGCGGTGAACGTCACGGATGTGTTTCGCAAGCATGCGGAACTGTTCGACGAAGAGACCGGGCGATTCCTGCTCCAGGGCAAGGACCCGTTCGGCTTCGCGCGGCTGCGCTACATACGCGACGTCGCCGAATCCAAGGCGCTGAACGACCTTCGCGGGCCGCTTGTGGTGATCTCAGCGTCCGGGATGTGCGAAGCGGGGCGCATTCTGCACCACCTCAGGAACAACATTGAGAATCCCCGCAATACTATTCTGATTACAGGGTTTCAGGCCGAGAACACGCTGGGCAGGAAGCTTGTCGACAAGCTGCCGGAAGTCTCGATCTTCGGCGAGCCGATGCGCCTGCGCGCCGAAGTGGAAACGCTGAACGAACTGAGCGGGCATGCCGACCAGAATGAACTGCTGAGCTGGATGAAGCCGCTCGCGCCCACTCTTCGCCGGGTATTTGTCGTGCACGGCGAGCCGGCGCAATCCGCTGCGCTGAAGCGCGCAATCGAGGAACGCTATTGCCTGGACGTCGTCATTCCCAAACGCGGCGAGAAGCACGAAATCCTGTAGGGGCCGGGCGTGCCCGGCCCGCCACATGCATCGTACTAGCAAAATTTTTAGCGTACTAGTACCACTAGCCTATTTACTGGCTCCCGCTTTCGCCCTATCTTGAATCAAGGCGCTTAAGGTTGTGGGTTGCTGTTCCTGTCGTATTCAGGCGCCAATGCTTCCAGTTCTGATTTCGCAGCCCACAACCCGATCAGGCGCACACGGGGGCTCGCGGGGGAGAGTTCGATGAGTCTGGTTATCCAGTTCTCCTACTTGCAGTTGCTGGACATTCTCACTACGCTCGCGTTCCTGGCGGGCGGAACCAAAGAGGCCAACCCAATGGTTCGCGCCGCCCTCAACCTCGCCCCAACACCCTTAGTCGGCTTGCTGGCCGTGAAACTGCTCGCAATAGGGCTTGCACTCTACTGCTGGAGAACGTCGCGAATGCGGCTGCTCACGCTTGCAAACGTGTTCTTTGCGTTCCTTGTGACATGGAATCTGATCGCGGTGCTTGCCCGTGCCTGATCGTTCACTGAAAAACGCCCGTCCGGATACGACTATCGGAAACCGGCGAGACAGAATAGGCATCTTTTGTTTCAGAGGGGCTCAGGCTACAAACGCCTCGCCTCAAGAAGTCCGTTCTGGGAGAAGCAATATGCCAACTCAATCGGAACGCGGGCGAAGCAAAAAGGCGCCTGCACGAACGACGTCTGAGGTGCCCGAAGTGGCCCGTGCCGTCGGGCAGACCCAGGCGAAAATCGGGGAAGACCTGAAGAGCCGCGAGTACACCGATAAAGACGGAAACATCCATCATCACACACGCCGGTTCATGGAGCAGCACAAGGGGGGCAGCAGTTAACGGCTCTCACAAAACAGGGCCGGGGAGAGTGAAATCTTCCCGGCCCTTTCAATTTGCACATGCTTACAGAGAAGCTCGACCAGGCGCTGGGATTTGCCAGCCAACTCCATCGCGCCCAGCCCCGCAAGCTGTCGGGAGCGCCGTACGTCTGCCACCTGCTCGCGGTGGCCTCGCTGGTTATAGAGGACGGAGGGACCGAGGAAGAGGCGATCGCCGCGCTCCTTCACGATTCCATCGAGGATCAGGCAAGCCGGTATCCAGGCGGCGAGGCGCAGCTTCGAATGGATATCGGTGAGCGCTACGGGCCGGAAGTGCTGCGTATCGTCGAGGCATGCACGGAGAACTACCTCCAGGTCAACAACGCGGGAGACCGCCGGGCACAGTGGCGCTCGCTCCGGGAGGCGTACATAGCTCACCTGCGGACTGCCGACCCGAAGGTCCTGCGGGTGTCGTGCGCGGACAGCCTGCACAACGTGCGGTCGATGGCCATGGATTACCGCCGCATGGGAGAGGCGATCTGGGCCCGCTTTCGCACGCGCAACCGGGACGATCAACTCTGGGCCTATGATGAGTTGGCGCGCGTGTTCGCCGAAGCCGGCACAGGGGCTTTGGCCGGAGAACTCAACCGCGCCGTGGACGATCTGTTCCGCGCCACCGGCGTCGAGCGGCGCCCCTGACGTGCTAGAATGGCGCGCGACATGACTGGAGCCGTGCTTTGGGATTTGGATGGGACGATTGTGGATTCCGAGGAGTACCACTGGCGCGCGTGGCGGGACGCCATGGCCGCCGAGGGCACGCCGATCACGCGGGAGCAATTCCTTGAGACATTCGGGTGGCGAAACGACGCCATCATCCCCCGCTGGCTTGGAAACCGTGCAACTCCGGAGCGCGTGGAGCGGATCGGCGACGCGAAGGAAGCCAATTACCGGTCCCTGGTGCGGCAGAACGGAATCGAGCCGTTGCCCGGGGCGGACGACTGGGTGCGGCGCTTGAACGCGGACGGTTGGGTTCAGGCCGTTGCTTCCTCGGCGCCTCGACTCAACATTGAAGTTGTGCTGGAAGTGCTTGGTCTTAAAGACTTTTTTCAGGCCGTCGCCTCGGCCGAGGACGTCCATCGGGGCAAGCCCGATCCGGAGGTCTTCCTGCTCGCGGCCTCCCGGCTTGGGGTCCCGCCCGAGCGATCAATCGTGGTGGAAGATGCGCGTGCCGGCGTCGAGGCCGCACGCCGGGCGGGGATGCGGAGCATCGCGCTGAGCCGCACCGGCGCCAGGCTGGGAGCGGACCTGGAAGTGACTTCCTTTCGGGAACTGCCGCCCGGCGCTTTTCGCGACCTCCTACAGCAAGGGTGACTACTGCCGCAGGAGCTTGATCGAGCCGTTTGAGGTCGTAAGGTGAATCAGCGGGCCGCCGCCGTTGATCTCGCCTTCCAGCCGGTTCTTGGTCAGCGTGCCGTGGGTTGTCACGTCCAGGTCGCTGGTGATCGAACTGTTGGATGTGCTCGCGCGCAACTGCGCTTTGATTGTCGGCGGAACCCGCAAGGTGATTGACGAGTTGCTCGTGGATGCGCGCAGTTCGTTGTTTGACAGCTCTTCAAAGGCGAGGTCGAGGCTGCCGTTCGAGCTCTCGAACTCCAGCCGGTCGCCGGTTTTCGGCCGCATCATTGCGATCTGGATGGTGCCGTTGCTCGTATTCGCCTGAACGGAGCCGGTTATGCGATCCACCCGAATCGCTCCATTCGAGGTTCTGAGGATGGCGCTGCCTGCCACGTCACCACCCTCAATGGCGCCATTGCTCGTCCTGGCGTCAAGCCGGCCCGTGACCCTCCGCAGCCGGACGGCGCCGTTCGAGGTCTCCAGGCGCGTATCTCCTTCCACGTCCTCCACCCGTATCTGACCGTTGGAACTCCTTATGAAATCCAACTGCACGCGCCGCGGCACGCGAACGAAGTATCTGGCGCCCATGTTGCCGCGCCGGGACTCGGGGCGAATAGTTCGGACCTGCACCGAACTGTCGTCCGCCTTTACGTCGATCTTCATTCCGGCCAGGTCTTCTTCACGGGACGCGTATTTCGTTCCCGTGATCTGGACGGCGTCCTTCTCCCAGCTCAGTACCTCTACCGAGCCGTTGAACGTGTCCACGGACACGTGCCCGCCGGGCTTCAGATTGTAGCTGTACTGGAAGTCTTCCCGAAACCGGTCGCTGCTCTCGGCGAGTGTCTCGAGGTCGCAGGCGGCCTGGAAGGGAATCACGGCAAGTGCAGCCAGCGCAAGGACATTAGCTCTCATCGGTCACACCTCACCTGAACAATACGGAGCCGCTCCGGATTTGTTCCAGCTCATTTACCCAGCACTTTGGCCAGCTTGATCAGGCTGGTATCGAGCGCCTTCTTGCCGGCAACTACTTCCGGGAGCGGCGTCGTCGTGATTGCGGTCTTGCAGATGCCGACCAGCACGCCGTGATTGCCGGCATCCAGTTCTTCGACCGCCGCCGCGCCCAGCCTGCTCGCCAGCAGACGGTCTGCAAACGTCGGAATTCCTCCGCGCTGCACGTAGCCGATAATCGTCACCCTCAGGTCGAATCCGAGCCGGGCCTCCTGGTCATGGACGTACTGCGCCAGCCCGTTCGCGTTCGGCTTGGCGCCCTCGGCCACGATCACGATGGCGTGCGGCTTTCCGCGGTCGTAGGCGGACCGGATTTCTCGGGCCACTTCTTCCGGATCGACCTCCTGCTCGGGGATCAGTACCGCCTCGGCTCCTCCCGCGAGTCCCGCCATCAGCGCGAGATATCCGCAATCCCGGCCCATGACCTCGATCAGCATCGCGCGCTGGTGCGATGAGGCAGTAACCTTAAGCCGGTCAATCGTTTCGAGCGCGATATTTAATGCGGTATCTACTCCGATGGTGACATCCGAGCCGTACAGGTCGTTATCGATTGTCGAGGCTACTCCAACGACAGGGAACCCCATTGACGACAGTGCGTTAGCTCCAGTTTGTGATCCATTTCCTCCGATCACGACCAGGCCGTCGATCCCCTTCCGCCCAAGTTCCCGGATGGCTTTCCGTCGGCCGTCCTCCTCCTTGAACTCAACGCACCGCGCGCTGCCCAGTACTGTGCCGCCGCGCTGCATGATGCCCCCGACATCGCGGGCGCCCATCGGGATGAACCGGCCCTCGATGAGTCCGGCGTAGCCGTGCTGGATCCCGAATACCTCGCAGCCTTTTTCCAAGCCAGTCCGCACAACGGCGCGGATCGCCGCATTCATTCCGGGGGCGTCGCCTCCGCTCGTCAGTACTGCAATTCGCTTCATCTCGTTTCCTCTCTTTGAATTAAGCGGACCATGCTCAGGTTCAACGTGAGGTCACGCTCATCGCCTGGGGCCCGCCAGACCGGCCGCGCCGCGATCTCAACCAGGTACTCGTGCGCATCGGGCACGTCGGCTTCAAGGATGAAAAGTCCCGGGCGGTCCAACGCACTTTCGGCGACTGGCGCCCCGTTCACGGATGCCCGCACCCGTACCGCGCCGTGAGCGAACGCCGCTTCCGGCGCGTGCCCGCGGATTCGCAGCCGAAGCGGGCCGGCATCCACCCTCGCCAGCCGGGCGGTCGCACGCGGCCCGATCCAGCGGTACTTGTTTCCGTAGATTCCCTCCAGCCCGTACCAGCCCTCGCCCATGAAACGTTCATGGCCGGGGCGCGAGACGTCGAGCAGGTCTGTGCGCTCTCCCGGATACAGCTCCCTGCGTTCGGCCGAGCGCAGCAGGTTGTACACGCCCTCGTCGTTCGGAGCCTCATAGCCACAGGCGGCGCACGAGAGGGCGTCGTCCGCGCGCCGCGCAAGGGCAGCGGAACAGTCGGGGCAGCGGAGAGCGGTCTCGAATCGTGCCGGGTCGTAGGCAGGCGTGCTCTCTGCGTCCCCGGCTTTGCGGCAGAATGCCGTCACGGTCCCGCCAAGCAGCCGCGCGGCCCGCCACACGGAGCGGTAAGGGTCCAGCCGGATCGCCGTGCGCTTCACGACGGTTTCGCCCCAGCCGCGCTCCGGCACGAACAGCTCATACTCTTCGGCCGCGAAGTGCTTCCTGACCAGATGGTGCCAGTCGGTCAGCCCCATCGTGTGGTTTTGACGGATGCCGAAGCTCTCCTCCTGCTGCGCGCCGATGACGTCCCGCACCACGTAGCCCAGCAGGCCCCATTCATGCAGCTTCCGCTCCCAGGGCTTCATCAGGTCGGCGTATGGGCACCGATAGAGTCTGAGGGAGAGCATCCGCCGGAGCGGCTCTTCGGCGAACACGAAGACGCCTCCAGGCATGAGTATCCTCTTTACCTCCAGGAAGATGCGCTCAATATCCATAAACTGGCTGAGCATCTGGCAGGCGAGGACCATCCGCAGCGAGCCGTCCCGGAACGGCAGGTTTGCCGCGTCCCCTGCCACGCGAACGGGCGTCCGATCGAGGCCCCAGCGGTCCTGCAAGACCGCGCCGTGGCGGAGCGCGTCCGCTGAGATATCGAGGGCGAAGCCGTCCGCGCCGAACTCATTCGCCAGCAGGTAGCTGGTGTGGCCGGCATTGGCGCCGATTTCGAGGAATGGGGTCATCGAACCGATAAACGCCGCGTGTTTGCGGAGGAGTCCGCCGCGGCGCCGGTTTTCCTCGGCGTATGTGGCGAGAACGCGCTCCGGTTCGCCGAGCGAGGCGAAATTGTGGAACTCCACCTGAGCGCGCTTGACAGAGAATGCCTGGGCTTCCATTAGTTAAGCCAGCCTCCTTTACCCGGAACGCCCTTACGAAAATGAGGCGGCGCGCCGCTTTGATTGCCAAACCACTCCGTTGAAGATCGGTCGAGACCGCGCGGCTGCTTCCGATCGCGAGTGGGGCAGCCCCTCGGGCTGCGCCGGCCTCTCAGGCCGGCCACGCAGGCGGGATGGGAGCCCGCCGCAGGGCGAGGCCCTGCCCCACTGGGCGGTCCTGCCCGGTGTGCATTTTTATCACCATTGGTGGGCCGTAGGCCCATGCGGCACTCCGTTGAAAGTCACCATTACCGGGAACCGGCCACGGGCGACGTATGCGTCGCCCCTACAAGACGCCTCCCGTAGGGGCTGGGCATGCCCGGCCCGCTCCCAGTCGCAGCAACGTTCGCCGATTCTCGCGGTCGCGGTCCCTGAGAGTCAGACTTAGCTTGCCGGTACGGCCTTGACCTTCGGCTTGCGGAGCAGCGGGCGCAGCGCCAGGTTCACGAAGATCATTGCGACTGAGAACGCCGGCAGGATGAGCAGCGCGGTCTGGAGGCGCTTCGGGTCGTCTCCGGCGATGGCGCCGATGATCCGGGAACTCACCGCCAGTCCGATCCAGCCGCAGGTGATCACGATCCCCATCGCGGTCGCGGTAGCCTTCGGGAAGGCATCGCCCACCATCGCGAGCGTGGTGGGGAACACCGGAGCCATCGCTACGCCGGCCAGGAAGACGGCCACCCACGCCATGGTCACGTCCGTCGTCTGGAACACCCAGAAGATGGTAACGGCCATGAGCATGGCGGCTACCATGGTCACGGTTATGGCGGAGACTTTGATGAGAATCCTCGAGACCACGACGCGGCCGACCAGCATCCCGACCAGACCGCCGGACATGATGCTGAGCGCGGTGGATTCGGAAATACCCTGCGCGACCAGATGCCGCACCAGCCAGTTCCACAGCCCGACCTCGCAGGATACGTAAAGGAACAGAAACAGCGACAGGAGCCAGAGCGCCCCGCGGCCGACGATTTGCCCGACCTCGTTCCCCTTGAATCCCCGCTCGCCGCTTGGAGCCGGCATGGGCGTGGTGGCGTGGAACAGGAAGGCCACGGCGGTGAGCCCGGCGGCGGTGTACGCCAGCAGGGCGGCGTTGCCCTGGAGCAGAGAGGCGACAACCGGCGTCGCGAATCCGCCCAGGCCGAAGAACAGGTTCAAAAAGTTGAGCATCGAAGCGCGACGCTCTTCGTTCACATCGCTGGCCAGCGCGTTCGCGGCCGTGACGATAATGCCGCCGCCCAATCCGAGCAGGAACAGGATGCCCATGATGGCGCCGTACCCGCCCGCGTTAGGCAGCGCAAACAGCGCGATCGCAACCAGGCCGAGGCCGAGCACGAGCCCGGTCTTCTTGCCTTTGTTGTCGATCAGCGGACCGGCGGAAACAGATGCAATGATGAGGCCGAACGCCTGGGCAAGGGCAATGTTGCCGTTCTGCTCAGGCGTGAGGCTGAAGGTCTTTGAAAGCGACGACAGAATCGTCCCCAACATCGGGGCGATGACGCCGTACACAAAAATCGCGAGAATAGCCGCAACGATCAAGCGTGCGCTGGAAACTCTTGAGGACATATATCACTCCTGAAAGGGTCTGAAGCCAAGTGCTCAGAGTATCAGGTTGCGAGGCGAGGTGGGGCCAGGCATGTACCCGGCCCCTGAAGGAGTGCTTGCTACACGAAGCGGTACTTCTGAGACCTGTCTTCCCAAATGATCTTCTTGTTGTGCCTGTAGGAGAGCGTGGCCATGTGGCCGCCGATAGCGGCTTCCTGGCCGACGGTCGCCGGAGCGATCGCCTTGGCCTTCCCCAGCACCGCTTCCAGGAAGTTTTTTACGTGGGCCTGGACGGCCAGGTTGTCGTTGCCCTGCACGTAGAGGTTGATCGGTTTGCGGGCGGCGACGTGTGCCGGCGCACGGCCGCGGAACTTCTCCGGATAGAAGTTCAGGCGCTGGCGGCCGAGGACCTCGATCGTGCCGTCGTTGCCCATGAACTGCTCGCCGTAATCGAAGTTCTCGTTGCCGAAGTAGCAACTGTAGTTGATGTGGAACTTCGAATCCATGTACTCGTAAATGGCGCTGAAGGTATCCGGGACCTCGCGGTCGTCGTTGGCATCGGCCCAACGATAGACACCGCCGGACGCCATGCAGGAATAGGGAACGGTCTTGCCGCAGACGTAATTCGTGATATCGGTCTGGTGGACCAGCAGGTCGGTCGAGATGCCGCCCGAGTAGTCCCAATACAGGCGCCACTGGCGGTAGCGGCGGGGATCGAAGGCGCGCTTCTTGGCGGGCCCGAGGAACTTCTGCCAGTCGGCGGTCTGTTCGCTGAGGCCTTCCTGGATTGGATAGCGCCAGGCGGGTTCGCTGGGCAGGCCGTTTCGGTACCAGAACGCGCGGACGTAGTGGATGTCGCCGATCATACCCTCTGCGATCATCTCTTTCGCTTTGATATAGAGCGAATTGCTGCGATTCTGGGTTCCGACCTGGACGACTTTACCCGACTTCTGGGCCTCACGGACGATCTCGAAGCCCTCCTCGATGGTGTGGGCGAGAGGCTTTTCCAGATAGATGTTCTTGCCGGCCCTGAGGGCGGCAATGGCCATGCTGTGGTGCAGGTGCTCGGGGGTGGTAATAAAGACCACGTCGATCGAGGGGTCTTTGAGGATCTCCTGGTAATCGACGAAGGTTTTCGGGGTGTTGCCGCCCTTCGTCATGACCTGATCCTTGGCCTTGGCGATTGCGCCCTGGAAGGCATCGCAAACGGCGGTGACGGTGAACATGTTCGGGGCGCCCTGGTAGGCCATGTCCATGACGTACATGCCCCGGCTGCCGGTGCCGACCCATGCTGCGTTCAGCTTGTCGTTGGCGCCGAGAGCGGGCAGGACGGCGGGCCCCACGGCGAGCGCCGCGCTTTTTACGAAGTTCCGACGCGAGAATTCGTCGCTCATTGCAGGTCTCCTAAGAATGTGGTGCGCCGGTATTTACTTGACTGCGAAAACGTTCCGGAAACTCTGACGCACTCACAGCTTAGGATATCAGCCCGGAGCGGGATTGGGGGCTGGAAGGGTGTCGGCTACGCTCGGCGCAACCGGGAGCGGGCCGCGCACCACCTCGCGGTCGACGCCGTCGGCGGAGAGGATCTCTTGGGC
>JAEZIJ010000122.1 GCA_023436715.1 Acidobacteriota bacterium
GGTTCCGGGGCCGGGCCCGGTAGCTCCGGGCGGGGGCGGGGCTTGCCCGGCCCAACGCTGCGGCGCGCCGCAATGAGTGCCAGACCGCTCCGTTGAAAATCGGTCGAGACCGCGCGGCTGCTTCCGATCGCGAGTGGGGCAGCCCCTCGGGCTGCGCCGGCCTCTCAGGCCGGCCACCCACGCCGGCTGGGAGCCCGCCGCAGGGCGAGGCCCTGCCCCACTGGGCGGTCCTGCCCGGTGTGCATTTTCATCACCATTGGTGGGCCGCAGGCCCATGCGGCACTCCCTCACCGTCGCGGCCCTAAAGCCCGCTAGGCCGCGCGCACAAGCGAGCGGTTTGGCCGTTCCGCTACTGGGCCGCGACCGTAAGGGAGCTGTCCTGTCCAGCGGCTTCCACCGCTACACGCGCGCGGGCTTCCCTGTTCTCTACCACGATCCAGGCATCGAGTATCGTCTGAAGGAGGTCGATCACCTCCGTCAGGTGGGCTTCCGAGCGGCGGATGTGGGCGCTCATCAACTGATGGTGCGCGTATTCGCAGATCTGTTTCAGCCTCAGGGCCAACTCCGGCGCCCCTTTATCGTTGAGCGTCAGCATGAACTCCGTCAGGATATTCATTGCTTTGCTGATCCGGCGCGAACGCTCGAACTCGTCATCCGTATTCATTTGTTCCCGCGCCGTCCGCGTTGCCCGTACGGTCTCCTCGAGCAGGATCCGCGACACAGTGACAGGGCTGGCGGTCTGAATCCGGTTGACCCGGTAAGCGTCAAGTGGGTTGTTGCGCATCGCGTTTTGAGTCCCGACTCCCTATATCGCGAAATTGACGACAATGTTGCGGTTAACTTGCAATTACGTTCCACCTATAGGGTTTATCGGGGAAACAACCTACGGTTTTCAGGCAGGCATTTTTAGCGGTAATACGCAGGCCCTCTCAGCCGAGAAGATACAAAGGTGGAACACGTCGTCATATTATGGCTCGCCAGTGAGATGCTGCCCGAAGCGCAGCAGACCATCGGCGAGTTGAGAGGATTCGATGTTCAACTGGTGACCGATCTGGAGGAACTCGGCCGAAGCGCGGCTGCGCTCGAAAGCGGCGGCATCTTCGTGAGCCTTCCTTTTGAAAGGGCATCTTCGGTGGAAATCCTGGAGTCGATCCGCAAGGCCAACCGGCACGTGCCGGTTATCGTCCACGATGCAAAGGGCGAACTGGCGGACTCCTCCCGTCTGATCCACCACAAGGAGTTCTACTGCATTTACGGCGCCCTGCGGCCCGAGGCGGTTGCGCGAGTCGTGCGGGCGCTGGTCGAATATGGCGTCAGCTCGCAGATCGCCGAACTCGCCTCGCGGATCGATTCGCACGCGGCAAAGGAGCCGTGGCGGAAACTCCTGATCGGTGATTCGCCCGCCATGCAAAGCGTGATCGAGCGCGTGGGCATGATCGCTCCGCGCCGGTCTACCGTGCTGATCACCGGCGAAACGGGCACCGGTAAGGAAGTGGTCGCCCGGGCCATTCACATGGCGAGCGACCGGGCCGCGCGGCCGATGGTCGCGGTAAACTGCAGCGCGCTTCCCGAGACGCTGATGGAGGCCGAACTGTTCGGCTACGTCAAGGGCGCATTCACCGGCGCGGTGAACGCGCGCGCTGGACGCTTCGAACAGGCCCACCTCAGCACGATTTTCCTGGACGAAATCGGAGACCTGCAGATCGAGATTCAGGGCAAGCTGCTGCGCGTGCTCCAGGAATACGAACTGCAGCGCGTCGGCAGTTCCGAAACTATTACCGTGGATGCGCGCGTCATCGCGGCGACCAACGTCGATCTTTCCGAAGCGGTCGCCAGTAAACGGTTCCGTGAGGACCTTCTCTACCGGCTCCAGGTCGTGCCCATCCGCATCCCGCCGCTGCGCGAGCGCGTCGAAGACATTCCGCTTCTGGTTGAGCACTTCATAGACAAGCTTTGCCGCAAGGAGGGCCTCCCGCTGCGGCATGTCACGCCGGCAACAATGGAGCACCTGTGCGAGTACTCCTGGCCGGGCAACGTCCGCCAGCTAGAGCACGCCGTCGAAGTGGCGATCGTTCTGAGCGGAGACCGGCTCGTTCTCGGGCCGCGCGACTTCCCGTGTTCGGACCGGCGCGAGAAGCCCGCTTCCCCGGCTGCTATCGAAGTTCCCGACGAGGGCCTCGATTTCGAAGCGATGATCAGCCAGTTTCAGCGCTACCTCCTGCAGCAGGCGCTCGAAAAGACCGGCGGCAACAAATCGCGCGCCGCGGAAATGCTTCGCATGAAGCGAAGCACGCTGGTTTCCAAGGTTAAGACCCTTTCCGGCGACGGCTCGCCCTTGCTGTGCGCCGGCGATTAAGTGCGGGCCCGCGAGTGGCGAGCCGCTTGCTCTAAATCCGAGTTCACAACCCTGCGATGGCGTCGATGACAAATACCAAACTTCTGGCTCCGCCCCGGAGCGCCGGCCTTTTCCGCGGCGTCCTATCGCTTGAGTTGCTCGGGGACTCGGCGGTTCCGCTCTTTGTACTCGCCATCGTAATCGCCCTGATCACACCGCTTCCGAGCTTCCTGCTCGACCTGCTGATCGTTATCGACATCATGCTTTCTGTCATCGTCATGATGGTCGCAATGAACATCGGCAAGCCGGTGGATTTCAATGTCTTCCCGACCACGCTGCTGCTTCTCACGCTTTTCCGGCTGGCGCTCAATGTTTCCTCCTCGCGGCTCATTCTGCTGAACGGCAACTCGGGTACGGCCGCCGCGGGTCACGTCATCGAGGCATTCGGCAGCTTCGTGGTGGGCGGCAATTACGTGATCGGCACGGTGATCTTCCTCGTGCTGATCGCCATACAGTACGTGGTCATCAACCACGGCGCGGTCCGCATTTCGGAGGTGAGCGCGCGGTTCACCCTCGATGCCCTGCCGGGCAAGCAGATGTCGATCGACGCGGACCTCAACGCCGGGCTCATCGACGAAACGCAGGCGCGGGAGCGGCGCAAACAGCTCGCCGCCGAAGCGGAATTCTACGGTGCCATGGACGGCGCCTCCCGCTTCACCCAGCGCGACGCCGTCGCCAGCATCCTCATCACAGGCATCAATATTATTGCCGGCTTCCTCATCGGTGTGTTCCAGCACGGCATGGACCTGGGCCGGGCGCTCGAGACCTACACGGTCCTGACGATCGGCGACGGGCTGGTCACCGTCATTCCCGCGCTGATGATCTCGGTTTCGGGCGGCCTGATTATCACGCGGGCGAGTTCGGACCGCAAGCTCAGCGCCGAAGTCGAGCGGCAGTTGTTCGGAACCTCGCAGCCGCTCGGGCTGGCGAGCGGCGTCCTTATCGCCCTTGCGGCGTTTCCCGGTCTGCCGACGATTCCGTTTCTTCTGCTCGGCGGCGGGCTGGCCGGAGTGGCCTGGCGGAAGCGGCGAAATTCCGATCCCGAAAGTGGCGAAGCTTCGCTAACGGCGCCCGCCAAGATAGCCGCGGCGCAGGGGAAACTCGAAGCCGCGCTCCGCGTCGAGCCCCTGGCCGTGGAAATCGGGCCGAGACTGGCGCAACTGGTCCAGGGCGGGCCGGACACCCCGCTTCTCGAGCGGTTGTCCTCGGTGCGGGAGCAGATCGCGTCCCAGTTGGGCTATCTCGTTCCCGCCGTGCGCGTGAGCGATAACCTCACCCTGCCGCCTTACGCGTACGCCATCCTCGTCAAAGGCGCGGAAGTAGCGCGATTCGAATTCCTGCCGGAGCACGAATTGGCCATCGCCAGCGGCCCGGCCGACCCCGCGCTTGCCGGCAAGCCCACACGCGAGCCGGCCTTCGGGCTTCCGGCCCTTTGGGTTCCGTATGACGTCGTCGATTATGCGCAGTCGGTGGGCTACACGGTAGTCGATGCGGTGAGCATCCTGGGAACGCACCTCACCGAAGTTGTCAGGAAACACGCCTACGAGTTGTTCACACGCCAGGACGCGAAAGTGTTTTGCGATCGCCTCGCACAGGAGCATCCGCGGCTGGTGGAGGAATTGGTTCCAAAACTGCTAGTGACGGTGCAGCGGGTTTTACAGAACCTGCTGCGCGAGCAGGTCGCCATCCGGGATGCGGTCTCGATCCTGGAAGCAATCGGCGAGGCCGCGGCGACAACAAAGAATCCCGTGCTGGTGACTGAGTATGTAAGGCAGCAGATCCGGCGGTTGGTCATCGGCCCCTGCCTCAACGAGAAGGGGGCCCTGGCCGCGTATTTTCTCGATCCGGCAATCGAGCAGAGCTTGGAATCCGCCGTCGAGCACCACGATCAGACGAGCGCGCTGACGCTGCCGCCCCAGAGCGTTCGCGAGTTTCTCAACCGGGTCCGCCAGAAGGTGGATCCGGCGGATGCGGCGGTGCTGGTGACGTCGCCGGCTGCGCGGTATTTCGTCCGCCAGATGGTCGAGGCCACGCACCCGAACCTGACGGTGCTCTCGCATAGCGAGATACCGCCCGGAGTGGCAGTGACGTCCGAGGGCGTGGTCTGAGCGAGGCGCGGGAAGCGCGGTAAAGGAGAAGGCGCAAATTGAAGGTCAAGTCTTATTACGCGAAGAGTGTCGAGGAAGCCGTGGACAGGGCCGGTGGCGAACTGGGTCCTGACGCGATGCTGGTGCAGTCGCGAAAGTCGCCGCTCGAACTGCGCCATCTCGGGCCGTATGAAGTGATATTTGCGCTGCCTGGGAAGAAGCAAAGGCCCGTGGACACGGCACAGAACGTCGACGATGCCCCCGCGGGCCCGAGTGAATCCGCGGTGTCCATCGAGCTGATGCAGGTGCGGCGGCAGATGGAAGAGATCCGCCGCACCCTGGCCACAATGAACGTGGATGTGGCTCAGGGTGAGTCTGAGTCGGTTCCCTGCCAGGCGCAGCGCATGCTCCTGGCGGCCGGAATCGACGAAGAGGTCGCTTTGCCGCTCGCCCACGCCGCGGCTGCGGCGCGAGGTAAGCGCAGGTCTTCCCGCGCCCGCCAGTCCGGCGAGGACGGTCACGATGAGGCGCTGCGGCGCGCGCTTCGAACCGAACTTGCGCAAAGAATCGTCTCCTCGCCGGGAGTGCGTGCGCGCGGAGAAGAGGCCGGCGCGGTCGCGTTCATCGGGCCGCCCGCGGCCGGCAAGACAACCGCGCTGGTGAAGCTGGCGGCGCTGCTCGGCCAGGATGCGGAGCGGCCGGTGCATATCGTTTCCGCCGACGGGTTCCGCATCGGCGCGGCCGACCAGATGCGCACCTACGCCTCCATTATGGGTGTGAGCGTGGATTTTACCGACCGCCCGGCCGCCATCTCCCAGATCCTGGCCGCAAACAGCCACAAGCAGATCATCCTCATCGATACTCCCGGATTGAGCGGCGGCGATTTCGAGATGCTGGACGGACTGGCCGCGTTTCTGGCCGGACGAAAAGACATCGAAAAACACCTCGTGCTTCCGGCCACCTGGCGGCCCCGCGACCTGAAGAGGTGCCTGAGGAACTACGAGAGATTCCGTCCCGACAAGCTGCTCTTCACGCACCTGGACGATACGGACCTGTTCGGGGCCATCTATTCCGCCGCAGCCTGGAGCGGTCTGCCCATCTCGTTCTTCTGCGCGGGCCAACAGATCCCGGACGATCTGGAATCGGCTTCGGCGGCCAAACTAGTCGACCTGCTCTTCGGAGCGGAAAAAGAATCGAAGGAATCAAAGGAATCCGCGCATGCCTGTGCTTGAAGCAATCGCTGAGGAAAAGCCGGCGCCGTGCGACGGCGCAGCCGCGGAACGGCGGGCGCAGCTCATCCTCGAACACCTGCCGCGCGTACGTTGGATCGCGGGCAGGATCTGCCATCGCCTTCCGTCCAATGTCTGCCTGGAGGATCTCGTCTCGGCCGGCGTCCTCGGGTTGATCGAGGCAGTGGACCACTACGACCCGAGCTACAACGTCAAGCTGCGGACCTATGCCGACCACCGGATCCGCGGAGCGATTCTGGACAGCATCAGCGGCCTGGACGGTGTTCCGGCCCACAAGCGCGTGATGGCCAATCAACTCGCCCAGGCGGCGGCCGACGCCGCTCAGCGGACGAACGGCAACTCCACATCCGAGGATATCGCCCAGGAACTCGGCATCTCGCTCGAGGAGTATCACGCCCGCATCCAGGAAACGCGCCACGTGCGCCTTCGCAGCCTCGAGGCCTCGTGTATCAATGGCTGCGAGGAGTTCTCGCTTCTTGACGTCCTCGCCGACGACGCGGAACGGCAGCCCTATTACCAGATCGAGAAACAGGAGCTGCGAAAGCTGGTGAACAAAGGGCTGGCCTCGCTGCCGCCGATGGAACGCATCGTCATGACCCTCTATTTCACCGAGGGATGGCGCCTGCGGGATATCGCCGGCATCGTGGACCTGCATATCACACGAATCTCGCAATTGAAGGCGCAGGCGACTGCGCGGCTGCGATGTTTCGTCATAACCCGCTGGCCGGCGGGAAAAGGAGGAGCGCTTGCCGCAACAAGCCCAATCATGCGAGCCCAGCTTGACCCAGCTTATTGAGTCCTGCGCTCAGAGCCTGCGGGGCGCCGTTCAGGAGCACACGGACAAGCGCGTCGAGGTGCAATGGAAGGCCGCGACAGTCACTCCGGCGAGCGAGGGAACCGTCTGGTGGGAGCAGCCGTCCGCCGACGGCCGCGCCGCGCTTGTATTCGGCGTACCGCCCGAAGCAGCCGCCGCGATTGAACTCGAAGGAGAGGCTGATGCGGACGCCGGTACGACTCCGGAACTGCTCTCTCAGACGATTCTGCGGATGCTGGCGTCGGTGGCGGAACCGCTGCGAAGCGATATCGGCCTGCCCGCCCTGCGCAGGCTCTCTTCGCCGCCGTCCGCGGGCGAAGCTTTTGAGATCGCCATCCTTTTCGGCGCCGCGGCGCTTCCGGCGATAACCGTGGTTGTCAATCCGGAGCTCGCCGGCCGGCCCGCGAGCGCCGCCGGATTGCCGCCCGCGCGGCGGCCCAGGACGGCGATGGACCTCCTGATGGAAGTCGAGTTGCCCGTCAGGGTGTCGTTCGGGCGCAGCCGCGTGCCGCTGAAGGACGTCCTCAAGTTGACGGTGGGCTCGGTCCTCGAACTGAACCGTCCGCTCGACAGCAGCGTGGATGTAGTGGTGAACAACTGCTTTGTCGCACGTGGGGAACTCGTGGTTGTGGAAGGGAACTATGCGATTCGGATTCAACAGATCAATGACGGCGAGCGCCGCGACGCTTCCCGGCACTGCGCCTGAAATGGTGCCGACAATTTGGGCCGCGCTTCTGCTGCGCTTCCGCGCGGCGGGCGCGCGTCTGCGGACGGTCCTCGCCCCGCCCCCCGTGAACATCGCTCCGCTTGAGGCCGCCGTCACGAGGCTCTACGAGGCTTTGGAGGACCTGCGGGGGCGCATTGAAGAACTCGAGGCGCGGAACCGGGTCTCGACTCCTCCGGATCGCGCGCTCAATCTGACGCTGACCTCGCGCGGCATGATCCTGAAGCTGGCGCGGCAGGGGCAGAAACCCGAACAGATCGCCAGACTGCTGAGCATCCCGCGGGGCGAGGTGCTTCTCTTGCTCAGACTGCAGCAGATTCAGGTGCAGCCCTCCGCCTCCTCAGAGCCCGGAACCGGCGTGGGCGCTGAGCGGATTGCCGTAGTCCCGCGAGTGGAAGAGGCTGTGAAAAAAACCGGGGCACTCCGGGCTGGATACGACGCGTCAGTTGCATCCAGAGGATCGCAGGCGTGTCCCCAGGATTTTTTCACAGCCCCGGAAGAGGCCCGTGTGGGGGCCTGATTGGAAGGAACGGGAGAAGAGTCGATGCAAGGAAAAACGAAAGGAGCGGGCGAGCAGCGGTGCCGCCCGTTGCCGGGTCTGTGGAGCGCGCCGAAACCCGCGCCGCCGGAGGAGTGCATCGAAAAGGTCAGGGCGGGACTGCTCATGGCTCAGCAACTCGTCTCGGCCCCGACGGCGGAATCGCTCGATCGCTGTGCGTGCTGCCTGAGGTCCGTCGCCGATCAAATACGCACGCTATCCAAGGCGCTCGCAAAGCCGAACAGCGCCCCGGCGCCGGCGGCCGCGATCCATGCGGCCCGTGAGGAACTCGAGCACCTGAACACGCTGCTGCGGCGGACTGCCGATCTGTATTTCGGCTGGATCAAGCTGCTAAGCGCACGCAAGTGCGGCTACACGCGTACCGGCGCCCCGGCTGAGCTCACATGCTCGCGCAAGTTCGCGATTCACGTCTGATGTCACGCTCACAAATACGAGGTTGAGAATATGTCTGGTCTGCTTTCGGCACTACAATCGGCTGGCAACGCCTTACGCGATTTCGAGAAGGGCGTGGGAGTGGTGCAGAACAATGTCGTCAACGCCTCCACTCCCGGTTATGCGAGACAGGACCTCTCATTCGCGGCCATTCCTTTCCAGCCCGAGGGGGGCTGGTTCGGCGGCGTTCAGATCAACGGGCTCGGAAACGCCCGCAGCCAGTACGTCGAGCAGGCCGTGAGACAGGAAGCTCAGCAGCAGGGCTACTATGCGGAAAAGAGCGCCTGCCTTCAGAACGTGGAATCGATCTTCGAGCTCACCGGCAACAGTTCGCTCGGCGATTCAATCGACAATCTCTTCGCGGCCTTCTCGGCCTGGAGCGCGACGCCGGGCGACCCCGTACAGCGCCTGAATGTGCTCTCGGCCGCGGAAGCCATGGCCGGCAGCTTCCGGCAGACGGCGGCGGACCTCTCCAGGACCGCCGATTCCGCCATCGAGCAGATGGGCGTGCAGGTGAACAAGGTCAATCAACTGGCAGCCCGCATCGCCGCGTTGAACCGCAGCGCTCTCACGAGCCCGGGCGGCGCCGCGGCCGGCGAGACGGAGATGCACGCGTGTCTCGAGGAGCTCTCCCAATCGGTGAACTTCACCACGTTGCAGACCTCCGACGGGGCCTACACGATTCTGCTCGGCGGCCAGATCCCGCTCGTCATCGGCGACACCGCTTACTCGCTGAAGCTCGATCGCGCCCCGGCCGGCCCGGGCAACGCCCGTCCCGAGGCTGTCGTTTTGGACGCCGCGGGCAAGGATGTGACCGGTCTCATTCAGAGCGGCAGGCTCGGCGGGCTGCTCTCGGCCCATAACGAGGACATCGCCGCGCTGCTCGGCGGAGCGGCTCAACGCGGTTCCCTGAACGACCTTGCGTTCGCGCTCGCCACGCGCGTCAACCAGATCCTGTCCTCGGGCCAGGTGGACGATCCCGCGCCGCCGGGCGTGCCGGTTCCCGGCAAACCGATTTTCGTGGTGAGTTCCGATTCCACCGCCGCATTGGGCCTCGCCGTGGATTCCTCCGTCGCTCCCGACGACCTGGGGGCGATCGACCCGGGGCCTCCGAAGGCCGCCAACGGCATCGCCTCCCGCCTCGCCGCGCTGGCCAAACCGGTCTCGGCCGCCGACAAGCTCAACGGCCAGAGCTTCCCGGAGTTCTATGCGGGACTCGCGGCCACGGCCGGCCGTAGTTCGTCGACGGCCCAATCCGCGAATGCGCGGCAGTCGCGGTTGCTTTCGCAGGCCCGAAGCATACGGAGCGAGATCTCCGGCGTCTCGCTCAACCAGGAAGCCGCCAAGCTCATCGAGTTCCAGCGTTCCTATGAAGCCACTGCGCGCGTGGTGACTGTGGTGAACGAACTCATGGACACTCTCATGGGCATGATCCGCTAAGAAGGGAGCAAACTATGATCCGCAGCTTCGACCCTGTAACCGAGCAGTTCCTTACGAGTCTGGAAGCGGCAGCGCGCCGCGCAGACCGGGCCATGCAGGAAATCTCTTCGGGGAATCGCGTCTCCAGGCCCTCGGACGCGCCCGCCGATATCGTTTCGATCCTGAAAATCCAAGGCGACATGCGCGCGGCGGACCAGGTGCGGAGCAACCTTGGCTACATCAAGAACGAGGTCGATACGGCCGAAAGTACGATCCAGGTCGCCATCAGCATCCTCGATCAGGTCACCCTGCTCGGAGCGCAGGCGCTCGGGCTCCAGCAGACGGCCCAGACCCGGGCGGGCATCGCAACCCAGCTTCGCGATCTCCAGCAGCAGCTCGTCGGCCTCACTCAACTGAACGTTCAGGGCCGGTACGTTTTCAGCGGCGACAACGACCGGGCGCCGCAGTACACGCTGGACGCCACCAACACGGTCACCGGCGTGAATCGAAACTTCCAGGCAGCCGAAACGCGCCGGATCACCGACGTCCTGGGCAGCTCGTTTTCCGCGGCTCTGACCGCCGAGCAGCTCTTCGACCATCGCAATCCGGACGACAGCATCGCCGCCGACAACGTGTTCGCCGCCCTGGAACAGTTGGAACAGGGGCTGATCAACAACGACCAGGCACAGATCGAGCAGGCGGTCGCCTCGGTCAAGGAGGCCGGCGGCTGGCTGAACTCGAACCTGAGCTTCTATGGCGCCGTTCAGAACCGGATCAGCAGCTCGCTGACGGTGGCCGCCAAGTACCAGATCCAGTTCCAGTCGCAGATGAGGGACAAGCGGGATACCGACTACGCCGAAGCGATCACCGAACTGCAGGCCAGCCGGACCAATCAGGACGCGGCATTGAGCGCGCGCGCCCGCTTCTCAGGGCGCAGCCTCTTCGATTTTCTCAGGTGATCCGGAGCGATAATCATGCACGGAGAATCGGCAAAAAGGCATATACCGCAGTCCGAAATCGACGCGCTGTTCCAGACGGCAAAGCCTGCCCGCGCGCAGGACGAGGCGGCTCGCTACGATCTGTTGCGCGTGGACCGTATCCCCACGCCGCGGCTGCGCGCCATCCACATGCTGCACGAGAACTTCGCGAGATCCCTCGGCTCCAGCCTCTCGGCGTACCTGAGATCGTACGTCGGCGTGAGCCAGGCGAGTTTCGAGCAGTTGTCCTACGCGGAGTTTCTCGAGGGGCTCCCTCCGCGAACCCTCGTCACCGCCTTGAGCCTGCGCCCCTATGACGGATCGGGGGTCCTCGAAATCAACCCGAGCCTGTTTTTCCCTGTGCTTGAAACGCTGCTCGGCGGAGCGGGCCAGAACAGCGGGGCCATGGACCGGGAGATCACCGAGATCGAGCAGCGCCTGATGGACGGCTTCCTGCGCATCGTCGTCCAGCACCTGCGCGACGTCTGGAAGCCCGTCGCGCCCGTCGAGTTCGCCGTGCAAACGGTGGAGAAAGGCCCTCAGTTTCTTCAGATCCTCGCACCGGCCGAGGCCGTGGTCGCTATTGGCTTCGAGGTTCGGCTGGGTTCCGCGACTGGCACGATGAACATCGCTCTTCCGTCGCTGTTCGTCAAGATGGTGCGTCAGAAGTTCGATCAGCAGTGGGTGACGCGTAAGGCCGACAACTCGGCCGAGGAGCAGCGGCGGATGCTCCACCTCGTCGAGCCCTCCGACATTGAATTCGAGGTCTGCCTGGAAGGGGCCCGTCTCTCGGTCCGCGATCTTTCGCAGCTCAAGGAAGGCGACATGCTGTTGCTGGACCTGCCCGCCGGCTGCGCGGCCCGCGGTCTGGTAAACGGCAATGAGCGGTTCGCGGGGCGCCTGGCGCGCTCGGGGCGGCGCTCGGTGTTTGTCGTCGATGACGTAGCAGAGGAGGCCTGAGGCATGGCTGGACCCAACGAACGGGAGAAACAGAACAGAAAGCGCGAATCCAGGTTAGTCCGGCCGGATCTGTCGGCGTTGCTGGGGCTCTGCCTTTCCGTGGGCGGTATCCTCGGCGGCCTTGTCCTCGAGGGAGGCCGCGTCGGCGATGTCGCCCAGATCACCGCGGCGCTGATCGTCCTGGGCGGCACAATCGGGGCGGTCATGCTGACCACACCTTTTTCCATCATGTCGAGCGCCGCCGGACGGCTCAAGCTCATTCTGATGGAGCAGTCGTTCGCTCCCTCCGAGATCATTGACGCCATCGTGGTCTACGCCGGCAAGGCAAGGAAGAACGGAATCGTGTCGCTCGAGCAGGACGCCATGAACGCGGAGGACCCGTTCCTGCACAAGGCCCTCACGCTGGCGGTCGATGGCGCCGAACTCCAGTCCATCCGCGAGATGATGCAGCTCGAAATGCGCATGGAGACGGCCGATGCCGAGATCGATGCGCGCGTTTTCGAAGCGGCCGGCGGATATGCGCCGACTATCGGCATCATCGGCGCCGTCATCGGGCTCATCCAGGTAATGAAGCACCTGGATGACATCAACAAGGTCGGCTACGGGATTGCGGTCGCCTTCGTCGCCACCATTTACGGCGTGGGATCGGCCAACCTCTTCTTCCTTCCGGTCGCACAAAAGATCCGGCTGCGCACCCAGCAATCGATACGCATCAAGGAAATGATGCTGGAAGGAGTCGTCAGCATCAGCCAGGGGATGAACCCCCGCCTCATCCGGCGCAAACTCAACGCCTTCATACGGGAGCACCGGGAGGGCAAGCGTTGGGTCTTGGAGCAGGCCCAGTCCGCCGTTCGGGAAGCTTCAATCTGAGGCTGGGAAAGGAGGAAAATGGATTTGCACGGCCAACACGGTCCCGGCCATGACAGGTGGCTGCTCTCATATGCCGACTTCATCACGCTCCTGTTTGCGGTCTTCGTCGTGCTGTTTGCTTCGGCACAGAACGACAAGGGCGCGGCCAAGCGCGTCTCGGATGCGGTAACCGCAGCTCTGAAATCCGGCCTGTTCAGCATGACCTTCGACGCCCGGTCGGCCGCTCCCGGCTTGACCGGCGGCGGCAGCGCGGCTGAGGCAGCCGAGTTGATCCCTTCCCTCAAGGCGCTCACCGCCAACCTCAAGGACGAGATCGCAAACGGCAAAGTCGAGGTCCGGCTGGAACCGCGCGGCCTCGTGGTCAGTCTCCGCCAGGCCGTGTTCTTCCAATCCGGCGATGCGGCCGTCGACCCGAACACGTTTCGGATCACCGACAAACTCGCCGCCATCATTCAGGCCCTCCCGAATCCCGTGCGGCTGGAGGGGCACACGGACGCCGTGCCGATCCACAACTCCCGGTTCGCCAGCAACTGGGAGCTCTCCGCTGCTCGCAGTATAGCGATGCTTGAACTGCTGGTTGACCGAGGCAAGATCCCGCGCAGCCGGCTCTCGGTGGCGGGCTTCGCGGATACCGTGCCCGTCAGCTCCAACGAGGATGCCGAAGGCCGGGCGCGCAACCGCAGAGTCGATGTCGTGATCCTGAACCAACTGGTGGCGCGCGATGCCGCAACCGCGGCCGGAAGGTGAAGGCCTATGACGATGCCGATGGGGGAAGTTATGCCGCAATCGCTCAGCGCGGAACTGTTTTCGCACTGCAGGCGCACCGCCGCGCTGGCACAGGAACTGGCGGCGGAGTTGCACATCGATTCACGCCTGCTCCCCGTGCTTGAACATGCGGCGCTCCTGCATCACTCGCCGGAGGGTGACACAGGCCTCCCGGCGTGTGCAGCACAGGCCGGGAGGCCTGTGTCACCCGGACCGCCGCCCGCGGTCCAGGAAGTTCTCCGGAACCTCAGGGGCCATGCGGCTGATGGCGGTGACCGCGCCTACAGCACGCTGAGCCACATCGTCAAGACGTGCGACCTGCTCGATCAACGAATGGAAGCAGCGGCTGACGGGCAGCCCGGAACCATCGACGAGATCCTGAACGAATTGTGGGAAGAGGTCGGCCGCGGACGGCTCGGTTCGGAAGCAGTGGCGGCGCTCCAGGTCTGTTCCGCCAATATCCTCAGCGAGTTGGCCGAAGTGCCCAGCCGGATGACGGTGAACCCCGTGGTTGCCGAGCAGGTGCGCAGCCTGCTTCTGGTAAAGCGAGACTGTGATCCGTCCGAGCTTGAAAGCATCGCGAAGAATGACCCCGTTCTGGCCGCCAGCGTGATCCGCATCGCGAACTCGGCAATCTACAATCCTTCGATGCGCATAAGCCGCCTCGCGGTGGCCATCTCCTTCGTTGGCACCGAGGTGGTGCGAAATACACTGATCGCGGCAGTGCTGCGGCCCCTTTTCGTCTCCGCGGGGCTGCGCAGGCTTTGGAATCATTGCCTCCAGACGGCCCAGTTCTGCGAAGCACTCGCCGTGGCTTCGGGGCTCCTCCATCCTGAGGAGGGTTTCCTGCTCGGCCTGGTTCATGACATCGGCCGCCTCGCGATTCAACATCTGCCGAGGCTGCTGACGGGCCGCTACTCACGCCTTGTCGAGAATGGCTGCCCACCTGCCTACGCCGAACTCGTCGCTTTTCACTGCGAGCACGGACAGATCGGTGAAGCGGTGCTGTCCGCCTGGGGATTCCCCGCCCACATCACAGAAGCGGTCCGGAACCACCACCGGCCCGAGCAGTCGCCCGCGAACAACGCATCGCTCCTGTACCTGGCCGAGTGGGGCTTGAGCGCCGGCGAGGACCTCCCCTCCGATGCACGGCTCCGGTGCAGTCTCGAACGGACCGGACTCTCCCCGGATACGCTCAAAGCACTAGCCTTCGCGGGCCGCCCGCTGGCCCCGCTTCTTGCCACGCGCTTGTAGGGCCGCCGACCGTCGTTTTCGTTTCCTAAAGGAGACGATCTGCTATCATGCCCGTTCAGCCCTGCTATGGACCTTCCCCAATGCGAAGCAGTCGCTCTACTTCAACCTTGGTCCTCATCCGCCGAGGCTCTGGCCCGAAGACCTGCAGTTGCTGCATAACCTCTGGCTTGACTTGAGCCAGCGGGGGCTGGGCTCCAAGCTCCATCACCACGATGTCGTTCGGGTTGCCCTGCACCGGCTGGACAGCGACCTGCGCTCGCAACGCGCTTCGGAGGTACTGGACGAGTTGCATCACGAGGGGGGCGGGCCCGTGCCTGATCGACAGGACGAAAACCTCTTGCCGGCCGTATCCGAACAGGTGCTGTACCAGTACCCAAAAACCGCTTAGCACTGAAATTCCTGAGAATCCGTTTGATCTAGCTTCCGAGCGCATACTACGATTGCCTCTGGGGAATCCGCACCTAGCACGGCTGTACGTACGTGCCCGCGCTAGATCTTGCGAGTTCCCCCCACTTGCGATCCGCATAAGGGCGTACTCGCAATGAACAAGAAATTCGTAGTGATTGTCGGTTTAGTGGCGATTTCCGCAGGCCCGTCACAGGCGACTTCCCTGCTAGTCCCGATCACCGAAATTCTCAGCAGCGGTGTCGGCTTGGCCGAGGATGCCACGGCTGTTCCATAACTACCCGCAGCAGCGCTCACGAATTCCCCCCCCATCTGCCAGCGACCACTGCCTCCGCCGTAGCGCCAAGCCAGCCCACTTTGGGAGGAGAGACCTGCACTGCTGGTAGCAACACACTCCCCCGGTGCGGTGGTTCAGAGAAAACGGCTAGGACCGCCAGACTGGAACCTCTTTTCGCAAAATCTAGTACTTTTCTTGTTTTCGTGACTGCGAAAAACGCGTCGCTCGGGCAACTACACCTTATGAAGTACTAATGCGTTTTTCTTATAACGGCAATTTGGCGGTCTCTTTGTACCCATATTCGTGACAGTTGCGAACTTCAGCCACGACGAACGTACCTGTCTCCGGGTGGCACAAAGGAGGAGGGTTTTCGAGAATGCAACCAAGACTCGCGGCGACTAGGTTCGTGCGCAAGATGAGAGGTGGAGCGCAATCTCATCTTCTTGAAGCAAACGACGGCCGCTATTATGTCGTGAAGTTCAGCAACAATCCACAGCATCGCCGCGTGCTCCTCAATGAATGGCTGGGTTACAGACTCATGCACAGGCTGGGGCTACTATGCCCGGAGGGGCATTTCATCGAGGTCACCGGCGATTTCCTGGCAGAAAATCCTGAAGTTGGCATGCAGTGTGGCACCAAGGGAATTCCTGTTACGCCTGGATTGCACTTCGCCTCCCGATACCCGGGGGTTCCGGGCCAAGTCGCGGTCTACGATTTCATCCCTTCGCCGCTGCTTCGGCGTGTGAAGAACTACCAGCAGTTCTTTGGAGTGCTGGCTCTTGATAAATGGGTCGCAAATTCGGATGGGCGGCAGGCGATCTTCTATTTTTCACAGAGGAATAGCCGCTCCCGTCAACGATGCCTAGTCGCGGCTTTCATCGACAACGGATTCGCTCTCGGTGGGCCGGAGTGGAGCCTCCGAACCGTAGGACCTCTAGCCGGTCTGTTTCACGATAAATCCCTCTACGAGGGCATAACATCCTGGGACTCCTTTGAGCCATGGCTGAGTCGCATCTCCGAAATCCGGGAGCAAGAACTGCGGCGAGCGGTGCTTGAAGTTCCTGTGGATTGGGTTGCGGACGACGGCGGTGCGTTGCTAAGCGTCATCGAGGCGCTGATGAAGCGGCGGACCAGACTGCCCGACTTGGTGGACGACGTGCGGCGAGCACGCCCGGAGCTGTTCCCGAACTGGAAACCGCCGCGCTCGGGGCCGCCGCCTTCGAAGATTCGCCGGTCGAACATGCGGAACGCATTAGTGTAGTCTTTGAGCGCCAGGCCCGTCAGAGCGCGAGCGACGATGCGGAACGAGCGGCTCCAGAACCTGTACAGCACCGGCACGTTCTCGTAGTTTTCGCGCCGCCCGTAGCGTGAGCCGATCGCCAGTGCGAAACCCCCGTCGCGCACCTTCCGGAACATCTCCGGGATGCGGGCGACGTCATCCGAGCCGTCCCCCATCGTGATGGCCGCGATGGGCGCGCGGGCGAGTTCGAGCCCGTACCTTATGGCGTTGCCCATGCCGCGCGGGGCCGGCTTCGTGAACGCCCGGATGCGCTGAGAACGCCACATCAGGCGCAAGGCGGCCTCGTAGGTGTCGTCCGGACTGCCGTCGTCGATCAGCAGAATTTCCGCTCCGATGCCGCTCCGGTTCAGCACGTCTTCCAGCCGCTCGCAGACGGCCGGGAGATTGGCGGCTTCCCTGTAGGCGGGCACGATGATGCTCAGTTCGGGGCGCTGAAACAATCCGCTTTGCCATTGGAGCAGTGCGGTCGCTATGCGCTCGTTCGCCTCGGGGTCCGTCTGCGGATCGCCCGTGGGCACGAGGGTTTCGCCGTAGCGTGAATCCCTGGCCGCCAGCGGCAGGAGCGCGGCATCGGTGAGGAACGACATTCCGCGCGCTGGCGGGTTCGCGAGTTGGCCGGAGGTCGAAACCATTGAGAACACGGGAATTCCGATTAAGCCTGCGGCGAAAGCGGTAAACTTCGCCAAGGGGCTCTCGCCTGGAATCAGGCAGGCAGCCGGCCGCTCTTCATTCAACATCGCGATGAGGGCGCTGAGAGCGGGAAGGGTGGCGCCGTCGAGCGAGCCATCCCCAGCCAGCGGGCGACAGCGCATCCTGGGCGGAATCGCTCCCGTTCCAAAGCTCAAGGCAAACAGGCTGATGGATGGTGGTAGAGCGAGCGCCGACACGCACTCCAACTCGCTCGTCGACTGCACGGGAACCGCTAATTTCATCGGCCGGATGGAACAGTATCCCACAGTTCGGCCAGACCGTCATCGAGCGTATACCGCGGCTCGAATCCGAGTTCCATTCGTGCCCGTGAGATATCGGCGAGGCTCTGGCGCACCTCTCCGGGACGGTGGTCGCGAAACTCGATGACGGGTGTCTGCCCGGTCACGCGCCCGAGTGCATGCGCGAGGTCGAAGACGGTAGTAGGGCTGCCGGACCCGATGTTGTACACGGAACCCGCCGGCGCCGTTACCGCCGCCAGGATGACGGCCTGAACCACATCCCGGACGTACACAAAATCGCGCACCTGCTGTCCGTCGCCGTAGATCGGGAGCGGCAAGCCGCGCTGAAGCCGTTCGAGAAAGATGGGAATTACCCCGCTGTACTCGTTCTGCTCCATCGGCGTGCCGTACACGTTGAAGAACCGCAGGCAAACCGCCGGTACGCCCCACAGCCCAGCCGCGAGCAGCGCGTAGCGCTCGGCCGTCAGCTTGCTCAGGGCGTAAAAACTGGCCGGCTTTTGCGGGTGCGCTTCGTCAACCGGCATCCGTTCCGCTTCGCCGAAAATGGCCGAGGAACTGGCGTAAACGAGCTTGCGGATGCCCGCTCCGCGGCACGCTTCGAGCAGGCGCACGGAGCCAAGCACGTTCGTGGCGGCATCGCTTTCGGCGTGTTCGATCGATTTCAGGTTTCCGACCTGGGCCGCGAGGTGGAAAACGTAATCGGAAGACGCGACCAGTGCGGGCAGTACCTCCGCGGTACACAGGTCGCCTTCCAGCACCGAGAGGTTTTCCGACTCGGGGAGGTTCTCTCTTCGGCCAGTGCTGAAGTTATCGAGCACGCTGACCTGCGCGCCTTGCTCCAGCAGTCCTCGCACCAGGTTGCTGCCGATAAAACCCGCGCCGCCGGTTACGAGGCACCGGCCGAAGGCGCCGCTCATACCGCCTCCCCCGATACCCGCTGGAAGAAGTCGAGCGATTTCCGCGCGCACACTTCCCACCGATAGGTTTGGGCGCGCTCCCTGGCGGCGGAGGCTAGTTCGCGCCGCAGGTCCGGTGAGGCGAGGCATTTCTGAATGGCGGCCCGCAGTTCGTCCCGGCTGCGCGGATCGACAAGCAGTGCGGCGCCGCCCGTGATCTCAGGCAGCGAGGATACGTTCGATGTAATAACGGGGACGCCGGCGGCCATCGCCTGCGCGACGGGAAACCCGAAGCCTTCGTAGAGCGACGGGTAGACAAACGCAGCCGCGCCCGCCGTCAGGCCAGGGAGGTCGATCTCCGGCACGTAGCCCAGGTAGCGAACATCTGGCGCCGAGCGCAGGCGGTCTATTATCCGAGAGTCGCCCCATCCGGCCGGACCCGCCGCCACCAGGTCAAATTCATGCCGCAGCGATTCATCGAGTCCCGCCCAGGCGTCGAGCAGCGCGCCCACGTTTTTTCTCGGTTCGATCGTGCCGACGAACAGCAGATAGGGTTTGCTGAAGCCGTACTTCTCCCGCACCGCGCACACTTCCGATGCGGCGACGTCGAAGAAGCGCGCGGGCACGCCCGGATGGATTGCCGTGATTTTCTCCGGCGGCAGCCGAAGGACGCGCACGGCGTCGGCCCTGGTGTTTTCCGACACTGCGATCAGGCCGTCGGCCCGCTTCAGGACGCGATGCCCGAGTTCCCTGTCGGCCGCGACGCTCGATGCCAGGTGCATTTCGGGCGCCAGCGAGCACGTCATATCGTGAATCGTCGCGGTGAGGCGCGTGTTCCGCGGAGGGTTTCGAAGCAACACCGAGGTGTGGTGGAAGACGTCGATCCGGCTTTTCGACCAGGGCACGCGGGAGCGATTCAACAACGCCACCACTCCCAGGCCGGCGAGTGTCCTTGCCCGGCCGGCGGCCGAGCGCTCGTGATCGAGTTCGGCCAGGTCCGGCAACGCAGGGAATGTGGCGATCGCTTCCGGCCCCGCGAGCGCCCGCATGTGGGTTATCCAGTGATAAACGTAATTCTTCACCCCGGCGCTGCGGAGCAGCAGAGCTGCGGCCTCAACGCACACGCGCATGTCAGGGAAGCCGCGGCGCCATGCTTGCAAGGATTGCGGGCCGGGCATGCCCGGCCCCTACAGGAATTGCGTCATGGCATTCGGTGCGCCCTGTAGGGGCGACGCATGCGTCGCCCGCGGCAGCGTTCAGGGCCAGTTCCCGGTTTGTGAACAGAGTCTTACCTCCGCTTTTGCGGATAGCGTGCAGGGTTTCCGCGCCGACCAGTTTTTCAAGCCGCGGAACCCCGATGTCCTCCGCCAGCAGATAGAATCGTTCGGGACTGAGCCAGAGGGAGACGAACTGTGCGTCCTCGATAAAGACATCCGGCGCGCCCGGCGCGTTCGAGCCGTACTCGAGGTTATTCTGGCGTCCGTTGAGCAGGAGAGCGGTGTAATCCGTGTAGAAGAAGACCGAGGAGAAGGTGTAATACGGGCCGTTCAGGATCAGCTTGCCCTTCGGAACGCTCTTGAGCGCCTCCGCCAGGGGGCGGGAGGACATGTAAGGATCGAACGCCACCATGGCGACCCGCGCGGCCTGGAGGAACAATACCATCATGACGGCCAGCGCCAGGTAGGCCCGCCGTCCCCGGAAGTACCAGGCTCCGACGGCCCCCACCAGCGTGGCGACCGAGGCGAGCGCCAGCGGCACGCGCAGGTAAGCCATCGACGTGACCGTCAAATCGGCCATGTGCCCCAGCGACAGAGTGTAGAGGTTCGGGTTCTGGTTCAGCGCGACCGAGATGTCGCCCGGTGTAGGCACGTTCCAGACCCGAACGACCAGCACGGCTGTGATCACCGCGGCTGCCGACGCCAGCGCGGCGGCGATTTTCGTTCCCTTGTTCAGCCACCCGCTGCCGCCAGCCATGGCGCATCCGAGCAGAAGCGCCATTGCCGGGTAGATCGGCATCGAGTAGTACTCCTGCGTCGTCGAGAACGTGAAGAACGTCATCACGAAACCGATCCAGCAGAGCGCCATCACGCGGGTCCGCCCGGCGCGATCCACCGGCCGGTAGCCCAACTTCACGACGGAGGGGAAGTACACGCTCCAGGGGAACATCCACAACAACTGGAACAGCCAGAAATAGAGCCGCGGCACCGTGTTGTAATCGCGCGGATAGCGCATGTTCAGGAAACGCAGAACGTGCTCATTGATGAAATAGAACCAGAAGAATCCGCGGTAATGGCCTGGTCCGGACTCCATGGTGAAGTCGAAATAGGGAGGGTTGTGCAGAGTCGCCAGCACGTGCCATGGAGCGGCGATCAGGAGAAAGATCAGCGAACCTGAAAACAGATGTAGACGCTGCCAGGTCCGGCGCACGAACAACTGCCGTGTGAACAGCAGGTAAAGGAAAGCTGCGCCCGCCGGGAAAAGCACGCCGATCAGCCCTTTCAGCAGGACACCGGCCGCTAGGCTCCCCGCGCAGCCCCAGGCCCATCGCCGGTGATGTTTCTCACCCTCTTCCAATGCGCGGAGGAAGGCCCACAGCGCCACCGTAATTGTCAGCGTGAGGATTACGTCCGGGATCAGGATGCGCGTAAACAGGAACAAGCCGGTGCACGTGGCCAGCGCCAAGCCGGCGTAAAAGCCGGCCTTCTCCGAAAACGCCCAGCGGCCGATCCGGAACACGACCCAGCACAGCAGGATCACGGAGGCCGCAACCGGGAAGCGCGCCGCCCAGTCATGTGCGCCGAAGATCAGGTATGAGATAGCGATGAGCCAGTACTTGCCGGGGGATTTCTCCAGGTACAGCACGCCGTCCATGCGATTGCTTACCCAATCGCCGGTTCGAAGCATGTTGCGCGCCATTTCCGCCTGCGCGCCATCGACGTCATCCATCAACGAGGGAGGGCTGATGATTCCCGTGAGGTAAACGGCCGCGGCAAACAGGATGACAATCAGGTCGAGGCGATACTTAGCAAGAAATCGCTCTCTTCTTCCTTCATTCCCGACGGCGCGGTCTGGACGTGCCATCGCCTCATCCAGAGGAACAGGATCAACAACCCCCATAGCTGAAATCCGAGATTAACACGCCGCTCCAGGTGTTTGCGAACCATATCCTGCACGCGCTTGCTGTCGAAAATTCCTGTCGCGGCAACAGTTACGGGATTCAGGGTATCGAGCAGAAGAGGACGCAGCACGGTTCGGAGCCACTCGTGCGACGGGATGTCGAAACCCTCCTTCTTGCGCTCCAGCACCGCGGCGGGCAGTTTGGCCCGCATGAGTTCCCGCAGTACATATTTCTGCCGCGAGCCCCGCAGTTTAAGAGATTCGGGCAGGGATGCCGCGAACTCGGCGATACGGTGGTCGAGAAACGGCGGCCGCACTTCGAGGCTGTGTGCCATGCTCATGCGGTCGCACTTGTAAAGAATGTCGTCGGGAAGATAGTAAGTCTGGTCGAACCTGAGATACCGGTTCAGCGCGCCCTCACGGGCGTCCTCCGGGAGCGCATCGTAGAGTAAGCCGATGCCGTCGCAATTCGGCGCCCGGAAGAAGCGTCGCTTTTCGTGCGAGGAGAATGCCCCGTTCCAGTAGCAGTGTGCCTCGTCCGGGGAGAGCAGCGAGCCCTCCAGGAACCGCTTGAGCTTGTACTCGAAGCTGATCTTGGCATCGGAGACCGGCAACAGGCTGCAAAGCCGGGCCGCGACCCTTCGGGGGGCGGCGGGAGTCATCGCCAGCCAGCGGGCGAGCGCATCGGCGCGGTAAGTGAGATACCCCCCGAACAGTTCGTCAGCGCCCTCGCCGCTCAGCGCGACGGTGACGTGCCGGCGGCTGAGCTGCGAAAGGTACCAGACGGGCAGCGCTCCGGCGTCGGCGCTCGGCTCGTCCGAGTAGTGGAGCAGGCCTTCCACCGCCCCGGCAATGTCCAACTCCTCGTTCAGGTCGAACTCGTGGTGGTCTGTGCCGTAGCGGGCAGCCACCTCGCGGAAGTAGCGGCTCTCGTCGCAGCTCCGCCCGGAAAACGACACGGAGAACGTCTTGAGCCGGGACGGGCTTGCCTCGGCGGCATAGTGTAGGACGGTGCTCGAATCCAGGCCTCCGCTGGCCCAGACCCCGAGCGGCACGTCCGAGATGAGGTGCTCGCGCACTGATTCGCGCAGCAGCCGGTCCAGTTCCTCTTTGGCCGAGTCCAGCGTCCAGTCGCCCCGTGGACGCATCTCGAGCCGCCAATACGCGCCGGACGTGACGTCGCCATCGCGCCACTCAAGCCAATGACCCGGCGGGACTTTCTTGATCCCCTCGATCAGCGTATCCGGGCACGGCACATAGTTGAGCGAGAGGTAGTGGTTCAGGCCATTCAGGTCGAGCTTGCGCTCGATTTCGGGATTGCCCAGAATCGCCTTGAGTTCCGAACCGAAGTAGATGTCCTGTCCGCGCCGGCACTGGTACAGAGGCTTGATCCCCAGCCGGTCCCGAGCCAGCACGAGCCGGTGCTCGGACTCAGTCCACAGCGCCACGGCAAACATCCCGCGAAGCCGGGAAAATGCATCCTTGTCCCACTCGAGAAACGCATGTAGGACAACCTCGGTATCCGACTTCGTGTGGAACCTGTGTCCGCGCGCGCTGAGTTCCTTGCGGAGGCTCTGGTAGTTATAGATCTCGCCGTTGAAGACGATGGTTGTATCGCCGTCATCGGCGGTGATTGGCTGGTCCCCGCCGGCGAGGTCGATAATCTTGAGCCGTACGGCGCCTAGCGACACACACGGCGAGTGGTAGATTCCTTGCTGATCCGGTCCGCGATGGGCCAGCGAATTGGTCAGTTCCCAAATACGCGATGGATCGACAAAACGAGCCTTATGGGTAAAACCCGTAACACCGCACACTTTTACGTTACCCCGTTGCTCCCTTCCCCGGGGAGCACTCACCTAAACCGAAAACCGTCGTATCGCGACGGCTTCGACTCACCCACGAACATGTTAATGATCGGGTGAATAATACCACAAGGTCTGATGTATTACAAATTTCTGCGACGATGATAGCCTGTTGCTGACCCGCGTCCTACCCACGCGGGGATGGCCAACCGGTATTCCTCTGTAGGCGGTGAGCCCGCAGCCTTGACGTCCGCGACGGTCGAGGGCGTCCCCGCGGAGGTAGTGGTAGACGGCCGGCCTCCTCGCGAACCCCGACCAGTCCGCGGGCGCAGGCGGACCCTGCGGTCACTCCTGAGCGCTTCTGGCGCTCCTGGCTGCCGTTAAGGAGAAACGCTGAAATGCTAACTTCGGATTGCTAACTGTCCGCATCCGAACTCGTAGTACCCGCCCTGGGGGTGTTGTGCTCCCCGCGTCTGTAACTCCAATCAAAACAATAGCTTGCTCTGGGTACTGGGAGTAATGTTGTCGGCATCGGTGCGCGGCCTAACTTTCGTATACACGGTGTTATTGCCGATGTTCAGTCTTGACAGTGGCCTGGACATGATGCACGTTCATAGAGCATACACAGGCAGATCTATGCGCACAACTCTCGTTGTTCGTACCCGCGACCAGCTATCCCGCTGTTTCTTCGTCGCATCTCTGTCGATCCTGTTGGCTTCGTCAGCCGGCGCCGCAACTCTCGGAACGGTTGTCCCGATCGGAGGCCACGCTTCGGATATCGCGCTCGATGAGTCACGCGGTGTGGTGTACGTAGCCAATTACACGGCGAACCGGATCGAGGTGGTGTCAACTCAGACGCAGTCTATCCAGAGGTCGATCAAAGTGGCGGCACAGCCGGCCGCGCTGGCGCTCTCGCCCGACCGGCGGTACCTCGTGGTCACGCACCTGTCGAACTTCGACACGCCGAACAATTCCGTGACGGTGCTCGACTTGAGCGGAGACGGGAACGTGAAGCAGTCGTTTGCCTTCGGCGCGCCGCCGCTCGGTGTGGCGTTCGGCAACGACGGGTTAGCTCTGATAGCAACCACAAAGAATTTTCTGCTTTTTAATCCGGCCAGCGGCGGAATGATCGCGATTGCCTCGGTGCCGGACGTGGTCGCCAAAGCTTTGCCCGTTCCGGCCCCGACCTATCCGCGCGAGATCATCAGGGCGTCGATGGCGACCTCCGGCGATGGTACGACGATTTTCGGCACGCTCGAAGCTGGAGGGGCTCAAGATAAAGCGGTTGTGTTCCAGTACTCTGTGCCGGCGCAGAGGGTCAGCGGCGCGGTCTGGACGTCGGTGCCGCCGCTTGGGCCGCGGGTCGTCAGTACGGACTTCACCGGGTCGCGATTTATGACCGGTTGGGGCTTGTTCCACCGCGCCGGATTCCTTCTGGCTCAGCTCCCCGAGGCATCCGGAAAGTTCGACATCGGCAGTCATGTAATCGACACGGGGCGGCAACTCATCTACGCCCAAGTCACGCAGGCAGCTCAGGAAGCGAAGCCGCCGGAGCCGGTTTGTAGCGTGGTCGGCGGAGTTCAGGTCTGCGTGACCCCGCAAGACGCGACACCTGCGCCGCAGGGTACCGAGGCCGGCCCGCCGATCCTGCAAGTGGTGGACTGGGATAACCTCACGGTCCGCGAACGGCTCCAGCTTCCCGAGAACCTTACCGGCAGGTCGCTGTTGTCGCCGGATGGCGAGGTGATGTACGGCGCGTCGGACAGTGGGTTAATGATTCTCCCCGTCGGTTCGATGCAGACCGTGCACCGTCTGGCCGCTACTCAGGAAGACCTGCTCTTCAAAGGGAGCTGGTGCGACCGGCGGACGATGAGCCAGGAATTCACCATCTTCAATCAGAACGGCGGAAAGGCGGATTTCACTCTGACCAGCACGATGCCGGGTGTGACATTCTCGCCATCGTCGGGAACCACGCCGGCGGCCGTGAAGGTGTCAATCGATACGAACGCCTTCCAGAACGAGCGCGGAACCGTCAGTGGGCTCATCGAAATCCACTCTTCCGGGGCAGTGAACCTCCCGCGGCCGGTGCGGGTGTTGGTCAACAACCGCGAACCGGACCAGCGTGGAATACTGATCGACGTTCCCGGCAAGCTTGTCGACATCGTGGCGGACCCGGCGCGGAACCGCTTCTACATGATGCGGCAGGACCGGAATCAGGTGCTCGTTTATGACGCCGGCAACTACCAGCAGGTCGGGACCCTTCGCACGGGCAATACGCCGATGACGATGGCGGTCACCCTCGACAAGCGGCACCTGATCACCAGCGCCGACAATTCACAAGTAGCCCACTTGTACAACCTCGACACGCTACAGTTCGAGAAATACATTGTGTTTCCGGCGGGGCACTATCCACGCTCGATAGCGGTGTCCAGGTCGGCCGTTCTGGCAGTCTCGCGCGTAGCTGGTTCGGAACACACCGTCGACCGGATCGACTTGGCGGCTGGAATCGCCACGCCACTGCCAACCCTCGGTGTCTGGGAGAACAAGATCGACCCGCGGGCCGTGTTATCGGCGACGCCGTCGGGCTCGAGCATTATGCTGGCGGAGCCGGCCGGTAGAGTGATGCTGTACGACGCCGGCGCCGATACGTGGGTGGCAGCGCGGCAGGACGTGAAGGCGCTATCGGGCGCATACGCGGCGCTGAACGACGACCGTTTCGTGGTAGGTAACATGCTGATGAACGCGTCGCTCGTTCCGATTCAGAGTTTTGAATCGAGCTCGGGCCTGAGCTCTGGATTCGCGATTGTGGACGGCATGGGATTGCGAACAACCGCGCCCACCTCGTCCAGCGCGGGCGTCATTCAGCGAGTGAACCTGTCCGCTCCGATCGGCGCGCGTCCGACGCGGACGAGCGAAGCGCCGATCCTGGCGCCGGCGGACCAGGTAGGCGCTGGGTTCGTTCGAACCCTGGCTCCGCTGCCTAACCGGAACGGGATTCTTTCACTGTCCACTTCCGGCCTGACTGTCTTGGCTTGGGAGTACGATGCCGCGGTAGCCGATCCGCTGATCCAGAAGGTGGTGAGCGCGGCGGACGGCTCTTTGGGAGTGGCGCCGGGCGGCCTGATCTCGATTCTCGGTAAGGACTTGGCCCCTGTGAATCTGGCCACGAGCGACATCCCGCTGCCGACGGCGCTTGGTGATAGCTGCATGACCATCAACGGCGTGCTGGTGCCGGTCGTGTTCGTTTCTCCGGCCGAAATCAGAGGACAGGTGCCGGTGGATGTGAGCGGCAAAGGGACAATGGTGTTGCGCACCCCGGATGGCGTAAGCAATACGTTCACTTTCAATATCCAGCCTGCTGCGCCTGCAGCGTTCCAGGTGAACGTCCAGGGATGGGACGTTCCGATGCCGTCCGTGGCTCGGGCGATAAATAACTTGATCGTTACGCCGTCGAACCCGGTCCACCTCGACGACTGGCTCGTGATTTACGTAACCGGGCTGGGCGCAACAACACCGGGCGTCGGCTCCGGTCTACCGGGGCCAGCGGCGCCGGACCTTGCTGAAGCGGCGCTCAAGCCGCAGGTGACACTGGGTGGAGTGTCGCTGCCCGTAGCGTTCGCAGGGTTAGTGCCGGGCCAGGTCGGCATACATCAGATCAACGTTCAGGTTCCCTTCAAGGATGTTCCGACGGGAATGGAGATTCCGCTGACGATCTCACAGGGCACGTACACGACGACTGTGTACGTGCGCGTGGTGAAGTAGGCTCGGAGATCCGAGGACATGCGAAAACTTACAATCTGTCTTTTTGCGCTCTCGCTGGGTGGAACCTGCCTGGCGCAGCAGTGGGAGATCGGCGCCGCTGCCGGTTTCGGATTCTACAAGAACATGACGGTCACGCGGGCGTCGGGAACGGCGTCCGCTGGCTTTAAGGAGGGTGCTGCGTTCAGTGCCTTCGGCACACAAAACCTTTACAACCGGCTCGGCGGCCAATTTCGCTACACCTACCAGATGAGCGATTTAATGGTGTCCTCCGGCGGCACTGAGGCGACATTCGGCGGGCGATCGCAGGCGTTTCATTACGACCTTCTGTTTTATGCATCCGGCAAGGAATCGAAGCTTCGGCCGTACGCGGCTGCCGGTGGCGGCGTGAAGCTGTACCAGGGCACAGGCAAGGAAACGGTATCTCAACCGCTTGCCCAGTTCGCGATCCTGACGAAGACGTCGCAAGTCCAGGGTTTGATCAGCGTTGGCGGCGGGTTGAAGTACAGATTGGGTGACCGCACCTTCCTGAACTTGGATATTCGTGACTACATCACCCCTGCTCCGAAGAATGTGATCGCGCCCTATACGGGGTCGAAAATGAGCGGGTGGGTACACAGCTTCCTGCCGATGGTGGGTTTGAGTTTCGGGTTCTAGCCAGGCTGGCGGAGACGGCCCACAGCGCGAACTCTCCTGTCACGGTATCATGAGGGTTCAGGAGGGCACGCGCTCTCCGGAGGAGCTTAGTGCCTGAGTGTGACGCCGGACCGCAGGCGACAGCCGTTGTAGCGGGCCCGGGCAATCTGAAGTTCGACCTGCTTGCTTTCCGCTTCCAGTTCAAAGCGCGGGATTCCATCTACTTTCCCCCCGGAAAATCGGGCAATGTAGTAAGGGGCGCGTTCGGCACGACCTTCAAGCAGATCGTGTGCATGGACCGGTGCCACGACTCGCGTACGTGCGAGACGCGGGCCACCTGCCCTTATGCGAAGATTTTTGAGCCTGTGGCGACCACCGAGGGCCCGAGCGGATTGCACGACTGGCCGCGCCCGTTCGTTTTCCGGGCGGCGCACCTGGACGGGCAAACCATTGAGCCCGGCCGCACATTCCAGTTCGACGTTCACCTCTTCGACCTCAAGGACCAGGCCATTGTTTACTTCGTGCTCGCCTTCGCGCAGATCTCCAAGGAAGGCATCGGGCCGCGGCGCGGGCGTGCGGACCTGGTTCGCGTGGACCAGCTCGATTCGGAGGGAAAGCCCACCGCTTGCCTGTACAAGGGGAATACGTTCCTGTCAACGGAGCTTGGAGCCCCGATCGAGCTGAACCTGGAAAGTGCCGGCGAGGCCGCTTCGAAGGTCGTTGTGAAGTTCGTGACTCCCACCGAGTTGAAGCACGGCCAGTTGCTGGCTACGCGGCCGGAATTTGAGGTGGTCTTCGGGCGGATTCGGGACCGCCTGAGCACGCTTCGGGCACTGTACGGCGGGGGCGCGCTCGACATTGACTTCAAGGCGCTGGGCGAGCGTGCCGCGCAAGTCACAATGACGCGGTCGCAACTGAACTTCAGCGACGCCGAACGGCGCTCGGCGAAGACCGGTGACCGGCACCCGCTCGGCGGCTTCGTGGGCGAGGTGGAGTACAACGGCGAACTGGGCGAGTTCCTGCCTTACCTGCGCGCGGCGAAGTGGATCGGCGTGGGGCGGCAGACCGTCTGGGGCAAAGGGGTCATCGACTTTCGGGTCATCGGATAGCCTCGTTGCAAACCGCGCGAACTTTCGGTAGTCTGGCAGGGATGCTATCCAGGTTAAGCGACTTGAAGCAAAATCCGCTTTGCGCTAACCTTAGGATCAAATCCGGAATGTTCAGGGAATGCACGTCCATCCCGCTCGGCGCATTCAGAGCGTCAAATCCCCACCCAGGGAGAGACTCGTTCCCGCAGGCGACACCGGCACCTAAGTAACTTCATGTATCCAGGCAGACACTTTCAACCTCGCAGACCAAGAATTCGGGAAAACGTCAATGAGGCGATCCGCGCGCGTGAGGTGCGGGCCGTCTTTCCCGACGGCTCCGTAGAGATCATGCCCACGCCCGCGGCTGTGCGGCGTGCCCAGGATATGGGGCTCGACCTCATCCTGATCGCCCCGACTGCCGAGCCTCCCGTCGCCAAGGCGATGGACTACGGCCAGTGGCAGTACGAGAACAAGAAGAAGCAGCAGGAAGCCAAGAAGAAGCAGCACGTGATCCAGGTGAAGGAGCTCAAATTCCGCCCCAACACCGACGACCACGACTACGAGTTCAAGAAGAACCACGCCATCCGGTTCCTCCAGGAAGGGAACCGTGTGAAGGCCGTGGTGCAGTTCCGCGGGCGTGAAATCGCGCACGTGGACCTTGGCAAGAAGCTGCTCCAGCGCTTCGCGCAGGACCTCTCGCAGTACGGCGCCATCGAAAGCGCGCCCCGGCTTGAGGGCCGCAATGCGCACGTCATGATCAGCCCGGTGAAGAAGGAGAAGGCGGAGAAGCCGAAGCCGGCCGGGCAGGCGAGCTAAGCACGCGGTGGGACAGGCCTCCTGGCCTGTCCATCATTCGCAGCGCAGCGCTTCGACGGGATTGATCTTCGTTGCTCGCCGGGCGGGGAAATACCCGGCCACAGCGGCTGCCACAAACAGCGTGATTGCGGCGGCCGCGAAGCTCCCGGGGTCCGCGGGAGCCACCCCGTAGAGCATTCCGGCAACAAGCCGGCTCAGGGCCAGCCCGCCGATCAGTCCGGCGGCGATTCCTGCCAGCGCCAACGCCACTACCTTGCGAAGCACGGTCGCGGCTATCTTTGCAGCTCTCGCCCCGAGCGCCATCCTGATTCCGATCTCCCGTGTTCGCTGAGCAACTGAGAACGCCACCACGCCGTAAATGCCCATTGCGGCCAGCGCCAGCGCAACTGCGCCGAATCCGGTGAGCAGCGAGGCGATCAGGCGTTCCTGCGAAATGCCTCGTTCGCGCACTGTCTGGAGAGTTGAGAACTGCCCAAGCCGAAAGCCCGCATCCAGGGCGCGCACTTCGCTCCGCATGGCAGCCACCAGCCCCATAGGCTCGGACGCAGTGCGGACTTCGAGGTTCATCTGCATGTGCGCCCTCTGGGCGAACGGCACGTAGAAACAAGGCCAGCGAGTGTCGCGAAAATTGCGGAACTTGCCATCGCGCACCACGCCCACGACCTCCACTTCGCCGCCGCCGGCCGAGGTGAGCCTGAACCGCTTGCCGATAGCGTCCTGCCCTGGCCAGAAGCGTGCAGCCATGAGATCGTTGATCACGGCCACACGCGGCGAGCCGGTTCGGTCGCCACCCGTGAACGGACGGCCGCGAGCCACCGGCAGCCCGACCGTTTCGAAGTACTCCGGCGTAATCACGTTGTAATCGACCTGGATCTTTGCGCCATCGACGAGGATATCCTCGCCTCCGCGCATGCCGCCCAGGGGAAGGATGCTCACCAGGGCGGCGTTTTCGACCCCCGGCAGCGCCTTCATGCGCTCGACAAGCTGCGAGGCGAACGCTCGGCTCCGCTGCTCGTCGTAGCCCCGGATCGCAAGATCCAGGCCGGTGACCAGCACCTTCTCGGGGTTGATCGTGACGTCTTCGGCGCGGGCGTTTTCCACAGTGCGGAGGAACAGCCCGGCGCCGGCGAGCAACACGGCCGACAGCGCCACCTGCGCGACCATCAGGCCGTCGCGAGCCGTCGTGCCGCGCAATCTGGACGATTCGTTCTTTAGTGCGGCTGCCACGTTGAAGCCCGATGCCTGTGTGGCGGGAATCAGCCCGAACGCGATGCCGGTGACGACGGAAAGCAGGAATGCGAAGCCCAGCACGGAATAATTGGGGCCGGTATCGAGCGCCAGAGGGATTCTGAACAGCCCGCGGAAGCTGGCGAGGTACGCCGCGATCCCGCGCGCGACCAGCAGGCCCGCCGCTCCGCCTATCAGCGACAGCACGAGGCTCTCGGTCAGAAACTGGCGGATCAGCCGGGCGCGTCCCGAACCGATCGAAAGCCGTATGGCGATCTCCTTTTGCCGCTCGGAAGCGCGCGCCAGCAACAGGCTCGCGAGGTTCAGGGACGTAATCAGGAGAATCGCTCCCACAACCGCAGCGAGGAACGCGAGTACCTGCTTAACCGAACCGCGGTAGGAGGGCCAGAAGCGTGCCTCCTGCGCCGGATAGACTTCCGCGGTGAAAGCGCGCTGCCTGAACGGCGCCGCCCTGGAGGACAAAACGGCGATTGCCGCGCGCGCCTGCTCCAGCGAGACACCCGGCTTCAGCCTTCCCGAGACAAGGAACGCGTGCATTCCCCACAGATTCTGTACGTCGAACGTGCGAAACGCAGGCACGGCCTCGCGGTACATTCCGACCGGCACCCAGGCTTCCGGCGGATCACCCCAATCGAGCACCATGCCGCGAAAACCCTTGGGCGCAACCCCCGAAATCGTGAAAACGCCGTTGCCGATTTTGAGAAACGTCCCAATGACGGCGGGGTTGCCTCCGAACCGGCGCTGCCAGAGTTCGTGGCTCAGGACCACGAGCGGCTGGTCCGGGGCGTTGAACCACCTCCCGGCGGCCGGCTTCAGCCCGAGCACCGGGAAATAATCGCCGCTTACCAGCTCGGCGGAGATTTTCTCTTCGGAATCACCGACGAGCATCGGCACCCTCAGGAACGCGACCATTCCGGTGAACACGTCATTGTGCTCGCGATAAAACGCGTAGTCCGGATACGAGCTGCTGCTCAGTCCACCCTGCGTGCTCCGATGGTAAATGGAGACCAGCCGCTCGGGCTCAGGCACGGGCACAGGGCGCAACAGGATTGCATGGATGAAGCTGAAGATCGCCGTGTTCGCGCCGATGCCGAGGGCCAGCGAGAGAATTGCCGTCGCGGTGAATCCCGGACGCCGCCGCAGCGTGCGCAGCGCATAGCGCAAATCCTGGCTCAGGCGTTCCAGCGACGCCCAGCCCCACGCGTCTCGGCTGGTCTCTCTCAGCAGCGTGGCGTTCCCGAACTGCCGGCGCGCGGCGTAGCGGGCCTCGTCGGGGTCCATGCCGCTGGCCTCGTTTTCCTCAGCCTGCATTTCGAGGTGCGCCCGCATCTCCTCTGCGAGGTCGTTGTGGAACTGCTCACGGCGGAAGAGCGTCCGCACGCGCCGCCAGAGTCTACTCATGACGGAGGGCCTCCATCGGGTCGATGTTCGTCGCCCGGCGTGCGGGGAGGTAGCAGGAGAGCGCGGCGACGCAGGTCAGTGCGGCAATCGTGATCGCGATCACGGAAGGGTCCGCGGGTCCGATTCCAAACAGCAGCGACCGGGTGAAACGTGAAGCGCATAGCGCTATGACTATTCCGGCGCCCAGGCCGGCAAGGGTGAGGCGCAGCGTACGGCCCAGCACCAGCGAAATCACGTGCGACCGGGCAGCGCCCAACGCCATGCGGATGCCGATTTCCGCGGTGCGGCGCGTCACCGTGTAGGCCGTCACACCGTACAGACCAACACAGGCAAGCAGCAGGACCAGAGCGGCGAAAAAAACGGAGAGCGTTGCGAGTAGCCGTTCCGGTAGTAGCGACTCCTCGGTTTGCGTCCGCAGTGTGTTCACGCGAAAGATCGGCAAACTGCCATCCACGGAGGCTACGGCACGCCTCACCTGCTCCACCAGGTTCGCGTCGCTGTGATACCGTAGCGCGAAGGAAGCAAATCCCCACCTGAATTCCTGATCGGAGCCATGCTGGAACAGCGAGTAATAGAGAACAGGTCGTGGCTGGTCTCGGGGACCGTTGTAGAGCGAATCCTTCACCACGCCCACGATAGTTGCCGCACCCAGGCGGTGGCCGATGGGATTCCGGCCCGGGAAAGCGCGGGTCGCGAGCGACTCGTTCACGATCAAAACGCGCGGAGCCCCTTCGTCGTCGCGTAAATCGAAGTCTCGCCCCAGGAGCATGGGCGTGCCGATGGTGAAGAAATACCCTGGACCGATGGAGTTCCAGGCGACGCGGATCGCCTCGCGCGGGGGCAGGCTGACGCCGTCTACTTCTCCTATCTGGTCGGCGAGGTAGAAGGAATCGTCCACCGGGCGCACGACGGACACGCTGGCGCGCTGCACGCCCGGCAGTTTTTCGAGCTCTTGAAAGATCGAGCGATAGAGGCGGCCGGCCCGGTTCTCGGGATAACCTGCGAGTCTCGCATCGACGGAGAACATCAGCACGTTTTCGCGCTCGTAGCCCGGATCCACCCCACGCAATTTCTGAAGCGTCCGCACGAACAGCCCGGCGCCTGTGACGAGCACTACCGAGAGCGCCACCTGCACCACGACAAGAACGCCGTCCGGCAGCCGTCCGGAAGGCGAAACGTTGCCTTTCCCCTCCTTTATCGCGACTCCAGGATCGACCCGCGTGCCGCGCAACGCCGATGCCAGGCCGAAGACTACGCCAGTGAGCAAAGAGACAGCCGCGGTGAAGCCAAATACACGCCAGTCCGGCTGTACGTCGAGCGGCTCCGGGAGCATCCGGATCAGCGCCCGGCTGCCCCACTCCGCCAGCATGAAACCCAAAACACCGCCGAGTAATGCAAGCACCATGCTCTCGGTCAGAAATTGCCGCACGATGCGGCTGCGTCCGGCGCCGAGCGCCAACCTCAGCGCAATCTCCCGGCGGCGGGCGGAAGCGCGCACCAGTTGCAGGTTGGCCACGTTGACGCACGCGGCAAGCAGCACGACTGCGGCGACGGACATAAGCAGTGTCAGTGGAAAAGCATAGTCATCGCGGAGGCCGCCGCTTGTGCCGCTCGCGGCGGGCTGAAGCATCAGACGATTTTCGCGAATGAAGCGCCGCACGTTCTCCAGGTTGGGGAGGTCCCGCGCATGCTCCGCCAGCGAAGCCCGGTAAATCGCGTTGAGTTCTGCCTCCGCCTGTGAACTCGAAACTCCCGGACGACGCCGTCCCACGATGATCATCCAACTCGCAAAGTACTCCGTCCACCGATTTCTGTCCGGCTTGAGCCTGTCCAAGGAATGGAGCGGCAACCAGAGGTCGGGCCTGCTCCCGGCGGCAATCCCGGAAAACTCCGGAGGCGCGATGCCGATGACTGTGAAGGGAGCCCGATTGATAGTGATCGGACCGCCGATGATGGATGGGTCCGCTCCGAACCGAGTGCGCCAGTAGCGATCGCTGATCACCGCGACATAGGCGCCCGCCCGCTCATCGTCCGCCGAGAAGAAACGGCCGTAGCGCGCCGTGACTCCGAGCATGGAAAAGAAGCCGCCAGTGTAGGCCTCGGCGAAGGCGACTCCGGGCGTATTGCAGAAGCCGACGTTCACGCGCCCGACCCTGGTCCCGCCGGACATTCCGCTCAGCGTCGTGGACACGGCCCGAAAACGCTCGAACTGGGGGTACGAGAACCAACGGTTCCGGTTATCTGCGCTGGTTTCCCAGAGTGGGAGAGAATTCGTGAATTCGACCAGCTCTTGTGGGTTGGCGACCGGCAGGGGGCGCAGGATCAAAGCGTTCAGGGTGCTGAAAATCGCGGTGTTGGCGCCGATGCCGAGGGCCAACGAGAGGACCGCCGTCGCGGTGAATCCCGGACGCCGTCGCAGGGTCCGCAGCGCATAGCGCAAATCCTGGCCCAAGCGTTCGAGCGACGCCCAGCCCCACACGTCGCGGCTGGTTTCCTTCAGCAGCGTGGCGTTCCCGAACTGGCGGCGCGCGGCGTAGCGGGCCTCGTCGGGGCCCATGCCGCTGGCCTCGTTTTCCTCAGCCTGCATTTCGAGGTGGGTTTGCATCTCCTCTGCGAGGTCGTTGTGGAACTGCTTGCGGCCGAAAAGCGCGCGCAAGCGCCGCCAGAGTTCACTCATGGCGGAGGGCCTCCAGCGGGTCGATGTTCGTCGCGCGGCGTGCGGGGAGGTAGCAGGCGAGCAGGCCTACGGCGATCAGGACGGCAGAGGCGGCAATAAACGTCGCGGCGTCGTTTGGCCGCACGCGGAATAGCAGGCTTGCGAGCAGCCGGGTGAGCGCCCATGCGCCAGCGAGGCCGAAGGCCAGTCCGCTGAGAATCAAGGCGAGTCCCTGACCCACGATGGTTTGCCGCAGGTCGGAAGGTTGCGCGCCGAGGGCCATGCGGACACCGATCTCATGCGTGCGCTGCGTCACCAGGTAGTTGAGCGTTCCGTACACACCCACGGCGGCGATTGCCAGCGCGATGACTGCGAACGCCGCGACTAGCAGCATGTAGAAACGCGGCACGGCGACGGAGGCCGAGAGCATGTCCTCAATCGGCGCGAGCTGCTCGATCAGAATCGTCTTGTCCCACGCGCGAATTTCTTTCCGCACCGTGGGCGCGAGCGAAATGGGCGGAACCGTCGTGCGCACGACGACGTAAACGTAGTTATTCCAGTTCACCTGACCCCGAGGCAGGTAAATCGTTGGCATCGGCGGCCCGTCGATGCCGAACCCTTTTATGTCACCCACTACACCCACAACCGTAGCCCAGGGTCCGCCCCAGCGGATACGCTTTCCTATCGGATCAACTCCGGCGAAGTGCCGGCGGGCGAGCGCTTCGCTGATGACGGCTACGGGCTGGGTGTCAGCCCTGTCCGCCTCCGTCATGAACCGCCCCTTGAGCAGCGTGACTCCGGCCGCGCGGAAAAAGTCCGGCGTGATGACCATCTTCCCTGCGCGCGGCATCTCTTCCGGTGCCTTCGGTTGGCCTTCGACTGCAAAACCGCCGCTGGTGCCGGGCGGCTTGTGGGGGAACGCGGTTGCGGCTCCCGCGGCCTGAACACCCGGGATAGCCCGAATGCGCTCGAGCAGTTCATCCATGCGTGGGCGCGCAGACCAGGGGAGTTCAACGCCCAGCATGCCCTCCGGACGGAATCCGAGCGGCACGGTGATGCGCTCGACGAAGCTGCGCAGCAGTAGTCCGGCGCCGGTCAGCATCATGATCGCCAGGGCGACCTGCGCGACCGCCAGCACGGAACGTGCTCGATCCCGCCCAAAGCCTCCAATGATGCGGTTCCCCTCGGCCTGTTTCAGCGCCGAGTTGACGTCCACCCGCGAGACGCGCAACGCGGGAATCAGACCGATCAGGAGCGCGGTGAGCACCGCAACCGTGAAGGTGAACAGCAGGACACCCGGATCGATTGCAATCTCCTGCACGCGAGGCAGTTCGATGGGGTTCGACGCTACAAACGCACTCACGCCCCAGTAGGCAGCAACGAGCCCGAGCGCGCCGCCGGCGAACGCGAGCACGGCCCCTTCGGCCAGCAGCAGCCGGACCACGCGCCATCGGCTCGCGCCAAGCGAAAGCCGCAACGCGATTTCGCGGCGGCGGCCCGCGATGCGGGAAAGAGACAGATTCGCGACGTTCGCGCACGCGATCAGCAGCAGGCACGCGACCACTCCCAACAGCGCCAGCAACGCGTGCCTGGCGTGGCCGATGATCTCTTCACGCAGCGGGACCACAGCCATGCCGGTTCCGAGGGAGGCCGCGTACTCTTGCTGGAACGGCAGGGCTATCGTCTGCACCTCGCTTTGAGCCTGCGTTGCAGTGGCGCCGGACTTCAGCCGCGCGATCATCCTGAAGTTGTGATTGTCGTCCGATGCAGCCAAACGGCTGGGCGCGATTAGCCGCCAGATATCGCTCCCGTCGGGGAAAGAGAATTCCGGGGGCATTACTCCGATAACGACGTACAGTTCGCCATCAAGCCGTACCGTTTTGCCGACCATGTCTCCGCCGAGGCGTTTGGCGAGCGCGTCTCCCAGGACGGCAACACGGTGGCCCGAACGCTGCTCTTCGGATGAGAAGACGCGGCCCAGCGCCGGCGCCACTCCAAGCGTTTTGAAGAAATCAGCGCTGACCGTCCAACCGGGCACCTGCGTAGGCTCGCCAGCGAGCGCCAGGGTGGCCGAACCACCATGGATTGCCGCCATGCTTTCGAACGAACTGCTGCGCATTTGGAAAGCTGCAAACTCCGGTGCGGAGATGACAACGCGATCCTCGCCGCGCTTCGGGCGTTGTTCCCACACCATCACAAGCCGCCCGGGATCACGGAACGGCAGCGGCCGGAGCAGCACGCCCTGAACCACGCTGAAGACCGCTGTGTTCGCGCCAATGCCGAGCGCGAGGGTCAGCACCGCCAGCGACGTGAACGCCGGGTTCCGCCGCAGCGCGCGCACCGCAAGTTTCACATCCCGCGCGCAGCTTTCGATGGCGGGCCATCCCCAGGTCTCCGTGCTCGTCTCGCGCAGCAGCGTGGCGTTCCCGAACTGGCGGCGCGCGGCGTAGCGGGCCTCGTCGGCGTCCATGCCGTTGGCCTCATTCTCCTCGGCCTGCATTTCGAGGTGGGCCCGCATCTCTTCTTCGAGGTCGTTTTGGAATTGTTCGCGGCGGAACAGGACTGCTAACCGGCGGCGAATCTGGCTCAACCGATTCATCGTGACCTTCCTTTCAGGCAGGCTGGATCACACGCTCGATCGCCTGCGACACCCGCCGGTATTCATCGATCTCGGCGTCAAGTTGTTTTCTTCCGTCCGGGGTGAGGCTGTAGACGCGGTTCCGGCGCTTCGGACCGGCCTGCACCCACTCCGCCTCCACCCAGCCCTTCATCAGAATCCGCTGAAGCGCGGGGTAGAGCGACCCTTCTTCCACACGGAGTACGTCCTCGGAGATCTGCTGAATCGACTTGGCGATGCCGTAGCCGTGCATCGCGCCGAAGCGTTTCAGCGTTTTCAGGATCAGCATTTCGAGAGTTCCGGGAGGGATTTCGGATTTTCCTGTGCCCATATGATCTATGCATAGACTATCTATGGTCATTTCCGGTGTCAAGAGAATTCTTGACGCCGAGGAACGCTCGACCTATACTCAAATCAAACGATTGTTTCAAGCAAACGTTTGGAGGAGAGGTGGAGCAGACCAGTACGAAAGACCGTATCCTCGATGCCGCCGAACGGCTTTTTGCCGAGCGCGGCTTCTCCGACACCTCGTTGAGGCGCATCACGGCGGCGGCCGGCGCGAACATCGCGTCCGTGAATTACTATTTCCAGAGCAAAGAGGCTCTAATTCACGCAGTGTTCTCGCGCCGGCTCGTGCCGATCAACCGCGCGCGGCTGGAACTGCTCGGCGAGGTCGAAGGGCGCGGAGGTCCGCCCTCCGTGGAAGACGTGCTGCGCGCGTTCGTCGAGCCGGTTCTGCGGGCGCCGGAAGTCGAGGACCTGACGAGCTTTGGGCGTCTCGTGGGCCGCATGTATTCCGATCCCAGCGATGCGTTCGCCCGAATCTTCCGTGAGGAATTCGCCGACGTGCGGCTCCGGTTCACGACGGCGTTCCAGAGAGCGATGCCCGAGTTGCCGCCCGAGGAGATGTACTGGAGGCTCCACTTCGTAATAGCGGTGGTCGCACACACACTGGGCGGACTGCATCAGATCCGAACCATATCGGACGGCGCGTGCGACATCTCGGACAGACGGGCAATACTGGAGCGGCTCGTCGCCTTCCTCGCGGCGGGCTTCCGCGCGCCGCTGGCAGCCGCACATCCGGCGAAGGGAGATCCAAAATGCAACGGCAACTGATGCTCGCGCTCGCGCCGCTTCTGGCATTCGCGCAGGCGGGCGGCAACCCGCAACAACTCGTGGAGCGGCAACAGCCCCTGCGACTCAGCATGAAGCAGGCCGTGGAGACGGCGCTCGCTCCGGAAGGCAGCGCGCGGATAGAGTTGGCCGACGAGGCCGTGCGGCAGAGCCGGGCGCGCTCGGCGCAGGCGCGGGCCGCGCTGCTCCCCAACATCGACGGCCAGACGGCGTACCAGAGCCAGACGCGCAACCTGGCGGCCTTCGGCATTCAGATTCAGTCGCCCATCCCCGGTCTCAGCATTCCCACCTTTGTAGGCCCGTTCAACACGTTCGACGCCCGCCTGAACGCCACCCAGAGCGTTTTCGATTTCAGTTCGATCCGCCGTTTCCAGTCATCGCGGGCGGGGGTGGACGCGGCGAAGGCCGATACGGCGAACGCGCGCGAGCAGATCTCGGCGCAGGTCGCGAGCCTGTACTACGCCGCGCTTGCCGCGCAGGCGCACCGCGACGCGGTGAAGGCCGACATGGAGCTCTCGCAGGCCGTCGAGAGGCTTGCCTCAAACCGCAGGAACGCCGGTGTAGGCACGGCCATAGAGGTGACGCGCGCGCAGGTGCAGCTCGCGAATGACCGGCAGCGGCTCCTGGTGGCGGAAAACCAGCGGCGGCAGGCGCAGCTTCAACTGCTGCGGGCGATGGGCGTCAGCCTGGATAACGAGGTGGAACTCACGGATCAGCTCACCTACACACCGTCGGAGGAGATGAACTTGAAGAAGGCGGCGGAGACCGCGCTGGCGGCGCGGGCCGACCTGAAGGCTCAGCAGACGCGCGAACGCACCGCGCGGCTCAACTACTCGGCGGTGAAGTTCGAGCGGCTGCCCTCGGTCGCAAGCTTCGCGGACTACGGTTCGATCGGAACGGGAATGGGCAGCGCGCTGCCGACGCGCACGTACGGCGTTGCGCTCCGGGTGCCGCTGTTCGACGGCGGCCGGCGCGATGCACGGCGCGAGGAGAGCGCTTCGCAGTTGCGGCAGGAAGAGATACGCACGGCCGATCTCAAGGATCAGATCGACCTGGAAATCCGGCTTGCGCTGGACAGCCTGAACTCGGCCGACGAACAGGTGAAGGTGGCGCGTGAGGGTCTGGAACTGGCCGGCCGCGAAGCGGCGCAGGCCCAGCGCAGGTATGAAGCGGGCGTCTCGAACACGCTCGAACCAACGGACGCGCAAACGCGGCTCGCGCGCGCCCGGGACAACCAGATCGCGGCGCTGCTCGCCTACAACATCGCCCGGATTAACCTGGCGCAGGCGATGGGTTCAGTCCGCCAGGCGATTCAATAAAGGAACTCGTATGTCCAAGAAACCTGTGGTGTTGGGAATTGCAGTTGTGGCGGTGGCGGCGGTTGGGCTGTCTTCCTTCAAGTGGTTTGGAAAAAACGAAGGGACCGGCGTGGGCGTATCTGGGAACATCGAGCTGACCGAGGTGGACATCGCGTTCAAGATCCCCGGCAGGCTCGTGGAGCGCGCAGTGGGAGAAGGAGACCCGGTACAGAAAGGGATGGTGGTGGGGCGGCTGGACAAGGAACAGTTGCTCGCGCAGCGCGATCGCGCGCGGGCGGCGCTGGCGTCTTCGGAATCGATGCTGGCGCAGCAGCGCACGGCTGTCGCGTACCAGGGCGAGACGCTCGAAGGCCAGATCCAGCAGCGGCAGGCTGAACTGCGGGCGGCTCAGGCGAAACTGGAAGAACTTCTGGCCGGCTCGCGCTCGCAGGAAAAACAGCAGGCCCAGGCCGCGGTGGACAGGGCGCAGTCGGAGTACGCTCGCGCCGCGAATGACTGGAAGCGCGCGCAGGCGCTCTTCGCCAAGGAAGACATCTCGGCGGCGGACAACGACCAGTACCGCAACCGGTACGAGTCGGCCGATGCGCAGTTGAAAGCGGCCAAAGAGCAGTTCGCGATGGTAATGGAAGGCCCCCGCAAAGAGACCATCTCGCACGCGCGAGCCATGGTGGGCCAGGCGCAGGCGGCACTGCGGCTCGCCGAGGCGCAGCGGCTCGAACTCCAGCGCAAGCGCGAGGAACTGGTCACGCGCGAAACGGACATCGCCGGGCGCAAGGCCGACCTTCAGATCATCGAGACGCAGCTCAACGACACGGAAGCCATATCGCCGATCAGCGGAGTGACGCTGGTGAAATCGGCCGAGCCGGGCGAGATTCTTGCGGCGGGGACGACCGTGGTGAAGGTCGGGGACATCGAGCATCCGTGGCTTCGCGCATACATCAGCGAGCGCGACCTCGGCCGCGTGAAGCTGGGCGACAAAGCGAACATCACCACCGATTCGTTCCCCGGCAAAGTGTATCCGGGGCGGGTAAGCTTCATCTCCGCCGAAGCGGAGTTCACTCCGAAGCAGATACAGACGCCGGAAGAACGGGCGAAGCTGATGTACCGGATCAAGATCGAGGTGGAGAACCCAAGACACGAGTTGAAGTCGAACATGCCGGCGGATGCGGAAATCCTGGTGCGAGATGATTCGCGCAATTGACCTCACGCGCCGCTTCGGCACGCTGACCGCCCTGGATCACCTCAACGTCGAAGTGGCGCGCGGCGAGATCTTCGGCCTCGTGGGGCCGGACGGCGCGGGCAAGACTACGACCGTTCGGCTGCTCTGCGGACTGCTCGATGCGAACGAGGGACACGCGCACGTGGCGGGGCACGACGTCGCGCGCGAGTTGAACGCCGTCAAAGATCGCATAGGCTACATGGCGCAGCGGTTCGGGCTCTATGTGGATCTCACCGTCGAAGAGAACATGCGGTTCTATGCGGATCTGTTCGGCGTGACGGGTCGGGACCGCGACCAACTCATGGCGCGGCTGCTCCAAATGACGCGCATGGAACCGTTCCGCGGCCGGCTGGCGGGCAAGCTTTCGGGCGGCATGAAGCAGAAGCTGGCGCTGATGTGTACGCTGCTGCACCATCCCCAGGTGCTCTTTCTCGACGAGCCGACCAACGGCGTGGACCCCGTGTCGCGGCGTGACTTCTGGGCCATCCTGTACGAACTGGTGAAGGACGGCATGACCGTGTTCGTCACGACCGCGTACTTGGATGAGGCCGAGCGATGCAACCGGGTCGGGTTGATTCACCGCGGGCGTCTCATCCGGTGCGATTCGCCGCGCGCCTTGCGAACTTCGCTCGACGAGAAATGCTATGAGCTGGACGCGCAGGACCGGCGGGCGGCCCGCGAAGCGCTGCGCGAGGCCGAGGGCGTGGTGAGCGTGGAGCCCTCCGGCGACAAGCTGCACCTGTTTCTTGATACGTCCCGGACTTCGGCTGCGCGGTTGGCGAGCGACCTCGAGCGACGCTCGGGGCGGGCCGAGTTCCGGGAAATCGAGCCCTCGCTCGAGGACGTTTTTATCGCGCTGATCCGCAAGGAATCGGCGCGGGCGGGAGCGGCACAATGAACGGCAACGGAACGGCGGTCGAGGTTCGCGATCTGGTGAAGCGCTTCGGCGATTTCGTTGCCGTGGACCACGTTTCGCTCACGGTGGGACGAGGCGAGATTTTCGGGTTTCTGGGGCCGAACGGGGCAGGGAAATCGACCACGATACGCATCCTCTGCGGGTTGCTGACGCCATCTTCCGGCAGCGCGACCGTGGGTGGATATGACGTGGCAACGCAGTCTGAGGCCATCAAGCGCAACATCGGCTACATGTCTCAGAAGTTCTCGCTCTACGACGATCTCGAGGTCGAAGAGAACCTCGATTTCTTCGCGGGCATTTACGGGGTGCCGGACGGGAAGCGGGCTGCGCGCAAGGAATACATCCTGAAGATGGCGGGACTCGAAGACCGGCGGCACTCGATGACGCGGCTGCTGGCAGGCGGGTGGAAGCAGCGGCTGGCGCTCGGGTGCGCAATTCTGCACGAGCCGCCGATTCTGTTTCTCGACGAGCCGACCTCGGGGGTCGATCCGATCGCCCGGCGCGACTTCTGGGACCTGATCTACCAGCTTTCCGAAGCCGGCCACACGATCTTTGTCTCCACCCACTACATGGACGAGGCCGAATACTGCCACCGGCTGGCGCTGATGTATCGCGGCCGCATCATCGCGCTTGGGGCGCCGGACGATTTGAAGGCGTCGCTCAGATCGCACCGGCTGATGGACCTGAACTCCAGCGACCCGCTGGCAAGCATCAAGGCCCTGGAGAGAATGGACGGCATTCTCGACGTGGCGGTTTTCGGCGGCGGACTGCACGTGACGGTCGATGATCCGGACGCGGCATCCCCGCGGATCCGCGAGGCGCTGGCCGCGCAGGGCATCGAGATCCGGCATCTGGAGGCTATCGAACCATCGATGGAGGACGTGTTCGTCGCCATGATCGAGCGGGAAGAGAGGGGGGCCGCATGAGTTTTCGGCGCACGCGCGCGATGATGCGGAAGGAATTCCTGCATATCGTGAGGGACCCGCGCAGTCTGCTGATGGCGCTGGCGGTCCCGTTCGTGATGCTGCTGCTATTCGGCTACGGGCTCACGCTCGATGTGGACCGCATTCCCACCCTCATTTACGATTCCGCCAGGACGCCGGAGAGCCGCGAGGTGATCGCGCGCTTTGCGGGTTCGCGGTATTTCGACGTCCTGGGCTCGGTGAACGATTACCGCACGATCGAGAGGCAGATCGATCGCGATGAATGCCTTCTGGCCGTCGTGATCCCGCACGATTTTTCACGCGAACTGCTCGCGGGGCGCGATCCGCAGGTGCAGTTGATCTTCGACGGCAGTGATTCCAACACGGCCTCGATCGCCAAGGGATACGCAGAATCGCTGCTTCAGACCTACGCGTACGACGTGCGCGCACAGGCGCTCGATCAGAAAGGCGGCGGGCAGTTGAAGGTTCCGGTGGACGGACGCTTCCGCGTGCAGTTCAACAGCGAGCTGAAGTCGCGCAATTACATCGTGCCGGGGCTGATCTCGGTGATCCTGGCGATTATCACCTCGCTGCTGACGTCGCTCACCATCGCGCGCGAGTGGGAGACGGGAACGATGGAGCAGTTGCTCTCGACGCCGCTGCGGCCCGCGGAAGTAGTCCTGGGGAAAATGCTGGCGTTCTTCGCGGTGGGCTTCATAGACACGCTCGTGTCGATCGCGGTGGGGGTTCTGATTTTCCGTGTGCCGCTTCGGGGAAACCCGCTGCTGCTGATCGGGGCGACGTGCCTTTTCCTGTTCGGTTCGCTGTGCTGGGGCATTCTGATCTCGGCCGTCGCGCGCAGCCAGATGCTGGCGTACCAGTTGGGAATGCTGAGTTCCTTTCTGCCCGCGTTTCTGCTGTCGGGATTTGTCTACTCCATCGAGAACATGCCGTTTGTGATCCAGGCGATATCGCATATCGTGCCGGCGCGGTACATCGTCACGATCCTCAAAGGAGTGTTTCTGAAGGGTGTGGGGCTGGAAATTCTGTGGGGTCAGATCGCATTCCTGTTTGCGTACGGCGCCATTATTTTCGTCATCGCAACCAGGAAGCTGCGCCAGAAGGTGGCTTGAGTTATGTGGAAACGGATTCGCGAGATCATTCGCAAGGAATTCCGGCAGACGCTGCGTGAGCCGCGGATGCGTGTCGTGCTGTTCGTGCCGCCGCTGGTCCAGTTGATCATCTTCGGTTACGCGGTGAACCTGGACGTGGATAACGCGCGCATCGCGTGGATGGACCTGGACCGCACGCCCGTGAGTCGCGATTTGCGGGCGGCCTTCGAGGGGTCCGGCCATTTCAGCATCCTGGCAAACCCGGCGAGCCAGGCGGACGCGCAGTTGCTGATCGATGAGGGCGAAGTGCAGGCGGTTGTAGCCGTTCTGCCGGGATTCAGCCGGGATATCCAGCGCGGCGAAACGAGCTCCGTTCAACTGCTCGTGGATGGCACGAATTCAAACACGGCGTCGATTATTTCCTCCTATTCCGGGCAGGTCGTGGCATCGTTTTCAAGCAGGATGCTTGCCGCGCAGCAGCGGGACAAACTCGTGGGACGGACAATGACCACGGGCGGGCCCATCGGGCTCGGCGTGCCGCGGGTGGATGTCCGCAGCCGCGTCTGGTTCAACCCGGACCTGCACAGCCGCAACTACTTTGTCCCGGGCGTGGTGGTGAATATCATCACCCTCGTGACGCTGATGCTCACCGCGATGGCCATCGTGCGGGAGAAGGAGATCGGCACCATGGAGCAGTTGATGGTGACGCCGATCCGGCCCTTTGAGCTGATGCTGGGCAAGACGCTTCCGTTCGCTCTGGCGGGGCTGTTTGATGTGATTCTGATCACTGTGGCCGCTTTGCTTGTGTTCGGGATTCCGTTCCGCGGGAATGTGCTGCTGCTGCTGTTCTGCGCCTGCCTGTTTTTGTTGACGACGGTGGGCGTGGGGCTGTTTGTTTCGACCATTTCCCAGACGCAGCAGCAGGCGGTGATGGCGTCGTTTTTCTTCTTTACGCCGGCGTTCATGCTGAGCGGGTTTGCGTTTCCGATACGCAACATGCCGCTGTTCGTGCAGTGGCTCAGCTATGCCAACCCGCTCCGGTATTTCATACAGATCGTGCGCGGCCTCTTCCTGAAGGGCACGGGCGTGGAGACGCTATGGCCGCAGATGCTGGCGCTGTTTGCGTACGGCGGCCTGATCATGACAGTAAGCGCGCTGCGGTTCCACAAGCGGCTGGATTGAAGCGTGGGACAAAGGCCGTGCCCTGATACGGGTCGTGATCACCGGGCCGCGAGTCAGCTCATTTCGCTTTCGCGGCTTCGATCTGCTTGCGCACTTCCGGAATTTCCGGGCCGTCCGGATGGCGTTTCACGTAGTCTTCGAGCTCTGTGACAGCGTTTTCCCGCTCACCCCGCCGCAAGTAAATCTGGGCCAGCATCAACTGCGGCCGGGAGAAGTGAACGGGGTCCAACTCTCTGGCGAGCTTGAGGTACTTCAGGGCCGAATCGTAATCCTCGACCCAGTAATAGCTCATGCCGAGCTGCGCGTTGGCCAGGGCGTCATCCGGGCGCTCATGGATCGCCCGGCGATTGAACTCCAGCGCCTCCTTGGGCTTCTTCAGGTTCAGCAGCACACCCCCGAGATTCACGAGCGGCGCGTACTGCGATCGGTCCGAATCCAGCGCTTTCCGGAAATAGTGCTCCGCCTCCTCGTACTTCCCGGCGTGGTACGAGATTGTGCCGAGGCTGTTCCAGGCGGCCGCATAGCGCGGGAATTCCTCGACCGCGCTCTGGAGGTGCTTGATCGCGTCCGGCACATCGCGCTTGCCCAGGCTGGCTTCGGCGCGGACGTACTCCGCGCGCGCCTTATCCGGAACCGACAGTTCGCCGAGAGAAATCTTCGCTCCCGTTCCCGCCGTTCCCGAACCGGGGCGGAATGGCACGGTGACTTCAACCCGCCCGTCCGCATCCGCCAGGGTCGGGCTGACCTCCACCGTTCGCTGCACCTCGCCGTATCCGGAAACCGCCACCGTCAACGTGTAGGTGCCCCCGGCCAGATCCTTGAATCTGAACTTACCGTCCGGGCCTGGGGTCGCAACTGCCGTGAACGGCGAATACGCCCCGTAAATCGCCACCAGAGCTTTCTGGGGCGGAGGGTCTATGCGCCCGCGCAATTCGAGAGTGCGCTGATCGGGCGCGGCCCCCGCCGCCAGAAGAATCGCCAGAAAAATACTACTGCTCATTCAAATTGTTACCGCCTGTATCAATCCCCTGATATAGCCGAAAATAAACGCCTCGGCCGATCTGTCTTCGCGCCCTTGCGCGCAGCGCGGCACATGGTCGGGCGCCAGCATTCCGTTGAATCCGGATTCCGCGAGCGCCTTCATGATCCGCGGCATATTCAAATACCCATTATCCGGAAATGTTTCGAAAAAATCCGGCATGGGGGAACTGATATTCCGAAAATGGACCTGGAAGATGTGGCCCTGCCCGGCAAACTCGCGTATGGCCGCGACGACGTCCTCCCCCATCTCGGCAAAGCAGCCCACGCAGAACAAAATCCCCGAATAAGGGCTGTGCTTTGAGATCTCCATCGCGCGGCGGAAAGCTTCCCGGCTGCGGAAGACGCGAGCGACGCCCTGGTGGGTAACCGGCGGATCGTTGGGATGGAGTTGAAGCCTCACCCGCGCCTCCTCGGCTACGGGAAGAATCCGCTTTATAAAGTATTCGTAATTGGCCCACATCTCAGCGTCGGTGTAGTCACGGTCCACGGCCGGAGCCCGTTTCTTCGCTTCCTCCAGCCGGAAGTCGCGTGTCTCGCACCCTCGGGTGGTCGTCGTGCCGGTCTGGTAGACGCCGCCGGTGTACCAGGCGTAGGTGGTCGCGTCTATGCCTGCGCGGCCAAGGTCGCGGAGGAAGCGTTGGAATATCTCTATCTCGCGGTCGCGGCCGGGGAGCCCCAGGGTGAACTCCGGGGAAGTGTATTTATCCGCCAGCATGATTTCGAACACCTTGAGCCCGGCGGCTTCCACCTTTCGGCGGATGGCGACAAGGTTGTCATACGACGCGTCGGCCGCCGGCAGGCGCACTTCGAGGTATTCCACTCCCATGCGCTTGAGGTAGGCGAGATGATCGTCCGTCAGCATTGCGGGAGTCTGGTGGCTTACGCCGAGCTTGAGTCCCTGCGCCGACCACCGGTTGCCTCTGGGCGCCGCCGGCACGGAGCCGGCCGCGAGCATGTTCCAAACGAAACCTCTTCTGTTTGTGTCCACGGCATCCGATTATCCGTCCGTCCTGCCCTTCCTTCAAGACCTGTTCATTCGGCGAGCGCGGGTTTAGAATGTAATCGAACTGGGGGGATTAGGCTATGAATCCTGCGGTGAAGTTTCAAGTGCAACTCACTGATGCGGAGTGGGCTCTGATCATCGAACTGCTTCAACGGGAGCGGAGCGAGCTACCGCCGGAAATTCACCACACGCGCACTGTGAGCGTGCGGGAAGACCTGCACCGGCGGCTTGATCTCGTCGAGGAACTGTTGAAGAAGCTCGCGGCGAAATAGGGCTACTTGCCGAAGAGGCCCTTCAGGCGCCTCCCGAGCCCTGAGAAAACGCCCTGAACGGCCCGGGAGGCGCGCTGGCGGATGCTGCCGGAGTGGACGGGGCAGAGTTGCTGAGGCACTGCGTCCCCGTCTTTGAAGAATTCGGTGTATGTGGGGCAATCGTCAAGCGGAGCGAGATAGGAGATTTTGCATAGCTGCTCCTGGCGCAGGGACTGCGGCGGTTCGAAGCGCCCCGGAGGGAGCAGGCGGGCGGCCTGCCGCATGAAATCGGCCCAGATCGGGAGCGACGCGTGCTCCGTATGCTTCCGGGCCGATCGGAGCGGGGTGATCCAGGCCGACCCACACGCCCGCTACCACCGCCGTCGAGAAGCCGGCAAACCAGGCGTCCTTGAAATCGTCGGTGGTGCCGGTCTTCCCAGCCACGTCGAAGCGGACTCCGAGCGCGCGCGCCTGCGCGCCGGTTCCGCGGTCCATCACGTCCCGCAGCATGGAGACCATCTGAAAGGCCGAGCCTTCCGAAAGGACGCGCCTGCGCTGGACGCCGTTTTCGAGCGCCGTCGAGCCGCCTGCGTCGAGCACTTGGACGATCGACCGCGGGCGGACGGCCCACCCTCCGTTGGCGAATACGGTGTACGCCATCGTGAGTTCGAACGGCGTCACCTCTCCGGCGCCGAGTGCGAGCGAGGGCACGTTCGGAAGGTCGTGCATCCCGAGGTCGCTCGTTACCCGAAGCAGCGGCGCCGTGCCCATGCGCCGTTCAGAGCGGCGGCGGCGCGATTGTTGGATTCGAGCAGCGACTCCCGGAGCGTCAACTGGTCGGGCGTTTCGCCGTGCGCGTTCTCGGGCGTCCACTCCTCGGGCCCGCCGCCTGTCATCGAGTTCAGGCCGGACAGGACGAAGACCGGCGAGTGGCCGTGTTCCAGCGCGGCGGCGAACAGGAACGGCTTGAACGCGGACCCGGGCTGCCGTTTCGCGCGCATGGCGCGGTTGAACGGAGATGCTCCGAAGCTGCGGCCGCCCACGAGCGCGAGCAGGTCGCCGGTGTTCGGATCGACGGCCACGAACGCGGCCTGAAGGTTGGGATTCCGGAATCGCGCGAGCCCGCGGGCGACGGCCCGCGCGGCGATGTCCTGGAGCTCGGGGAGAAACGTGGTGCGGATTTTCCAATCCGGGGGCTGGTCCGCGCCGAAGCGATCGCGAAACTGCTGGCGCAGGTACTCTTTTGCGTACGCGTCGGGCGAATCGTTCGCGACGGTCCACGGCTGAACGTGCGGCGGATGCGCGAGAGCGGCGCGCTCCTGATCCGCCTGAATGAAACCCAGTTCCCGCATGCGGGCCAGCACCACATGGCTGCGGTTGAGCGCTCCCTCGGGATTCTGCCAGGGCGAGAGCGCCGAAGGCGCGCGGATCAACCCGGCGATCATGGCGGCCTCGGAAAGAGTGAGCGCCCGCGCAGGTTTGCCGAACAGCTTGCGCGAAACGTTCTCGCACCCGTAAGCGCCGCCGCTGAAGTAAATGCGGTTCAGGTAGAGTTCGAGCACCTGGTCTTTTGATAACTGCCGCTCGATCATGAACGCGAGCCCGGCTTCCTTGAGCTTGCGCGCCCATGTGCGTTCGTTGGAGAGGAAGAGCGTGCGGGCGAGCTGCTGGGTAATCGTGCTGCCGCCTTGCACGACACCGCGCGACTTGGCGTTCTCGAACAGCGCGCGCAGAATTCCGATGGAATCGACGCTGCCGTGTTTGTAGAAGCGATGGTCCTCGACTGCGACCACGGCATTTCGCAGCAGGGGCGAGACCGCGTCGAGCGGCACGTCGCGCCGCTGCTCGTTCAGCCGGAACCAGGGCCGCCCGCGGGCGTCCAGGAAAACGGTATCGCCCACGCCTTTTGTGAGCTTGTGGATGGCAAACGTGTAGCGCGCGGCCCAACAGAAGACAACGAGGTTCGCAACAACGAACGCGCCCGCGAGCGCAACCAACAGCAGCTCCAGCGGGCGCCGGAATGAAATCCTGAACTTCAACTGCTTGTGATCTGCTTACGCCAAAAGGCGATCCAGCACGCGCTTGCCGGCTTGTACGCCCTCGAACTCGGACAGCCGGTTGCCCTCGTATTCGATGCCGACCCAGTTGTGATAGCCGGCATCGAGCACGATCTTCATCATCCTCTTCATGTCGATGGTGGTCTCCCAGCCGTCGGCTCCGAAATCGAGGCACTTGAAGCTCACGCCTTTCGCGAACGGCATGAGCTTGGCGACAGCCTCGTAGCGGTCGATGCTGTTCGGGAAGTTGCCGAAGTCGGGAAGAGTGCCGAAGTTGGGCAGGTTGACGGTCTTCATGACGCGCACGACTACGTCGGGATCCGACGAGATGCCGCCGTGGTTTTCGATGACGACGCCTATGTTGCGCGGCTTCGCGTATTCGCAGAGACGGGTGAAGCTATCCGCGCAGTTCTCGACGAACGCGGTGATCTCGGCGGGCGTGGATGGCTGCTTGTCGGGATACATGTTGGTGCGGATCGCGTGGCAGCCGAGTTCGGCGGCGTAATCGACCCACTTGAAGTGGTTGTCCGCCGCTTTTCTGCGCGTGATGCGGTCGGAGTGGCCCATCATGCCCTCGCCGTCGCACATGATGAGCACGCCCTTCGTGCCGTAATCCGACATCTGCTGCTTGAGCCGCCGCAGGTAATCCTGGGTGGGCGCTTCCCACAGTCCGTTGACAAACTCCAAGCCCTCGATGCCGAATTGCTCGCGGGCGATGCGCGGGAACTGAAGGTTGGTCGCCATACGGGACGCGATCGCGCGATGGATGGACCATTCGGCCAGCGAGATGCGAAATTTCGCACCGGTAGCCTGCGCCATGGCCGAAGTGAGCGGTGCGGCGAACGCCCCCGCGCTGCGGAGAAAATTGCGGCGATTCATGAGCGCAATTTTACCAAGCCGGAGATCCAGGCGCCGAGCGCGACCGCAAGGCCGGCGGCAGAGATCCGGCCCAGTGGGGCAGGGCCGCGCCCTGCGGCGGGCTCCCAGCCCGCCAGCCGGCCTGAGAGGCCGGCGCAGCCCGCGGGGCTGCCCCACTCGCAATCGGAAGCAGTCCCGGGTCTCGACCGATTTTCAACTGACATTGATGCGGTTTGGCGCCGGCCGCTCAGGAGTTGTTGCCGCGAATCCGGCGCAGTGTATACAGTTCCGGGTGGACGGACGAATGCTCCAGGCGCGCCCAGTCGTCGTTCACATGGATAAGTTTTCCGCTGATGTGGTTGGAACGCTCCGAGGCCAGGAATAACGCGAGCTGAATCTGTTTCTCCGGAGACATGCCGCCCGTGACGCGCAGCTCCAGCGCCTCCTCCTGTGCCTTCCACCCGGCGCGTTCGCCCGCCCGGAGTATCTGATCCGTCATGTGTGTGTACGTGCCGCCGGGGGCGATGCAGTTGACCTGGATGTTGTGATCGCGCACCTCCTCGGCCAGCGTCTCCACGAAGCGCACCAGGCCGGCCTTGGCCGAAGCGTAGGCCGAGAAGTTCGGCCGCGGCGTCGAGGAACCGTCGCCGCTGAGCACGATAATCTTTCCAGACCGGCGCTCAATCATCTGTGGGAGCGCCGCCCGGCACGCGTACATCACACCGGCGAGGTTCGTTTCGATCGTCTCGAACCAGGCCTTCGGGACGCATTCTGCTAGAGGTCCGACCGGTCCGAGAATGCCGGCGGCGGCCACCAACACATGCACGCCGCCGAACTGCGCGCGCATGCGATCGACGGCTGCGCAAACCTGCCCGCAGTCGGTCACGTCGGCGCGGAGCCGCAACGAGGTGCCGCCGGCGTGCTCTATCTCAAGGTGGGCCAGGTCGAGTTCAGCCTTGCTGCGGGCGAGCAAACCCACGCGGGCGCCTGCCTGGGCGAATCCGATCGCCAGACGCTTGCCAATACCGCGTCCCGCCCCGGTTACGAGTACTCCCTTGTCTCTCAACGTTCGCACGATGCCGTCCCCCCTTAAGGTAGTACAAAGGCACGGTTTTCGGAAGCGGCAGACCTCTCTCGGCCGCGGCCGCTCGTGCTGTATAATTGGATTACGATTGCATCCTGAATCGCGAGCGCAGGAGTGTGCGAATTGACGCTTGAATCCACCGGATTCAGACGCAGGGTCTATTTATCTCTTCTCGCGTTCATCCACCCCAAAATCCATGCAGGAGGACAATGAGCAAGGAAGATAGCATTGAGGTCACTGGAACCGTCGTAGAAAAGTTCCCGAGCGGTCTGTTCAGCGTCCAGTTGGACGCGGACCGGGTCGTGCTGGCACACCTGGCGGGCAAACTGCGCCGGAACCGGATCCGTGTTCTCGCGGGTGATCGAGTAACGTTGGAGCTCTCGCCTTACGATCTGACCAAAGGCCGTATCACCTACCGCCACAAGTGAGCCGTCAACGCTGGTGGCCAGGCCGCCTGCCTCCCGTGATACAACAGTAGCTTGGACCAGTACCGGACTCTTTTCATCTTTGGAACGCGCCCGGAGGCGATCAAGCTCTGCCCCGTGGTCAATCATTTCCGAAGCCGCCCGGAGTTCGACGTCAGCGTCTGCGTCACAGCTCAGCACAGGGCCTTGCTCGATCAGGTGCTGGCGGCCTTCGATGTCGTGCCGGATTTCGACCTCGACACGATGCTTCCCAACCAGACGCTCTCTCAATCGACATCGAGGATTTTGGCGGGACTGGAACCGATTCTCCGTTCGGCACGTCCTGATATTGTACTGGTTCAGGGGGACACTACCACCACGCTCTGCGGCGCTCTCGCGGCCTTTTACCAGAAGATCCCGAGCGGGCACGTCGAGGCCGGGTTGCGCACGTGGGATTGCCTTCAACCCTTTCCCGAGGAGATGAATCGCGTTCTGACCACCCGGCTCGCTTCCCTACATTTTGCGGCAACCGACTGGGCCGCCGCGAATCTGGAAAGGGAGGGGATTTCGGAAGAGCGGGTGTCCGTCACCGGGAACTCCGGCATCGATGCTGTGCTGTATGTCAAGGACAAGCTGGAGCGCGGCTTGCTCCAGGGTGCGGAGTGGCCGGAACTGGATCCGTCGCGCAAGTTGATCGTGGTCACCGCGCACAGGCGTGAGAGTTTCGGAGAGGGGTTCGAGCACATCTGCTCGGCGTTGGGCCGGCTGGCTGAACGCCCGGATGTTCAGATCGTCTACCCGGTCCATCCGAACCCGAACGTGCAGGAACCGGTACGCCGCCACTTGGCGGGGCGGCCGAACATTTTGCTTGTGCAACCGCTGGAATATGTACCGTTTGTGGATCTGATGCGCCGCGCATCGCTGCTGATTACCGATTCGGGCGGCGTTCAGGAGGAAGGTCCGTCGCTCGGCAAGCCCATACTGGTGCTGAGGGAGAAGACAGAGCGGCCGGAAGCCGTCCAGGCAGGAACGGTTAAGTTGGTGGGGACCAACGAAGAGTGCATCGTTCGCGAAGCTTTCCGGCTGCTCGAAGATTGCCAGGAGTATGAGCGCATGGCACGCATTCACAACCCATACGGAGATGGACGCGCGAGCTTGCGAATTGCGGATGTAATTGTCTCATTCTTAAAGAGATAAAATTTCGAAATAGTAGTTAAAATCTTTGGAAGTACACCCTCTCAGGGGCTAAGTTTTACATGGCAGTAGATATAATGGGGCCAGAAGGGGAAGCCGATCAAATGAAGACCCCGGCAACCACAGGCAAGAACAAAAAGGCGCCGGCAGAGAATCCTAATGACTTGGTCGCTCTGCTCTCGCAGAAGGTCATTGGGCAGCCGACGGCTATGAAGTACATCGTCCCCTACGTGGAGATGTTCCAGGCGGGCCTTGCCCCGGAAGGCAGGCCGGTGGGAGTGTTTCTACTACTGGGGCCGACAGGGACGGGAAAGACGAAAACAGTCGAAGCGCTCGCGGACGTTCTGCACGGAAGCGAGAAGAATGTCCTCAAAGTCGACTGCGGCGAGTATCAGATGGAGCACGAGGTAGCCAAGCTGATCGGGGCTCCTCCGGGCTACCTCGGACATCGCGAAACGCAGCCGATGCTCAATCAGCAGAAACTGAACGCGGTAACGAGCGAGAAGTGCAGCCTCTCCATAGTCTTGTTCGACGAGATCGAGAAAGCGGCGCCGTCGATGACACGGCTTCTTCTCGGCATCCTCGACCGCGCCATTCTGCGTCTGGGCGACAACAGTTCGGTGAACTTCGAGAACAGCCTGATCTTCCTCACGAGCAACCTGGGGGCTCGCGAGATGATGAAGGAGATTCATCCCGAGTTCGGGTTCCAGGCGGGCGTAAAGCTGGAGCGGACCGATCTGTTCAACAAGCTGGAGAGCATCGCGCTTGGATCCGTTCGGAAGCGGTTCTCCCCGGAGTTCGTCAACCGCATCGACGCGGTGATCACGTACCAGCCGCTCGATCAAGAGTCGCTGGCCACGATTCTCGACCAGCAGATCACGGAACTTCAGCGTCACGTCAACACGCGGCTGGGCGACCGGTACTTCAATATCGAAGTGCCGTTTGAGAGCCGCCAGTTCCTGCTCCGTAAGGGGACCAGCCCCGAATACGGCGCGCGGGAATTGAAGCGGACGATTCACCGCTTCCTGACGCAGCCCCTTGCCACCCTCGTGGCCGCCGGCCGGATCGATCCGGGCGCGCGGGTGCGCGTGGAGGTGGGCGAGGACAAGGAGGGGCTGACCATTCGCTCGCTCGACCACGGGGCGGTTAAGGCGCCCCAGCATCCCACGGTCTTGCTGGTGGACGACAACCGCGACCTGCTGCGCTTCCTCGAAAGGCTGATGGCGCAGGCGGGGTGGCGGCTATTGACCGCCGAATCCGCTCAGCAGGCGCAAGAGATTCTCGCCAATGAGGTGCCGAACGCGGCCCTACTCGATTACCTCCTGCCCGATGGCAACGGCGTCGAACTCGGAGTCACCCTCCAGCGGCGCGCGGCCAAGGCCCAGGTCATCATCATGACCGGCGCGCAGCTTTCGGCGGAAGAGGAAGCAGTCTGCCAGGAATACGACTTTCCGGTGCTCCGCAAGCCTTTCCTTGCGAATGACATCCTGAACCTGATTCGGGCGCGGTTGTTCCGGTCTACGGCAGCCACGGTTTAGGGGTGCGGCTCGGTCTCCCCGCTGTTACCGAGCCGCGGCCGCGAGGGGCCGGTCTTGCTCGTCAGATCCCAGCTCTCACTTACACTCCGCTTATCCTTCAAGACCACTTCAAGCCGCAGCGTGACCTGGCCCGAAAGCCGTCGGTAGATCACGCTCGCGTTCTTCAGTTGCTCACCGGAAAGGTTGACGGAGCGGCTTTGGCCGCCATCGTTGATGGATAGCAACGCCTTTTCGGCCGAGAGCAGCGCGGGGGCGTTCCGGTCCCAGGTGAGATGCAGATTGTCACCGTATTCCAAAACCAGCAGCGAGAGCGCGTACGGGTCTTTCAGCACGACGCGCGCTCTCTCCGGCGCGGGCCGCACCTGCCGCGCCGCGATGAATCCCAGGAGCCCATCTACGAAGAGCAGCCCGGCCAGCAGCGGGACTTGAATCCACCAGGACACCCAGAGCGGGAGGCCCCGGCTCGGAACGTGGGGCGCAGGATCCGGAGAAGGCGGACCACTCAGGAACGAAGGTAGCGGAACGTCCGGAACGCTCTGGCCGGGGCGCGTTGGGAACTCGACGCAACTCGGCTCGGTTCTGAGATTGCCGTGCTCGCGAAAGAACAGGCCCGCCACGCTCGACCCCGTTGCCCGCGGGCGGATCACCAGCACAACGCTCAACGGGTCCGGGAAAAGCTCGGCGAACAGTGCCCGGTCCTCTGGCGTGAGTGACAGCCCGCCGCGCGTCTCGGTCCTGTAAAAGCCCACGACGTACTTCGGGCGGCCCGGAGACCGGTCCCAACCGAGGACCACCTCCCGCAGTTTGCTCCGAGGTACCGCGACAGCGTCTTCTATGCTGACGGAGCCGTCCCCGACGGTGCCAAGGAGCACTCCGCCGGTTTCGACCCCGGCCACAGTTCGATCGGCGGCCTCCGCGGAGATCGCAACCTGAATGGAAGCCTCGGGCAATTCCCAGGTGTAGTACTGAGCGGATTCGTCCACTGAGATGTCGCGGAGCCCGTTCATATGTTCCGTCCGGTCTCAATCATCGTAGTAGCTGAACCCGCGTAAACTCAAGTCCCAAACGAAGTTACACTGGTACTTCAAGTATGCCCGGTACGCTTTACCTAATCGCTACACCCATCGGGAACCTCGAAGACATCACCCTGCGGGGATTGCGAATCCTCAGAGAGGTGGGCCTGGTCGCCTGCGAGGACACCCGACAGACGCAAAAGCTGCTCAGCCATTACGGGATTCAGAAGCGAATGGTGAGTTATCACGAGCACAACGAGGCTTTCAGGGCGCCCGAGATCGTAGCCGAACTCGAAAACGGCGGGAGTGTCGCCCTCGTTTCGGACGCCGGCACTCCGCTCGTGTCGGATCCCGGCTATCGGCTGGTGTCCAAGGCCGTTGAGCGGGGAGTGCGTGTAGAGCCGGTGCCCGGACCGTCGGCCGTGCTGGCTGCGCTCGCGGCTTCCGGCCTGCCTACGGATTCGTTTCAGTTCCGTGGGTTCCTTCCCCCCCGCTCCTCGCAACGCCGGAAATGTCTGGCTGCGCTCAAGGACGAGGCCGCGACATTGATCTTCTTCGAGGCCCCGCATCGGATTCGCGAGACGCTCCAGGATATCCACGAAGTGCTTGGGACGCGGCCCGTTGTGCTCGCTCGTGAGATCACGAAAGTTCACGAGCAGTTTCTGCGCGGCACGGCCTCGGAACTGCTCCATGCACAGCTTCCGCTCAAGGGGGAGTTCACGCTTCTTATCGGCAAGGCGCCGGCTTTCGAGCCTAAGGACGCGGAGATTCCCGCCCTCGAAGCGATCGAAGAGCGAATTCGAGCCGGCATGGACCGCATGGAGGCGATCAAAGCGGTGGCGCGCGAGCGAGGCCTCTCGAAACGCGAGGTGTATCGCCTCACGCTGGAGGAAGAGCGTTGAGTGCGCAGCCGGACGCCGGCTGCCGCACGGCATCCTCAACCGTCTTGACCAGTTCCCTCGGCCGGACTGGCTTCGAAACGTAGCCGTCCATTCCGGCGGCGATGCAGCGTTCCCGGTCGCCCTTCATCGCGTGCGCCGTCATGGCAAGAACGGGGACGTGGCCGCCGGTGACACGTTCGCGCTCGCGGATCGCGCGCGTGGCTTCCAGGCCGTCCATATCGGGCATCTGGACATCCATCAGGATGACATCGAATGCCTGCCCCGCCGCTTTCTCCAGAGCGTCACGGCCTGTTGCGGCCACCACAACCCGATGCCCTTGCTTCTGAAGGATGCGCAGCGCCACCTTCTGGTTCACCACATTATCCTCGGCCATAAGAATCGAGAGAGGACGAGATGCCGAGAGGGGCTGCGGTATCCGGATCTGACGCGGCTCCGGAGCTGGTGCGGAATCGATGCGTGCCACGGGCATCGGCAGAGTGAAATGGAACGTGCTGCCGTGGCCTGGCTCGCTCTCAGCCAGAAGCCGGCCGCCCATCAACTCCACAAGACGCGCGGAAATCGCCAGACCCAGGCCCGTTCCGCCATACTTGCGCGTTGTGGAGCCATCGGCCTGACGGAATGAATCGAAGACAGTATTGATCTTCTCGAGCGGGATTCCGATTCCCGTATCTTTGACCGCGAAGCGTAGCGCCACCTCGCTCGCTGTGCGCTTCTCGACGCTGATGCGCGCTTCCACGGCGCCTTGATCGGTGAACTTCACCGCGTTGCCCAGCAGATTCAGCAGGACCTGACGCAGGCGCAGCGGGTCGCCCAGCAGCTTTTCAGGGACGGCGCCTTCGTGACTGCACGTCAACTCCAGTCCCTTCTGCTGGGCCGCGACTGCCAGTGTCCTGACCGCTTCGTCCAGGATGTCCGCCGGACATACGGGAACCGGCGCCAGGTCGAGCCGCCCGGCCTCGATTTTCGAGAAATCGAGGATATCGTTCAGCAACATCATCAGGGATTCGGCTGAACTCTGAGCGGTTTCGAGGTGCTCGCGCTGCTCCGCGGAGAGTTCGGTTGCGAGCACGAGCGCCTGCATCCCGATCACGCCGTTCATCGGCGTGCGAATCTCGTGGCTCATGTTGGCGAGAAACTCCGACTTGAGGCGCGAGGCTTCCTGCGTGCGCGCGAGCAACTGCTGAATCTCGGCGGTCTTTCGGCGAATGGAGTGTTTCAGGGTGATGATCCACACCGGAGCGGCCACTCCGGCCAGGAAAAGCACAACGCCGCCGAATGCGATTTGACCGGTCGAGAGAATTGGCGGGGGGTGAAGATTGGCCAAGTCAGCGCTGGTGCGCATGTGGATCTGGCATTCGTCTTTCGAGATTGGAATCGAGACTCCCGTCACCTCCACCTCCGCTCCCGGTGGGGCGATGTGGGGAAGAATAGAGGCCATGTCCGGTTTGCGGCGCATGTACGCACGGACGGCGCCGGTTCCAGTGTCCACCAGAATGGCGTCCCTACCTTCGCCGACGCTCATCTGCACCACCTGTCCCCTGAAGCGAACCAGCATGCCGGAACACTTCGCGGTCCGGGCTTCTTCCGGTGTAACAGGCCGCGGCGCGACTGAGCGGCCCGGGCCAAGCCGCGTCACGGATTCGGCGACGATCGCGGGCTTGATGCCGTTGAACCAGTGCAGCCGCCCGCGAACCTCCACCCGGTCGCCGGACCGCAGCCCAACCACTTCTTTGCTCGCGGCCGCGATCCCGCTGGTCTCGTCCTGAAAATAGAAGTCGCCGGGAAAGGGCGTCAGGTAGCCCGGAGCCAGCGTCACTATCCCGCGCAGCACGAAGAGCGAACGCGAATCGCCCTGGGCCAGGCGGCATTTCGCTTCTTTGACGGACACCAATCCGTTCTCGCCGGTTGAAACGCGCGGCGCCGCTCCGAAATAAATCGCTAATGCGACTACAAGGATCACTATCAGTGTTATCGGCCGAAACCACCTGAATCTTCACTGGGTCCGCCGCGCCCGTGGTAGCCTGTCCAGTTGAGGAGAACTACTTTGAAACGCATCTTCCTTTCGCTTCTGCCTTTTGCGATCGCCTGCGCGCAGGTACCCGCGCCCAACGAGGCGGGAGTGGCCATGGGCCACCTTCACCTGAGAGTTCGCGACGTTGAGGCCCAGAGGAAGCTCTGGGTCAACGTGCTCGGCGGGACGCCCTCGAAGCTGGGGCGTATGGACATGGTTACGCTGCCGGGGGTCGTGGTCCTCTGGGAGAAGGGAGAGCCGGGCGGCGGCACCGAAGGGTCCGCGGTCGGCCACCTTGGTTTCAAAGTGCGCAACCTGAACGACGCCCTCGCCAAAGTGAAGGCGAACGGCATAACAATCGACACCCTGCAGCCGCCGTCGGCGTTCCTGAAGACGGCGGACGATGTGCGCGTCGAACTGATCGAAGACACGGCCCTGCCCACCGCGGTCGCGCATCATCATGTGCACTTCTTCACTTCGTCGCCCAAGGACATTCAGGCATGGTATGCGAAAACCTTTGGCGCCAAGCCGGGGAAGCGCGCCACTTTCGACGCGGCTGACGTGCCGGGAGCGAACCTGACGTTTTCGCCGGCTGAATCGCCCACGGTGGGGACGAAAGGGCGGTCGCTCGACCACATCGGGTTTGAGGTGAAAAACCTGGAGGCGTATACGAAGAAGCTGGAGGCGCAGGGCGTGAAGTTCGACATTCCGTACAGGAAGGTGCCCTCGCTGAATCTCGCGATCGCGTTCTTCACCGACCCGTGGGGGACGTACGTCGAGCTGACCGAAGGTCTCGCGCGGTAGGTATCAGGGCATGGCTTCAGCCATGCCCGTGCCCTGATACGATTCGAGACTCCAGGCACAGGCGCGGAGGCCTGTGCCACCTTACCCAACCGCTTTTTGGAAGGCGCTGCCCACCTGCCAGACGGCGCACATCACGCGCTCGTAATTCATGCGGATGGGCCCGAGCACCGCGATCTTCGCTGAAAGGCCACCCGGCAGCACGACCGTAAGCCCGATGAGAGACAGCGCGCTCATCGCCGGGTGGGCTTCTCCCAACCCTACCTGAACGCCGAGCTCGCCCGCCGGACGCTCGAGAAATCGATCAAGCAGTTGCAGCATCCGCTTCTTCTCTTCGAGCGCACTGAAAAGGTCGCGCATCTTCTCGCGGGTGAGACGGAGATCGAGCCCCACCAGGTTGGACGCGCCCTCCATGTGAATCTCGGGTGTCCACGCGACATCCAGCAGTCCCTTGCCGTAGAGCACGCTCAGTTGCTGCAGGATCGCGTCGTACGCGGCGCTTTCCTCTTCGAGCCGCCGCCGGAGTTCCTGGCGCGCTTCGGAAAGCGACCAGCCGCCGAAGTTCTCGTTGAGGTAATTGCGAATGGAATTCAACTCGTCCTGCGAGAGGTCGTCCGTGAGCGTGACCACGCGGTCGCGGACCATGCGGTCCTTCGTCACGATAATCATCAGGACGCGCCGGTCCGCCAGTTTGACCAGTTCTACCTGGTCCAGCGTCTGGCTGGCGGTCGGGATAGCAGCCGCAATACCGAAGTTGCGGGTGATCTGAGTCAGAACATGAGAGGAGCGCTCGACGAAGCCGGCGAGGGATTCCGCTTCGCTCAGGTCCGCCCGCAGCCTTTCCTCTTCGATCACCGGCCGCAGGCCCGCCGTAAGCTGCTGCACATACTCGCGGATGGCCTTTTCGGTTGGGACCCGGCCGGCTGAAGTGTGCGGCTGGGCCAGGTAGCCCTCTTCAGACAAATCCGCCATGACATTGCGGATCGACGCGGGGCTCAGCGAATCCTTGCGGCGCTTCGAGATGGTTCGAGACGCAACTGGCTCGCCCGTGGCGATGAATGCCTCCACAATAGCGTGGAGGACTTCACGCTCCCGGGGAGCCAACGCTTGTCTACCGACCATTTTCTTTGCCTGAGACTCCTATTCCCTATTCTAAGCAACGCGTTTACCGCCAGCAAGATAGAGCGGGCTTAATGCGCCGCCGCCGCTTCGGCCAGCAGTCCTGCCACGAAGGCGCGGCTGGCCTCGACCATCTCCCAAGCGCCGGGCCAGAAGCACAGGTCGATGCACCACCACTCGATTCCGGGCACTGCGAGCAGCTTCGGAGCGAGCGCCTTCAAGTCGACAAAGCCCTCGCCGAACGGCCGGTGGGTGCTGGTTTCATCGCCGTGCAGGGTGCCGTCGGAATCGATCAGGTGGATGTGGCCGATTCGGCCCTCGAGCATCCGAAGGAACTCGGCGACTCCGCCGGTCAGCGTCTCTTTGGCTCCGTGCTGCCGCGCTCCCACCACCCCGCACATGTAGGCGTGGGAGGTGTCGAACATGATGTTGAAGTTCCGATGTCCCACCGCGTCGTGCATGGCGACAACTTCAGACGGCTTGTTGAAGGCGAAGCCGGGCTCGAACTCCCAAACCAGCCGTAGTCCGGCTTTTTCGGCGATTCCCGCGGCTTCGCGCCAGACATCGGCAGTGCGGGCGAAGGCCGCCTGGTAATCGGCATCCGGAATCGAGTCGGGGCCGGAGATCGTGTCTACGCGGATCGCCGGGCTGCCGATATCGATGCACATTTCCACATTGCGGCGGAAGAAATCGAGATACCGGGAGGCACTGCCTGCGACGGCCGGGCTGATGCCCCCGAAATCCGCCGCGTAGCCCGAGACCCCGAGTCCGTTGTCGCGCAGGAGGTTAACGATTTCCTGTCGCGAAGCGCGGGTAGGATAGCGATCGAGCGTGACGTGGGGTGGGAAACCGCAAACCTCCACTCCGTCGTAGCCGGCCTCGGCCAGCCTCTTTACGCTGCGGTCGAACGGCACCGGGTCGTTTGTATAAGGGCCGAACGCGAAGGCCCAGCTTCCCAACGAAATTTTCATAAGGCCATCCTCCTTGAGTTTCTACATCATGAACTGTACAGGGGCTAAAGCCCCGGCCTTCTCGTGGCGTTGCGGCACGGCTAAAGCCGTGCCCTGATACAAA
>JAEZIJ010000006.1 GCA_023436715.1 Acidobacteriota bacterium
CTTCCTGCGCGCTGCTCACTCGGTTGAACGGGTCGTAACCGTAGCTCTGGCTGAAGGTCTTGCCGTCGGCCTTGATCGTCTGCGAGGTGAGGTTGCCGTTGTTCGAAGCCCCCGCTCCGTAGCCAAACGCCAGGTTCAGCAGGTCCGTTCCGGGGTCGGCGCAGGTGCCAGCCCCGGCCGCCTGCCCCACGCGAATCCCCACCGCTTGCAGCCGCGGGTTGAAGCACGTTTCCTCGTATCTCCCGTTGCCCAACGCGATCTGCCGTACCGCCCCGTGCGCGGCATACTGGATCGACGTGGAGTAGCTGCCCGCCTGCCGCACCCGCCCGCCCGCATCGCAGCCGTAGCTGACCAGCCGCCCCGACGGGTACCGCAGCGAGGCCGGCCCGGCCCAGTTGTGGTCATAGCCAAACACATTATTCTCTCCGGAAAATGCGTCCGTCGCCTTTAGCTCCTTTAGCCCTAGCTCCCTTTAGCTCCACGACTCCGACAAACTGGACGCCGAACTGGCCGAGACCGGGGCGGCGACGCTGGAAGATCGAAGGCCCGTTTGCCTGACTCCAGAGCTTCCGTCGTTTGGTCACTCGTCACGAGCATCACCTCGACACCTTCACCGGCATGCTTCACCTCGGCTGCTGTCTCATCCTCGTGCGGCATCTATGAGATGCGGTCTAGTCACTCGTTCCCGGCTGGCTTCGGACAGCCATGTTCAGCACAAGAGCGAACATGCTTCTGCGCGTATGAAAGCCTTTTGGTCTCGATTTCAGTGAGGCTTTCCCGAATCGGCTCGTACAGCTCAAATACGCGGCAGAAGTCTTTTGCGCCCCATGCTGCATCAGCTTCCTTGCGAATACGCATCAGAATCTGCTCACGTTGGTATGCAATCGATGCGCGCTCGTTGGCTTTCACCAGCTCTTCATAAAAAGCGGTACTACCAGCAAGGAATGGTTCGCCATACTTCTTGACAAGCTCAGCCACTTTCGGTACGAACCGCTGAACTCCTTCTCGACTGCTCACCTGAAACATGGTGCTACGGCCGAATCCTTCTGCTGCCCAGGCTTGCTTACCGGCCCACGACACGAGATAGTCAAGGCCGTACTTCTCTGGGCGATCTTTTCGGCCGATCTCGACACCGATCTCGAATGACGCTCGGCCGTGGTATACATTCACAAACACTGCCTCCGATTCATACCGGACGAACGTCGGATCCTCTTCCACTGGTCTCAAACCGTATGAACGCAGAAAACCAAAGCTGGACAGCACGGCTTCTTTGAAACCGAGTCGCCACCGATCCGGACTCGATTCGTTCGTTCCCCGCACGTTGTTCTCCTATCTCCCCGGCGGATACCAGTAGCCATCACGTAGTGTCCAGCCATGATTCTCGAGAACATTCCGTTCCGCTCTCAAGAACCCAGTGTTGTTAGCGGGTCTGCCGCCTACCATTGGCTCAGCAGATGCATCTCGGATGGGCCTGCCCTTAGAGACATTACCTCCCGTAGTTTGCTGGAATTCTGTGCCCAATTTGCTTTCGGATCGCCGAGATTTGGCAGATCATCTGCCAGGGCACGCTCTCCGGGCTGAACAGCACCTGGTTTCCTCAGGGCGCCCATCTTGCCGATGACAGTCGTGGTCTCTTCCGCCGCATCCCTCGTCAATAAACTCGCCAGCCGCTTGCCTATAGCGCCCAGGCCCCGCATCCCGTCTATGGTCAAGGCCAGATTCACCGTCTCGTCTTGCATCCCCGGATCGGTAAATACGGCTGACCCGCAAACCTGGCCGCCACACGTAATGGTTCCCGCCGTCGCGACTCCATTGAATTTTGGCATCGCCACGCCGTTCTTGCCATTTTGGTTTTGGTATGTCTTCTTGTACTCCGCGTCGGTCATCACCCAACAGGAGTACGATTTTTGATCGCTTCCTAACACGCAGACCTGAACATTGCGTCCATCCACATCTATTCTGTTCAGGGGATTGTTCTCGACATAGCTGTACAGATTAAAGCTCTGAGGGGCGTGCTGATCCCAATTCGCAAACGCCTCATCAGGACTTGTAAACCGACCCTGGGCGGCGGAGAGATAACGGGTAACAAAGTAGTCCAGCCCCGTCTCCCCATCCCGTTCTTTGCCGGTGAAGCGCTCAATCGCGACGGCCATCCTCGTAGTGGTAGTGCTCCTGATTCGCCGCACTGAAACGCCCGATGAACTCTGGTGAACTGTGCTCCGGCTTGGTGTTGCGGAAGTAACCGCGGGAGACAGCCCAGTCATATGCACTTTGGTCTAGCGGATAACGAGTGAGTGTTCCAGTGAGCCGGGACCGTCGTATCCATACTTCTGCGGCGTCCAACGTCGTAAACACACCGGAGGGAAACTGACTTCGGGCCCCGCAAAACACCCACACCGTCTCGATATCAGACATGTCAGCCATACGTCACTGTCCCTGCCCTTCTCGGTTGTCGCGGTTGTATCTGAACCACCGCATGATCTTGTCTACAGAGCTTCGGATAGTGCCTTTGTTTCCGCCGACCACCTGTGCTTGTGTACTCGAAAGCGGCGGTTCGCCCTTTAGTGGCTTCCCGGCCTGGCCGATCCGGGTCTCAGCTCCTTGTCCCTTTACGTGCAAGTGCGCGGGCCCATGATCGCCGCTGCGGGTATAGTGCTGGATTGTAACTCCCTCTTTAGAGACAATCATCTTCGGCGGGAGTGTTGGCTCCGTGCGCGGACTTCCTTTGACCCCTTTCGGGCCGGGAATCGCCATCACCAGACCTTGCTGAAACTCTGGCTTGATCTGCTCGCCCGCAGCCATGGCGTCAGCCTGCTCGGCGTTGCTCGCTTGGAACTTAGGAGCGATCCCAAAGATTTCCAAAGCCGCATTTGCCTCGAATTTCAGACCGCCGACGACTCGATCCGGGATTGACTTCACCCATTGGCTCAACGTGCACCCGTCAGGATCACCTAACCCACAATGCCCGTCCGGATCGGTGTACCTCAGAGGATTGTTGCGGACGTAAGCGTACTTGTTCAGAGTCTGAGGATCAGTAATATCCGCGTACGGCAACGGTCCGGGCTGACCGACCTGCTGTCCTGTGAAGGGGTCTACGATGCCACCCGGGAACTCATCTGGGGATGTGAAGCGACCCTGAGCAGAAGAGTAGTATCTCGCAAGGAAATAATCCAGGCCCGTCTCCCCATCCCGTTCCTTGCCGGTACAACGGGATCGGACGTGAGTTTGTCGTACGTCGGCGCGCAACCCTAATGCATTCTGATGGTTCGCATACGGGAACCCCGGTTCCCATATAGGAACCTGAGCTCCGAGGCCCAGACGCGAGTTTTCGAGCAGGTAGACGTGCGTGCCGGTAGGCGGATCTGCATTCAGGAGCGGCGGCGCCGAGAGCGCCGGGAAGGGCTGCGCCGTTTGTGTTGAGGCCGCGATCACGTCTCCGATTGTATCGCCGCAACTGGAGGCCCGGGACCGGAAGCCCCCTTTCCTCCTCTAAGTAGAAAGGGCTTTGCAGCGGCCCGGAGCGGTCAAGGGCGCGCCGGTTTTGCGGGGCGAAGCGGACCCTTGACGGCGAGGACCGCTGTGGAAAGCAGGGCGGGAGGGAAGGGGGCGTCCCCGCTCGATTCAGCGTTCCTCTATCAGGGCTGGCCGCCAGATACGAATGAGCCGTTCGAAGTGCTCGCCGTAACCCATGGTGTCTGGGTAGCGCTGGCATCCGGCCAGGAGCGCAAACACCCGCAGCATGTCCACCGCGATCGACGTATCCACTCCCCACACGTCCGTCAGGTTGAAGCCGCCGCACTCGGCGGCATTCCACCAGGCCAGCAGGAAGTTGGCAACGATGCGGCTTTGCCCGGTGTCGCCCTGGGCGATCTGGATCAGCCGTTCCAGCGCGGCCCTGGATTTGTCGGGAACGCTCCTATGCATCTTCCGGGTCCTCGCTGGCTTCGGCGTCCAGCGCGGCTAGCAGGTCGGCCGCCTCCTGGCCTTTGCCGGCGTCCTGGCCGTCGCCGTTCGTGGGCGACTTCTCCGGGGGAAGCTGCGCCGGGTGAGTGGCCGTGTGGATCTGCTTCAGTTGCCGGATGGACACCTGCGTGTAGATCTGGGTTGTCTTGATGTCGGCGTGGCCGAGCATCTGCTGGATGTAGCGGATGTCGGCGCCGCCTTCGAGCATTAGGGTCGCCATGGTGTGGCGGAAGAGATGGCAGGCTCCCCGCTTGCCGATCTTGGCGGCGTCCACGTGCACACGCACCAGGTCGCTCAGATGATCGAGCGAGAACGGCTCGCCGGCATTGGACAGGAACACGATCCCGTCGTCCGGCTCGACCACCAGGTGCGGGCGCGACTCGCGAACGTACTTCTCGACCCACGCCGCGGCACGGTCGCCGATCGGGATCACCCGGTCCTTGTTCCCTTTGCCCTGGCGGATGGTGACGGCCCGCGTTCGGTGTCCAGGTCGTACAGCCTCAGGTTGGCGAGTTCCAGACGGCGCATCCCGGTCGAGTAGAGTGTTTCCATCAGGGTGCGGTCGCGGAGGCCGAGCGGATCGCGGATGTCCGGTTGGGCGAGCACCTGTTCCACCTCGTGGATGGTCAGCACGTGTTTGGGCAGCCGGTGGCCGAGACGCGGCAGTTCCAGTTCGCTCGCCGGGTTGTGCAGGATGAAGCGTTGCCGCGCCATCCAGCGGAACCACACCCGGATGGGAACCAGGCGCGAGTGCTGGCTGCGGAAGCTGAGCGGGTTGCCGTTCTTCTGGCGGTAGTGGAACAGGTACCGCTGATACTGTTCGAGCACCGGGCGCGTCACGTCGGCGGGCTCCGTCAGGCTGCGGTTGGCGCACCACTCCAGGAAGAAGCCGATATGCACGCGGCGGTTCTTCACCGTGTATTCGGAGTAGTTCTGCACCCGCAGCGCTTCGAGATGCTTTTCCATCAGGGCGGCTAAAGGAGAAGCGGGCGGCTCGGCCGGCTTGCGTTTTTTCACCACGCGGGACATGGTTACCGCTTACCTCCCACGGCTACGACTGCGGCGGAGGCGTCCTGCTCCTCGTCCTCCCCGGTATCAGTGTTTTTTGGCGGATTTGCATGAAAACCGTTCCGCGAGCCTGTCATTATTGGCTCCGGCTGACCCGTACCACCCCCGAACACCGGCCGTACCTGGGGCGTTCCCAGCCCGTCCTTCTCCTGTTTCTGCCCATCCCGGTTTTTGTCGTACTCGTAGTCATGCAGCTTTCCGATCTCACTCAGCCCCGGCAGGAAGAGCTGGCGCGGATCGGCAGGCCGCTCGAAGTACAGCTCGTAAACGAAGCTCTGGCCGCGCTCGCCGCGATGGATGATGAGGTATTCGAGTTCCTCCAGCTTGTGCAGATGGCGTTTCACCTGGGGATCGCTCCAGCCGGTGTACTGGCGCACATCGCGGCGGCTGAAGCGGTAATCGGTGCGTTCCATATTTAGCTGCTCGCATTGCTCGCGCACCATGTCATCGACCAGCAGCAACAGGCGGCGGGTCTGCGGCGGCAGCTCGTCGAGCGATCGGCCGAGCACCTGCTTGATGAGATTCTCGGCCAGTTCCACGTCGTCTTGCGTGGATTCGATGTATTCGAGCGGCTTGCCGTCAGTAGTGTCGGTTTTCACCGGGCGCTGGTACTGGAACAGAAGCGTGACGGCGCGGATCAGCGAGAGAAACTTCATATGATCGCGGCGCGTGCGTGTGAGGCTGTCGGGGAAGGTCAGCCGCTCCGCAAAGGGATTCACCACGGCAATGGGCTTCAACAGCCGTTGCGCGTTGCGGTGCAGAGTGATGATGTCCTGACGCCGTCTACGGTCAGCACCAGGCAGCGATTCAGTAGCTCTTCATCGATCTCGATGGCCGTGGTTGTGAGGAAGATCATCACCGGGCCTTCCACGCGGTACTGGTGCGTGATCAGCTTGCCGGTGGCCGGGTCCTTGCCGGTGGATGCGATGGTCAGCACACCTTCGCTCTGAAGCAGCTTCAGCGCATAGGCGGCGCGCTGTGCGCCTTCTTCTTCGACCACGGCAAGGATCTTGTTTTTCAGCTCGGTCTCGGTCATGTAAAAGAGCGACTGCCCCGTCATCGCCGAGTACTGCACGCGCTGTTCTTCGGGCATCAGTGCGAGCACGGCTTCCATGAGCGAGCTTTTACCGGCCGCCGAGCTCGATTGCACGATGATGGCGAGCGGCGCATCGAGCAGCCGCGACACTGCCGCGAGATAGGCGACCTTCTTGTTGGTCTCCTCGCCCACCACACCGCACCGCGCAAAGTCTTCGAGGATGCGGTCCATCAGGCCCGGATCGCGGAGCAGTTCCATCGCGGCGGCTCGTTCGTCTGGGCTGAGCTGTACCGTCTCGGCTTTCGGCTCCAGCGCTTTTTGGATGGCCTGGTCGCGCAGCTCTTCGAGCTTCAGCAGCATGCGGCCCAGGTCGTGACGGATCACGTCTTCCTTGATCCTCAGTTCCTCGGAGGCCTGTTTTGCAAACACGGTGCGTTGCCGCGCCAGTGTCATGTCGAGCGCATCGACGTGAACCGCATCGCCGCGTGAAACGCAGATGTTCACCTTCAGGACTTGATAGCTGGTGTTCGTGAACAGCCCACGGATGCGGTAATGGCGGTCCCCTTGCGAAATCAGCACCGTCTCGCCCTGGATCTCGCAAGGAACATCGATGCAGCCTGGCTGCGGCGCGGGCACTGCCACGGGCGCGGTGGCGGGCGGCTCTTCTTTTTGAGGTTGTGGAGCGGGGATCTCGACGGCGGGACCGGCGCTGGCTGGCTCTGGGGCGGCGGATTCAACGGGAACGGATTCGGCGGCTAAAGAAAAAACAGGCTCCGGCATTTCGGATGCCATTTCTTCTTTAGCCGCTGTTGGCTGCGGTTCGGTGATCTCCTCCGCTGGTGGTTCTGCAGTGGCCGCTTGTGGCTCGTGGGCAACCGGCGCGGGCTCGGGCGCCGGCGTCTCGGGGGCGATCACCGTGGGCCGCTTTCCTTTCCCTAGCCAGTTGGCCGTGTTCAGCATCACGCCAAGACTGCGGCCCGTGGGCTTCACTTTGCAGCCGTAATCATTGGCGTCCATGCCCTTCGGAAACAGCACGCGGTAACAGTCGATGCCCATGCCGATCAGTTCGTCAGCCAGCGCAACGGCGGCCTTGTCGCCGGCTTCGTCGCGGTCGTAAGCGATGAACACTTTCCTGGTGCCGTGCTTCTTCATCGCCGCTCGATGGTCCGCCGTGAAGCCGTTGACGCCATAGCTGGCTGTGACGTTGCGGAAGTCCGCGCACCAGAACGTCAGCGCGTCGATGATCGATTCGCACAGGATGATCTCTTTTGAAACCAGTAGGGCCTCTTCGTTCCAGACGCCCTTGTGCGGCCCCGGCAGGTACGTATGCAGCGGCGTTCCCGGCCGCAGGTTCGGCGTGATCTTGCGGCCGTACATCTCGGTGATGTTGCCGTTCAGATCGAGCACGGGGAACACGACGGAACCGGTAAAGTGCTCGTGCCCCGAGTCGCGCAGAATGCCGAGTTGCTGCAGGCGCCCCCGGACCTCGGCGCCGACTCTGCGGTTCTTTTCCGGCAGGCGATACCCCAGCGTGCGATTGGAAAAGCCCACCCGGAAGTGACCGAGCATTTCCGGATGATCGAGGCTCCGCTGTTGCATGTACTTCAGTGCCTCGGGACTTTGCTTCAGCGTGTCGTGGTAGTAATCGACCACCTGCTGGAGGACGCGCTGATCGTCGGCGCTGGGCTCGAACGGCGCGTCCAGCTTCACCGCGCCGGTCGTGCCCTTCTTCACTACTCGCGTAAGTGGAGCCGCTAAAGAAGGATGATCGTTGCGCAGCAGTTCGACCGCGTGGCGGAAGCTGACTCCCTGTGTCTTCATCACCCAGTCGATGACGGAGCCGCCGGTCTGGCACGCACCGAGACAGTGCCAGAGATTCTTTTTCGGACTTACGACCAGAGACGGCTCGTGATCGTCATGAAAGGGGCACAAGCCGAGCAGGTCCGCGCCGTGGCGCTTCAGCTCGATGCCCCGTGCCTCGATCACCGCTGCAAGCTGACCTCCTGTTTCAGCCGGTCCAGCTCGGCATCGGAGATGCGCGCCATCAGACCTCCTTTCTGGCCTTTGGGCAAAAACCTGTCAAGCCCCAGGCGCATAAAAATCATCGTTTCAAGCCAAGAACGAAAATATCGTATGATACGTATGCAGTCAATCGGCAAAGAGTCCGTTGGTCAGCGCATCACCCGTATCCGCAAGGAGCGCGGCTTCACGCAGATCGAGCTGGCAGAACGGATCGGGCTGATTCAGTCGCTGGTCTGCGACTACGAAAAAGACCGCCTCCGCCTCTCGGCGGAGATGGCCCTTCGGTTCGCCATTGCGCTCGATATCAGCGTCGATGAGTTGCTCCGCCCGAAGAACAAGAGGACTGTCAGCAAACAGCCGAGCCGTAAGGTGCTGCGCAGGCTGGAACTGATCGAGTCCCTGCCGTCTCACCAGCAGCAAACAGTGCTGAAGACCATCGACACCATGCTGAAAGGACTGAAGAGCGCAAGCTGAGCGAGACGGTCATGTACATTCAGAAAGTCGCCGCGCAGTACTCTGACGGATCGCCGATGAGTGCGGGCGACGAGTTGGAGGTCTCCTACCCGGACATCCGGCCCATCCCACACCGCGGCCTGATCCACCGGATTCACGAAGGCCCATACGGTGTCCAGGGCATAGACATCATTCACAACAGCAAGGTTGGCGGCGGCGTCTGTATTGTGAGCGTCGCCGACTTTTCGCAAGGCCAGCAGGTCCGGCTTCGCCGCCGTCCTGTCTCTCCCGAGCACGCACAGGCGATTGTCGAGCGAGCCGAACGGCTGCTCGGTCATCGGCTCACCCTTAGCGACCTTGAACAGCAGGTTCAGCAGGATCGTCCTCAGCCCCAGCACCTCGGCCAGCAGGACTTCCTCATGGGACTCGGCGGCGCTCCGCTCCTGGTGTCCCACCAGGACTTCCCGCACCCACTCGCTCATGCTCTGGCCGCTGGCCGCGGCCATTGCCTCCAGCCGCGCATACTCCTCTTCGGTCACCTTGCTGGTAATCGACTTCGTTCGGAACGTCGGCTTCATCACAGCTCCCCATACTCCAGGCTCAGACCTTCCCAGGCGCGCTTCAGTTCCGGGTCCTCCCAGGCCTTGCGGAAGACCTCCTGGACGGTCTTCCACTCCTCCAGGGAGAAGCCGAACGCGATCCCGTTCTTCTGCGAGCGGAACCACAGTTCGCGTCTCCCCTCGATGTCTGCCGGGTATCCCAGGAAGTGTTCGCCGTCCCAGACGTCCGGGAACTCGATCTGCGGCAGTCTCGCCAGCATGGCTCGAAACTCGGAGATCATCGGGTAGGGTCCCATCGGGTACATCGCGTCTCTCACTGCCGGGAAGCTGAGGAGTAAGCTCACCGCATTGCCGCGACCCCGCGCGAAGCTCAGCCGGTACCCGCCCTGCTCGATGGATGGGAGCGCCGGCCGGTAGATGGAGTTGTCCTGCTCCCGCAAGCCCTCCCGCACCGGCTCCTTCCTCTCCAGGTAGTGGCCGCGGGCGGCGACCCTCCACAGCACCCGCCAGTAGGGGAACAGCGCCTCGTTGATCCGGGTCACTCCGGGTAGCTTCTCGTCTTCTAGGAACACGTACAGGTTCCTGGCGGCATGCACCGGTGTGCATTGGATGGCGGGACTGCTGGCACACCGCAGAGTCTCGGTCACCGTCTGCCGCACCAGGTCGGGCGTCACCGGGTCGGAGACCTTGTGTCCCTCCGGCCGGCACTGGGCGGGCAGGTTCCCCAGGTAGTAGTCGTCCTTCTCCGACTTGCCGACGCGCAGTTCGTAGACTGCCTGGAACGCCTTCACGATCGTGATGTAGGAATCCCGCGAGAGCGCGTTCTTCGAGTACCCCTCGGCCCCCTGCTGGACGTAGTAGGCCAGCACCGTCCACTCCGCGCGGGAGAGCGGCTGCCCGGACTCGCCCTTCCGGCGGACGGTCAGCAGGGACTCGGTCGCCTTCGCCAGCAGGTCGACCACCTCCAGCCGGTCCTCGCGGGCAGACTCCAGGAGCTGCTTGGCGATCTCCGACGTGGACACGTTCCCGCCCTTCTTCTGGGTCGCCAAGCGGCGGATGTCTTCGAGGCGCTTGCGCAGGACTTCGCTGATGCGGAGCGAGAGCGTGAGCGACTGCGGCGGCGGCTCAATGGTCGAAGGAGGCTTCATGCAAAAAAGGATAGTCTGCTGTGTGACATACATACAATAGACCGTATGTACTAAGGCGAATAGGCGACTAGAGAAGGATTTTCAGGCGGAAACCCAGGTATCCGTAGAGATACCTGGAGAGTTGATGTGCTTTGTTTTCAAAGGTATCTGTATAGATCCCCGGCGGATCTATACAGCTCCCATTCTGGGGTGGCGTGTCATACTTCAGCCGATGCGTAGCATCGTTCTTCTGCCGCTACGCTTTCACTGCTCCTCGGTCGGCACCGCGAGCCGCCAGCGGCGCGACTGCGCCGCTCCGCTCGCACCGCGCGATACCGCTGACCTAAAGTGGTTCCCGGCCCGACAACTAGCCGAACGCTTGCGTGTGGATCAGAGCCGAAAACCTTTCAGCCATTCGCGATCACCGATGCCCGGCGTGTTGCGGTCTTCAATCCAAACGCGGCCCTCCTGGCCCGTAGCCAAGTTGATAATGCCGCGCATTTTGCCCCAGATCTGAACTCCAACCTTGGAAAGGTCCTCCGACCAGACAACCCGTACATCCTTCTCTTGCACCGGCACATTCGGCGTTCGATCGTAAATGTGAAGATGCTGGAAAACCTCTCTCCCACCGGGCTCATACAAGTACAGGTATCCGGTTTCACCATCGTCTTCGAACACACCAAACAAGCCCGGCGGCCCGGCGGCCTCGGCCATGAACTCGCTTGTGTCGGTATCCTTCGATTCCATAGTTGTCCTTGCTTACTGCTCGTCCGGTTTTTTAGCCTTATCCTTCCAGTACTGCTCTCGCTGCTGCCTGAACTTCGAGCGGTCGATTTGGCTTGGTTGTTGGCCTGTGTTCGGGTGGTTCTTCTTAAAGTTCTCCCCACCCCGGTGTTCCGCTTGAGTCATCTCCTTGAGATTCCCTTCATTGGTCTGGCCTTCGTGGTGCAACTCAACCGGCTTACCGTCTTTGCCAACAGGAGCTTTGCCCTTGCTCATGCGTTCTTGGTTCTGCGGAGTGCTGGAATAGGGAGCGTTATCGGCAAAAGCGGCGGCCACCAAATGGCCGCCAGCAACAACGGCCACCGAGGTTCCATGAACGGCAGCCGCTGCGCCCGCCGCCGGGACGACGGCACCAACGACGGTTACGGCTGCCGGCGAGGTTATTACGGCTTCGCCTCCTCCGAACAGGGCTTCAGCCGTTCCGGCAACGGTCGCAACGGCGTCCCCGATCGCCTGACCCGAGAGTTCCCGCCGCTTGCGCGGCCCGCGCCGAGCGCGTAATCGCTTCCAAAGGCGTTGAGTGCGCCTACGACGACGTCCTTCCAGTCCTCGCCGTCGGAATCTACATATCGGAGTGGGTTGTTCCGGGTATAGGCGTACTTATTCCAGCTCTGCGGATCTTCCATCAAGCTGGGGAACATCTTCGGGTCCGGGCTGGTGAACCTCCCCTGCGCCGCCGAGAAGTACCTAGCGCCGAAGTAATCGAGGCCCGTCTCTGTATCCCGTTCCTTGCCGGTGAACTTCTGGGTCGTGCCATCGTTGATCGCCAGCGTGCCCGCCGGATAGTACGTCGCGCTGCGCCCTCCGGTCCCCGCCGGCACTTCCTCCCCGAACGGCAGAAAATCATGCAGCGACTTCATTCCCCCGGTCTGGTCCGTCATCAGCCGCGTCGAGCCCAGG
>JAEZIJ010000030.1 GCA_023436715.1 Acidobacteriota bacterium
TCCCTGGCGGCCTCAACTCATCCAGAGCGGTTGCAACCTCTCCCATTCCGCGCCAGCAGCAATCCTACCGCCGCTGACGCCCATTTTCATCACCTTTGGTGGGCCGCAGGCCCATGAGGCACTCCCTCGCAAGTGTGGCACAGGCCTCCTGGCCAGTGCTGCACAGGCCAGGAGGCCTGTGCCACGCCGGGCAAAGCCCAGCGGCAGCCCAGAAGGGCTGACCCCACCTTGCGAGGATGTGTCTTCAACGGAGTGCCGCATGGGGCGGGGCCTCGCTTTGCGGCGGGCTTCACTCCAGCCCGCCTGCGTGGCCGGCCTGAGAGGCCGGCGCAGCCCGAGGGGCTGCCCCACTCGCAATCAGAAGGCGATCCTACAGAGCGAAGCTTACGGCCCCGGGTTGCCGCGGGCCGGGGGCGCTTTGCGGATTTCCTCGAAGTACTGCTGCACGTAGCGCTGGTACGCCAGCGGTATTTCGTCGCGGTTAATCGACCCGCCCGCCTCGGCGTGGTTGGCGTTTTGCTGCGAATACGTAGTGCGGAGCTGCTGCCTTCCGGAGTTCACCTCAACCATCACGTCGCCCGTGAGGTTTTGGGAGCGCCGGCCGATGATCTCGCTGATCTTCCCCATCGCGGCAAGCTGCTCGGCTTGTTTGATGTCCTTGTTGCCGTCTTCCTTGCCGACGCCGCTCTTGCCCTGCTCCGAGGCCTCCCGCGATTCGGATCCGCCCTGCTTCTTGCCGGATCCGCCCTCGGACTTTTGCGTGCCCTCGCCCTGCTGCTCGCCCTGGGGCTGGCCGTTCGCCTTCCCGCCCATCTGGTTGCCGAGCGACTGCGAGCCTTTCTGCCCCTGCATCTCACGGGGTTCGCCCATCTCAGAGCGCGCCTGAGCGCTGGCGGCCTGCTGGGACTCGCCCGTCCTAGGCTGCGTGTTCAGGCGCGAAAGCAGGTTCTGCATCGCGTCCCGGAACTTATTCAGAAGGCTGTTGTTCTCCGACTGGCTGGCGGCTTGCTGATTGGGAGAACCCTGGTTCTCCCGTGAGCCAGGCTGGGTGGTCGCGACCTGGTCCCGTTCGCCCTCTCTTCCACCCTCGACGGATTCGCCGTTCGGGTTCTGCCGGTCGCCCGGTTCCAGTTCCTGAGAACCGGCTTGCTTTTCACTGTGCTCGCTGCGGTTCTCGGCCGATTGGGATCCGGCAGTGTTCTTCGAATCCTCCTGCGCCGCCTTGTTCTGTTCCTGGTTTTCCAGCGAAAGACCGTATTCCTTTAACAACTCGTTGAGCCGCTTGTCGCTCGTTTTCGGCTTCTCCGCCTCCGGCTTTTTCGCCAGGGTCACGAAGTGGAAGCTGTCGAGGACGAACGTTGCGAGCGGAGGCCGCAGATCGAGGCTGCGGAAGATGCCGTAGCGAAGCGTGAGCAGGCCTGAGGCCGCGAGCACCAGTGCGGCCATCGTATACAGCGATCGGGGAGCTTGCAGGGGCGCCGCACGATCCAGAGGGATTTCCCGCGCCAGCCGGTCCGCCTCGGCAAATTGCGCGGCGCGGATCTCCTCGGAAACGCGCGGGTTCGAAGCCAGGCGGTTGTAGAAGAATGCGGTCGAGAGTGCGTCGGAGAGTCCGGCGCGCCGGTCTATCGACTGGGCGATCCGGTAAGGCGAGGGAATCTGATGCCCGAGTTTCCAGAAACCAGCCGCGAGACCAGCGGCGAACAATAGGGCGATCCACCGCCAGTCCAGGACCTCCGTGCCCACCAGAAGCAGCAGGATCAATCCCCCTACACCGGCGCAGACCGCGAGAACGCCCTGTTTAAACGCCACGTTGGCGAGGTGCCGGCGGCGGGCCCGCCGAATCAAGTCATCAAGAGAGCCCGGTTGCTTCAAAACGCCACCACCTCTTGTGTCCGGCCGCCGGCTTCAGCCCCAGACTGCCGCGGCCACTTGATTACATTATCGCGTTTTAATCTGTGCGACACAAACGGACATCGTTGCTGTAAACGCGGGCGACAGCAGGGGCTCGTCAATGCGGAATAAGACCTCATAAATTCCGGGTAAGGGAATCGCCACACGCCTGCGCTCCCGCACCTGAATTATAGTATGTCGGCGAAGAAGTGATTGTTACTAGCTTGAGTTACAAGTCTAGCTGTCAGGCGTACTGCTCTTCGTTGACCTCGGCGAGCTTGGTCTCGAGCGCGCCGGCGGTAACCGGCTTCTGCAACGTGGCGACACCGGGACCGAGCATACCCCGGTACACAATCTCGGCGTCCGTATACCCGGACATGTAAACGACCCGCATTTCGGGCCTGAGCGAAGCGGCATGCTCGGCCAGTTCACGTCCGCTCATCTCATGCATCACCAGGTCAGTCAGCATGATGTGAACGGGTCCGGAGTGGCGGCTGCAAAACTGCAACGCTTCTTCGCCGGTCCCGGCTTCGAGGACCGCGTAACCCATCGCGCGGAGCATGGAATGAATTGCCCGGCGGCTTTCCGGCCTTGCATCAACGACGAGCGCGGTTCTGTTTTCGACAGTTGACGAGGATGATTGCCCCGATCGCCCGGCCGCGGTCCGGCGGCGGGCGGAGGCGAGTTCGTCCGTAAGTTGCGACACCAAGGTGGCGGTCTCAAGGATGTCGTCGTGAGATTCGGAATAACCCGAGGCCCACTGGCTGACTCCGTGGGCCAAGCGTCCCGCCAGACGCTCAAGCCTGTCCATCATTCTCCTCCGATGATGTGACGGCAAATGTAAGCCGGAAGGTAACTCCGCACAACCCGATTTTCAAACCCTTTTAAGGGGGTAGCAGAATGATCCTCGTGCGGGGGGCCGCCCCTGGTACTCGGTTTAAGTTGCTGAAAGTTAGCGCTTTTGGCTACGATGAGAATTCCGGACAATCAAAAATGCTTCGGTTTGAGACGGCTGGAGAATCGCACGGCGAGTGCCTTGTCGCCACAGTCGCGGGCTTGCCCGCAGGCGTGCCCATCAGTGTGGCCGCCGTGGACCGTGAACTCTGGCGGCGGCAGCAGGGGTACGGCCGGGGCGGCCGGATGAAGATCGAGACCGATCACGCGGAGATTGTTTCCGGCGTCCGGCATTCGCAGACCATAGGCGCGCCCATTGCGATCCTCATCCGCAATCGCGACTGGCAGAACTGGACTGAAGCGCTGCCTGTGGAGACCTTCGAGGGCGCCGAGGACAAGAAGCGGACTGTGACCCGCCCGCGTCCCGGTCACGCCGACCTCGCGGGCGCGCTGAAGCACGATTTCCGTGACGCCCGCTACATCCTCGAGCGGGCCAGCGCGCGGGAAACCACTGCCCGAGTGGCGGCAGGCGCACTGGCGAAAGCGTTCCTCTCTCAGTTCGGCATCGGCGTGCTGAGCCACGTCATCGCGGTGGGTCCGGTGCGCCTCGACCGGCGCGCCAGTTGGGATGAACTCGTCGCGCTCAGCGAGAGGAACGACGTACTGCTCGGGTGTGTCGATCCTGAAATCGAGCAGAAGATGAAGGCGGTCGTGGACGACGCCTACCGGACCGCCGATACCGTCGGCGGGGTGTTTGAAGTGGTCGCGCACGGCGTGCCGCCAGGCCTGGGCTCGCATGCTTCCTGGGATACGAGACTCGACGGAAAAATCGCCCAGGCAATCGTCTCCATACAGGCGGTCAAGGGAGTCGAGATCGGCGACGCGGCGCAGGCAGCGGTGGAGTTCGGATCGCGCGTGCAGGACACGATCCACTATGACCGTGAGCAGCGCAGCTTCGTGCGGGGATCCAACCGCGCCGGCGGTGTGGAGGGAGGCATCACGAACGGCGAGGACGTGGTGGTTCGCGGGCTGCTGAAGCCGATCTCCACGCTCCGCAGGCCGCTCGAATCGGTGGACCTGGTGACGCGCGCGCCGGAACAGGCATCGTACGAGCGCAGCGACGTGTGCGTGGTTCCCGCGGCGGGGGTCATCGGCGAGTCGATGGTCGCGCTCGTCCTCGCCCAGGCGTTTTTGGAGAAGTTCGGCGGCGATTCGCTGCGCGAAACGCGACGAAATTTCGAAGCTTATCTCGGCCAGGTGAGAGATTTCTGATGATCTACCCCATCGTGAAATACGGCGATCCTGTTCTGGAAACTCCGGCAGAAACCGTCGCCGAGTTCGATACTCCGGAGCTGAACAAACTGCTCGATGACATGTTCGAATCGATGTACGCGGCCAAGGGCGTCGGGCTTGCGGCGCCGCAGATCGGCATTTCACGTCGAATCGCGGTGATTGACACCTCGGCCGGCCAGGACCCGTCGAAGCGGCTTGTTCTGATCAATCCGGAGGTCGTCCACCGCGAAGGCGGCCGGGTCGAGGACGAGGGCTGCCTGAGCATCCCCGGTTTTCGCGAGCCGGTGAAGCGCGCCAGCCGCGTCACCGTACGCGCACAGAACGCCAAGGGCGAGCAGTTCGAGATGACCGGCGAGGATTTGCTGGCCCGCGCCTTCCAGCACGAGACCGATCATCTGAACGGCAGGCTCTACATCAACCACATCAGCGTGTTGAAGCGCGATCTCATCCGCCGGAAAATCAGGAAACTGATAAAGTCGGGCGAATGGGAGTAGCGTGATGTTTGAGAATTGGAGCCGCCGATGAACACCGATGAACGCAGATGGAACAAGGCGATTTTTATCGGCGTTTATCGGTGTTCATCGGCGGCTGGCAAATATCAGGCAGGCTAACACGTGCGGATCGTCTACCTGGGCACTCCCGAGTTTGCCGTTCCCTCGCTTGAACGCTCGGCCGAGGCCGGACATGACATCGTTGCGGTTATCACGCAGCCCGACCGCCCGAAGGGGCGGGGCCGCGAAGTCTCCGAGCCGCCGGTGAAGCAGGCCGCGAAACGTCTGGGCCTGCCCGTGTACCAGCCGGACAAGATCCGGACCCCGGAGTTCCACGCTTTTCTCAAAGGGTTCGGCGCCGGCGCAATGGTCGTGGTCGGCTACGGCAAAATCATCCCGCAATCGATCATCGACATTGCCCCGCACGGCATCATCAACGTGCACGCTTCGCTGTTGCCGAAGTATCGCGGCGCGGCGCCGATTCAGTGGGCCATCGCGAACGGCGAAACCCGCACCGGCGTCACGACGATGCGCATCGATGCGGGACTCGATACGGGCGACATCCTTCTTCAGAGCGAAACCGATATCGGACCGGCGGAAACAGCTCCCGAGTTGAGTCCGCGGCTGGCGCGCATGGGCGCGGACCTCCTGGTCGAGACACTCTTGCGAATCGAGGACGGCACCATCGTTCCGCGCCCGCAGAGTGACTCGGAGGCCAGTTTCGCCCCCGTGCTGAAAAAGGAGGACGGCCGCATCGACTGGGCACGGCCCGCGCGGGAAATCTACAATCGCCTTCGCGGCTTTTTGCCGTGGCCCGGCTGCTACTCGCGCTTTCGCGGACGGCAATTGCAAGTGTGGCGGGCGTTGGTTGGCGGCGATGCGGAAGGCGCACCAGGCTCATTGCATCCGAGCCGGGGACGGCTGTTCGTGACGTGCGGTGCGAACACGGCGCTCGAACTGCTGGAAATTCAACTCGAAGGGAAGAAGCGAATGGCGGCGGCCGATTTCCTGAACGGCTATCAGATAGGCGACAATGAACTGCTGGAGATGAGCCATTGAAGCTTCCCCTCGGCTATCGATACGCTTCGACCTACGCGGGCATCCGCAAAGAGAAGAAGGATGATCTGGCGCTGATCCTCTCGGATACGCCGGCGTCGGCGGCTGCGATGTTCACGCGCAATCGCGTGAAGGCCGCTCCGGTCCTGCTCGCGCGCGAGCATTTGCGACAATCGCGCGGGCTCTCCCGGGCTATTCTCGTGAACGCGGGCAATGCAAACTGCGCTACCAGGACGGGAGCGCGCGTTGCACTCGCTTCCTGCCGCGCGGTGGCCAAGCTCTTGAAAGCGCCCGTTGCGGGAATTCTGCCCGCTTCGACCGGCGTCATCGGCGTGGACCTCGACCCAGCCCTCATCACCAACGCGCTGCCGCGGCTGTTCGATCGCCTGTCCGCCGACGGGTTTGCGGATGCGGCCCGCGCCATCATGACGACGGACAAGATGCCGAAGATGGCGTTCGGGGAAGTTCCTCTGCGTACCGGCACCGTTCACATTGCGGGGATGACCAAGGGCAGCGGCATGATTCACCCGCAGATGGCGACCACGCTCGGGTTTGTCATGATGGACGCGGTTTTGTCGCCGCAAATGCTGCGCCCCATGCTCGCCGCCGCGATCGAGCGCAGCTATCACCGCATTTCGGTCGATGGCGATACCTCGACCAACGACACGGTGATTCTGCTGGCTAACGGCGCATCCGGCATCAAGCTCAATGCAAAGGAACGCATGGTGTTCCAGGAAGTGCTGTGCTGGGTGATGGAGGACCTGGCGGAGAAAATCGCTCGCGACGGAGAGGGCGCAAGAAAGCTCGTAACCATCCATGTGGTCGGGACCAGGGACAACGAGGATGCCACCCGCATCGCGCGCGCTATCGCCAACTCGCCGCTGGTCAAGACCGCAATCGCCGGGGCCGATCCGAACTGGGGCCGCATCCTCTCCGCTGCCGGAAATTCCGGTGTGGAGTTCGACCCATCGAAGGTCGATATCTTTTTTCAGCGCATGCGCGTCTGTTCCAAAGGCGTTGCCGAGAAATTCTCCGAGCGCGAATTGAAGGAGAAACTCGGCGCGCAGGAGTGCCTGATCCGTTTCGTACTGAACGGTACGGGAAAGGGCGAGACGCGATTCTGGTCGTGCGACCTTACCGAGAAGTACATCGAGATCAACGCCAGCTACCGCACCTGACCGGTCACTGTCCTGCAGTGATTTGGCATGCCCCAGCGCTGTTGGGCCGATAGGCCATGGCTGGCGTGTGCCCTCTATCTTGTCGGCGTTCTTCACGAACTCCTGGATTTCGGCGGTCCAGGTTGGCTTGACTGCTGTCTGTTCTTTGGGCATTGATATACTTGACGCAACCGTGGATGAAGTTTTCGTGTTGTGGCATGTGCATGAGCTTGGCGACGGCGATGAAGATGTCAAGCTGATCGGCATCTATCGAACTCGGCAGGATGCTGAGACAGCGATTGAGCGTGTTGGCTCGAAGCCGGGTTTCGCTGATACTCCACAAGGATTTGAGATTTGCCCCTATCCCTTGGATCAAGACCATTGGACCGAGGGCTACACCACGGTTTACCCACGCCTTGCACGGTAACCCGGCCTGCACAACCTCGGTGGTTGCGTCAAGTATCCCAACGCCCTTCTTTGGCCAGGTGTATGGCTACCGGGAGCGGGCGGGGCATGCCCGGCCCCTACAGGACGTCATTTTCCGCGCGTTTGGCAGCTGGACTTGGTGCGGCCTGTAGGGGCGACGCACGCGTCGCCCGTGGTTGGAGCACGAGCCGTGCCGATCGCAAGGCGCAATTTGGACAAGCCTATGGCATGCCCGGCCAGACCCTGGTCGAGTCGTTCATCATCAGTTTCGGCCGACCATAGACTCAGGGAACGCTCCCTCTCATCAAGGGCCGCCCGTGTGGGGTACATGTGTTCCGTTTTCAGCCAAACCAGAGGCCGTCTGCGGATGCGCGCGCTTGCGTAACGTACAATCGCTGAGATCGTCGCCGCGCAGTTGATCCAGTTCGCCCAGAAAACACGTACGGGCGTCATGGCCGCGGAGCGCCAGCCGTAGAGCCGCGCGACGCAGCCGGCGCGAACGGACACGCGCACAGCCTGGAAAAACATAGTGATCCAGAGTAGAGGACCCGTCCAGATGCGCTCTGCGATACCCACCAACGCCCACGGCTGGCCAGTGTACCGGCTCCACATCCAGGTCACGGCGCCGTACAGCATGACCAGGTTCGCGACGGCCGTGGCCGGGTTTCCGATCAGCCCTTTGCGGTCCCGCCAAAACCAATAAACCTCGCCGGGACTGGCGCGCCAGCCGTGCCGCTCCCACGCTTGAAGAGCATTGCCCGTCACCCAACGCGTCCTTTGCTTTAACGCCTGCCCCAGGCGCTGCGGAAAATATTCACGCGTTGCAACCGGCTCTCCCGCGAGCATCTGGATCGGCACAAACGTCTGCGGGCAGCCCATCCTGTGGAGCCGCAACCCGTTCTCGTAGTCCTCCGTCAGCGAAGCGGGATCGAAGATCCTGTTGGCGTTTGACTCCGCCAGGCTGTCGAGCGCCCACCGTGCATAGCCGGTGCCCACTCCATTCGACGGGACGAAGCTGCCGAGTGCTTGACGGGCCCTCATGTCCTTGGTCTGATACTCGGCAAACTCGTCGCAATAGACGCCGTGCGTGAGGAACCGCGCGGGAGTCGCCAGCGGCAGCACGGGTATCTGCACCATCCCATACTCGTTCGAGTAGTAGTTGAGCCAGCGCAACTCGAGCGGGTGGATGAGGTCCTCGGCGTCGTGAACGACGATCAGTTCGTAGCGCGCGCCGGTACGCTCCTCGACGCCGAGCATGTGCTGGTAGATCCAGTTGAGGCAATCGGCTTTCGAGGTGGGGCCATCATGCGGGCAGAGGCACAGGCGGACGTTGGGGTATCTCGCCTCGACGTCGCGCACGGCTTCCATTGTCAGGTCGTCGTTGGGATAGGTGCCGACGAAGAAGTCGTACTCGCGGTAGCGGATCGCTGCAAGGTTGTGCTCGAGCATCCGGCCGATGACGGTGTGCTCGTGCCAGAGAGGTACGAAAATGGCGATGCGTTTCTCACGCGTGGCGGCGAGTTCGGCGGCGTCGGGAGGGGCAATGCGCCTTGCTCCAGGCAGCCGCCCACGGAGCCAGATCCAGCCGCCCACCAGGTCGAGAAAGAAATCGTCCATGCCGCTGAGAACGATCCAGACCGCCAGCGGGACAAGCGCCGCTGCCACCCATGTGTCGAGCAAATGCATGCCGATCGAAACGGGCCGGGGTATATCCCGGGCCATTAAGAGTGGTAGTGCCTTCGGGAGGGGAAAATTCGCGGATCTTTTTACTGCCGTTCGAGAGATTCGAGGGCCTCGATCATTCGGGAGGCAGCGGCGGGGTTCCCGCCGAATCGCAAATCGTTGTACGCCGCGGTGAAGCCCGCGACGATCGATGCCGTTTCCGAAGCCGGGAGCAGACGGACGAACTCGGCCGGGGTGATCCAGGCGGGCTTCTCGAATCCTCTGCGCTTAAGCAGCGCCATCATGCGCGCGTACAGCAGGGTGGCGTCCGAGGCCCGCGCCGCACCTCTTTGGGCCTGCCGCACCCGCGCCAGCGTTTTCGACCAGTTCCAGACAAGCGGGGCGTACTTCCGCGCGGCGAACGCCACCAGAACCGCCAGGATAACGAACGCCCCGTAGCGCCTGCCCCAATCCGCGGCCGTCCTCCCCCCTATCGCGATTCGCAGGCGGAGGCGGTCCATCCACCTTGTGCTGAACACGCGGCCGGAGTTCTCCATTCGCGCTGCCAGCGTGAGCTGCCGGTCGAGGTTGTAGTTCAGCACCCACTCCTGCCAGAAGGTTTCCGCGGCATCGATGTAGAAGCCGAGGTGAGTCCAGAGGGAACTCGCGGCGGCGTGCGAGTCCGGCGGCGTGGGGTCGAAAGTGGTCCAGCCGCGGCCGGGGAGCCAGGCTTCCACCCAACTGTGCGCGTCGGACGCGCGAATGACCACCCAGCCACTCACCGGGTTGTACTCACCGCTCTGGAAACCGTTCGCCACTCGCGAAGGAATGTTGACGGCCCGCAGCATCACTGCCATGGCGGAGGCGAAGTACTCGCAGTGGCCTTGGCGACGGTCGAACAGGAAGTACGCCAGCGGGTCGGCGACCTCGCGCGAGAGCAGATCGGTGGTGTACCCGAAGTTCCTGTGCAGATAGGTCTCGATCGCCCGGGCGCGCGCTGCGTCATCGGGCTGCCCTTCCGTTATCCTCCGCGCGAGCGCGACGATGCGTGAGTCAAGAGGCGGCAGCAACAGGTACAGCAGCTTCCGATCCTCACGCAGCCCGGCCGGTTGCGGCGCCGGATCCAGCATGCTGTAGGCGCCGTAATGAATACCTTCCATGTTGCCGTAGCCGAGCCGGTAGCTGCCGGTCGCCGTGCGGATCACCAGCGGCGAATTGATTCGCAGCATCAGCGGCGTGCCGGCGAAGAACAGAGCGTCGGAAGTCATGGCGCTGAGCTGCACTTCGTAGCTGACGCCCCTTCCGCGTGTGCGCTCACCCATACGCAGCGAGCCGTCGGTCACCCTCATTGGTTCGCCAGCGTCCGGAGGATTGAACCAGCGCCGCCCATCGAATTGCGCCAGCGCGACGCCGCGCCACTTCAGCGCCGCCGGCGGGTTCGAATCGAAGAACCGCACGTGCATCACTGCAGTGCGGCGCTTCTGCATCTCGCCGACCTCGCCGAGCACCATCTCGTTCGAGAAACCGGTGACATGGTAGCGGTCCGGCACTAGGTGGCGGAAGGCCGCCTGCGCGGTCCGGGGGAGCAGGAAAAACAACCCGCCGGTCAGGATGAGGATACCCAGCGCCACCGACACTGCCATAGCCGCCAGCCGCCACGTCAGGTTTTTCGATCCGCCCCGGGCCACATTTCGGGGTTTGCGAATCGACCGGCGCACCTCGGAACTGGCGAACGTCGCCACTCCGAATACCAGAAATAGCGCGAGGAACAGGAAGAAATTCAAGCTGCTGGAGAGCAGCGAGGCGGTGAGCAGTTCCAGAAACGCGATCAGCGCGACAAACGCGTAGTCCCGCGGCAGCCGGGCCGTCAGGATCTTGATTACCGCCAGAAAGAAGACAAGGTGCACGGTGGCCGGAAGGAATTCGCCGGAGATGAACAGGTAGTCGATTGGGTAGAAACCGATGTAGGCGATCGTCAGCGCGGTGACCCAACGCGAGGGGAACGAGAACCGGATCGCGCCTGTAACGAGCAGACCGCGCAACAGGAGTGCGGCGGCTGCGATTGCCGCGGTAGGCGTGTCCAGAAAAGCGGAACCCAGCACCGCGAGGTACCCGCTCGCCACGAGGCCGAGCAGGGACAGCTCGAAAAAGCGGTCCACCGAGACTGCCGCGCCGCCGGAACTCCGGTACATCATTCCGATTCTAGCAACCGGGCCGGGCGCCCCCTCGCGCGCTCGTCTTGTTGTATATATGTGTACTCCGGCGGCCGGTGGCCGGAAAGAAACGGGGGAAAATGCCCGAGACAATGTTTCAGCGATTCTGGAAGCGATTGCAGCAGATCGGCCTCAACGCCTACGAGGCGCGCTCGTACCTCGTGCTCGTGGGTCACCCGCGGTTCAAGGCGCTCGAACTGGCTGCCCGCGCGCACGTTCCCCGGCAGAAGATTTACGAGGTGCTGGACAGCCTTGTCGAAAAGGGCTTTGCCCAGGTGGTGCAGGAGAAGACGAAGCTATTCTCGGCGGTGGAGCCCGCGCTGGCCATTCCGGCCTACCTTTCCCGAAAGCGCAAGCTGCTGGAACAGGAACTCGAGGAACAATCGCACAGCGCCGCCACGCTGGTTGAGGACCTGAGCAACGCGTACTCGGAAGGGCAGGGGGAGCGAGGCACGCTGGATTTCCTGCGCATCATCAACGAACCCGCCCAGGCGGCCACGCAGTACCGCCGGATGCTGGCTGAAGTCACCTCCGAATATCTTGAGTTCTCCAGGCCGCCCTACGCCGTCGATCCGGTGGGTGAGCAGCTCGTGAGGCAGGCGCATGCCCGGGGAGTGAGGTGCCGCCTGCTGTTCGAAGCCGGAGCGGCGGACGAAGATCATCGCCTGCGGCTCGCCGAGCTGGAGCACGCCGGTATCGAGGTGCGTTTGGCGGATTCGCTGCCGATGAAGCTGGCGCTGTTCGATTGCCGCCAAGGCCTCATAGCGCTACTCGATCCCGTGATCACGCGGCCGACCTGGACATCGGTTCTATTCGACCATGCCGGGATGGGCGAGGCCATGCGCGGCCTGTTCGAAGACCGCTGGCAACGCGCCGCCAGCGCGCGGAAGGCGGGGTAGCGCGTGGCACAGGCCTCCCGAGCGGTGCCGGGTCACGTAGGCTCGTTGCCGGCGTCCATCGCGGCGCGGCGCACGTCGACCCGCATCAGCACGATGAAGCCCAGCACGAAGAACACCACGAGCGACAGAATCGCCATCCGGTAGCTGTGGGTCTGCTGTAAAGCCACAGCGAACAGCAGCGGCGCCAGCCAGCTCGTACCTTTGTCGCTGATCTCGTACAGCCCGAAATACTCCGCTTCCTTGCTCTTCGGGATCATCAGCGAGAACAGCGACCGGCTCAGCGCCTGGCTCCCGCCCAGCACAATCGCGACCACCGCGGCCATGACGAAGAACTGTGCCGTAGTCCGCACCGCGACGTAGATGTTCACCAGCACGCCCGTCCATATGGCCAGCGCCAGCAGAATAGCGTGCTTCGCGCCGATGCGCGCCGCGATCCAGTTGAACGCGATGGCGCCGAAAAACCCCACGAACTGCACCATCAGAATCGCCAGCGAGAGCGTCGCTATGGGTATTTTCAGCTCGTCGTAGCCGAACTGGGAGGAGAGCGCGATCACCGCCTGGATCGCGTCGTTATAGAGCAGGTAGGCGAGGAGGAAAAGCAGCGCCTGCGGGTACCGCCGCATGTCGCGCAACGTGCCGCCGAGCCGGCGAAAAGCGGAAGCGAAACTTGCCTGCCCCGCTCTTCCCTGCGCCGGAGCGCGGTTCCGCAGCCAGGCAATCGGCAGCAATGTAAACACTCCCCACCACACGCCCGCCGAGCTGAGGTTGATGCGCATGGCTTGCTCTTCGGTCAGCCCGAGTGCGCTCGCTTTCGCCGCGATCGCGAGATTGATTGCCAGCAGCAGCCCGCCGCCGAGGTAGCCTATTCCCCAACCCTTCGATGAAACGTCGTCGCGCTCCTGTTCGCTTGCGATGTCCGGCAGAAACGAGTTGTAAACCACAACCGAAGCGCCGAAGGCCAGATTCGCCACCAGAAACAGCAGGCCGCCCGGAAGGTACGCGCCGCCGCGGACGAAGAACAACGCCACCGTTGCCGCGGCCCCGGTATACGCGAAAAGCGCGAGCAGTTCCTTCTTTCGTCCGCTCGCGTCGGCAAACGCGCCGGCGAGCGGCAGGAACACCACCTGCGACATCACCGAAAGCGACAGCAGATAGCCCCAGTAGGAGCCCGCGTAGATCGGGATGCCGAACGGATGCACGAGGCCTTGCGCATCGGCCGCCGCCTTCGCGAGCGAGTTGAGGTACGGGCCGAGCAGCAGCGTGACCACCGTGGTGGAGAAAGCCGAATTCGCCCAGTCGTAAAAGTACCAGCCGGTGCGCTCGCGCGCGCTACTGAGAGGTTGCACCATGATTTACGTCGCCGCGCTCTGAGAGAATTGCAATCCGCGCGCCATGCGGTTCAGGGTGACGTAATCCGTCTTGCCGCTTCCGAGCTGAGGGATTTCGTCCAGCACGACGATCCGCCGCGGCACCGCCAGTTCCGGCGCTCCGATCGCCCGTGCAGCTTCCTGAAGCTGTTCGCGCCGCAGCGTCCGGTCCTCGGTGAACAGCACGATCACTTCGCCCCGCCCCGGTTCGGCAACCGCGGTGGAAGCATGCCCGGCGTCCGGTGAGGCGGCCCGGGCAACCCGTTCCACCTGGTCGAGTGAGACCATCTCCCCGGCCACCTTGGCGAACCTGCGCACGCGCCCGAGGATGCGGATGAAACCAGCCTCGTCTATCGTGGCGACGTCGCCCGTGTTGTGCCAGCCGTAGCCGAATACCGATCGGGTGGGCTCGATGACGCCGGGCTGCTCCTCGGAAATATAACCGAGCATGACATTCGGCCCACGGACGTGCAGCAGGCCGCCTTCGTTGATTCCCGGCACCGGCTCAATGCGGCTTTCGCAGCCGGGGAACAACTCGCCCACCGTGCCGGTTTTCGAAGCCATGCCTGTGTTCACGGCCAGCACCGGCGCGGTCTCTGTGACGCCATAGCCCTCCAGAATTCGCAGGCCGAACTTCTCGAAGTAGAGCTGGCGCACTTCGTCGCTCAACTTCTCGGCGCCGGCCACCACCAGCCGGAGGCTTTGGAAGTCGAACGGATTGGCGTGCTTCGCGTAGTTGCCAAGGAAGGTGCTTGAGGAGAACAGCACCGTGCAATCGTGGTCGTAGATCAGTTCGGGAATGACACGATAGTGCAGCGGCGACGTGTAGAGCAGCACACGGCAGCCGCGCGAGAACGGAAGAAAGATGCCGACCGTAAGCCCGAACGTGTGGAACATCGGCAGCGCGCTCAGCAGCTTGTCCGCGGGACTGAATTCGATGACGGCGCGCGCCTGCGTCACGTTGGCGATGAAATTATCGTGACTCAGCGCCACGCCCTTCGGTTTGCCCTCGGAGCCGGACGTGAACACGACGACCGCGGTTTCCTCGGGACGCGCGCGGCGCATCGCCAGGCGCGGGAACCACAACGCCCACCCCATCAGCCACAGCTTATCCCCGAAGCCGAACTGCGCGCGCAAATCTTCGAGACACACGACCCGGACCCCATCGAGCTTCTCGACAAGAGAGCCGATCCGCATCTTCTCCAGAAACGCGCGCGAGGTGATCAGGAGCCGCACGGAGGCGGCCCGGCATGCGCTCTGAATCGTCTCCTGTCCGGCCGTGTAGTTCAGCATCGCGGGCACGCGCCGCATTGCCAACATGCCGTACAGCAGTGCAACCGTCGCATTCACGTTCGGCATCAGCACGCCGATGGTTTCGCCTTCGCGGCTCAGTTTCGAGACGAGCCGCCCCAGCGCGAGGCTGCCCTTCAAGAGCTCGCCGAAAGTGATTTCTTTTTGAATATCCCGAAGAACGCGGCAGCGGCGGCCAAACAGGGAAATGGAGTCGAGCAAGGCGGGGAAAAGCGTGGTCTTCTCATACGAGGAGAACGCCGCCTGCTGCATGATCTTGCGCATCGTGTCGGCGCCCATCCGGTGGCGCTCGCGCGATCGCGCCCCCTCCGGGGCCTGGATCGTGCGCGGCGGGTGAACGGTGATCGTGATGCGCGGGCGCAGCTTCTTCGGGAACCGGGCCGCGCGGCTGAAGAGCGAGTAAATCGCGCCTTCGATGTGAACTGGAACCACTGTGGCGCCGGTCTTCACAGCTACGAAGGCCGGGCCCTCGTAGATCTTCATCATCGAGCCGGTGTTGGTCACGCGGCCTTCAGGGAAGATCAGGACAGGGCGCCCGGCTTCCACAAGCCCGATGACCGCCTTCATCGCGAGCGGGTGCGTCGAGTCCACAACCAGGTGGGGAACGAACCGCAGCGGCAGCTTGACCCACCAGCAGCTCGCAATGGTCGTGTGTACCACCCAGACCGGCTGCACCGGAAGCGAGGCCCCCAACAGAATTCCGTCGAGCAGCGATTGATGGTTGGAGACGATCAGCAGCTTGTCATGGCGGCCCAGAGTGCCACGCACACGCACGCGGAAACACAGCCGCAGCAGCCGGCTCACGACAGATCGAATCATGCTTGGCCCATACGGCTGGTGCGGCGCGTCCGGCGCCGGATCAGGCTGCCCCAACTTCCGCGTTCGCGCGGTCGAGTAGCGCCCTCATGTACGCGACGCTGTGAGCCCACGCGGCCCGGCGCCCGCCAACCATTTCCGGCACGTGGTCGGCGATCACCACGCCGTCGAAGTTCGCCTCGCGCAGCGCACGCATGACTTTGTACATATCCATGTACCCGGCATCGAGAAGCGTTTCGACAAAGTGGGGCAGGGGACGATCGACGTTCCGGAAGTGTACCTTGAACAGCTTCTTCCGCCCGCCGAAATAACGGATAGTCTCAACGACGTCCTTGCCCATGAGGTCGCCGCCCTCGAGCCAGCACCCCACGCACAGGCACATCCCGACGTTCGGACTGTTCGCGATTTCGAGCGCGCGCTTGTAGCCGTCGAAGCTGGAGAAGATGCACCGCGGCACGCCGCCCAGTTCCGGCTGCGGCGGGTCGTCGGGATGTATACCGATGCGTATGCCGAGCTCCTCCGCTACCGGCGTAACCGCCTTGATGAAGTAAGTGTAGTTGTCCCAGATTTCCTGCTGTGTATAGGTGCGGCCGTGCGTGAGGGGTCCGCGGAAGGTCTTGCCGTTCCAGACGCCCTGGACCGGTTTCGACATGTCGAACGCGCGCCCCATCGTGCCGCCGCGGCCGCGCTCGGGCGCCCCGCTCCAGATGCCGTTCCCCATGTGCGCGTAGGTGGTGTAGAAGATCCCTGCCTTCGCGAGGTTGCGCAGGAACGTTTTGTACTCCTCGATCTTCTGGTCCCGGCCCGGGAGGTTCAGCGTGACCTCCTCCATGTTGTGGACATTGGCGTTGCCGATATTCCAGACTCTTAACCCGGCGGCTTCCACCTTCTTGCGAAGCCTCAGATAGTTCTCGGCGCTCGAAGACTGCGCGTTGCCGGGGATATTTACATACCCCACGCCGAGCTGGCTGGCGAACTGGAGATCCTCCTCGCCGGGTTCGGCCGGCACCTGCAACGACAGCTTGATGCCGGGGGGGAGAGGGGTCACCTTGGCGGCGCGGGCGAGTGCGCCTTTTCCTGCGAGCGCGCCGGTCAGGGCGAGCCTGGCAAAATCACGTCTTTCCATAGTGAAACATCATCATACGCCAGCCGGCACGCGACCTGCGACCCGGAATGCACTTTTTGCATCTAGTGCAGTATGCAACCGTTCTTTCCTGTGCTCATGGGATTTGCCGCCCTGTCTCTACCCGCCGCGGCTGCAACCGAAACCTGGCAGATCGACCCCGCCCACTCGGCGGCGCAGTTCACCGTCCGCCACATGATGATTTCGAACGTGAAGGGCGAGTTCGGCAAGGTCGCCGGCTCTGTCCAGTACGATCCGGCCGACGCTTCGAAAACGGCGATCGAGGCAACCATCGATGCCACTTCCCTCAATACGCGCGTGGAGCAGCGCGACAACCATCTGAAGAGCGCCGATTTCTTCGATGTCGCGAAGTACCCGGCGCTGATTTTCAAGTCGAAGCGCGCCGAGTCCGGAGGTCCGGGCAAACTGAGGCTGGTTGGCGACCTCACTATGCACGGCACAACCAGGGAGGTGACCCTGGACGTCGTGGGTCCCACCCAGGCGATCAAGGATCAGCAGGGCAACCTGCACATGGGCGCGTCAGCCAGCGGGACAATCAACCGCAAGGACTGGGGCCTCACCTGGAACCGCGCCATGGATGGCGGCGGAGTTGTGGTCGGCGACGAGGTTGCGATCGCAATCGACGTGGAACTGATCAAACGCACTCCGGCGAAATAGATGCCCGGCGTGGGGCAGGCGTGAACGCGCGGCGTGGACGCGTGCCCCACCCCCAAAGTCCGCGAAACCATCCCGCTCTGCCTTGCGTCCAGAGTGGTTGGGCATTGTAGTTGTAGTTTTTGTCCTTTTGTTTGCCACCTCCGCACGGGCGGAGTCCGGCCGGTTGTTCCTTCACGGAATCAAGTTCGAACCCCGCAATGAGCAGCGCCCCATTGACATCAAGCCGGGCACCTCGGTTGACGAGAAGAGCGCCGGCATCGCCGCGAGCGCGTTGCGCAATCAACTGATGTCGGAGGGGTACCGGGACGCACAGGTCGAGACCTCGCTGAAATCGGTGGGATTCCGCAAAGTAGATATGCGGGTGCACGTGAACCGCGGCCCGCGCTACACCGTCGACAGCGTCGAGTTCATCGGGGACCCGAAGCTCGAAATCAAGACGCTGAAGCGTCCGTGGCGCCGCCTGCCGTATTCCGATCCGGCGGTTGAATCCGCACTTTCCGAGACGCGTTCGCTTTACCTCTCGCACGGCTACTTCGACGCGGAAGTGCGCGTGGACAAGGTCAGGCAGAACGGCGCCAAGGTCGTGGTCGTCGTCGATGCGACCGCGGGCAAGCAGTACCGTATGCAGGGCGGCGGCGAGTTTTCCGCGCGCGACCTTTGTGCCTGCGTTTTCCGCATGCAGCGCGCCTCCGAAAAAGAAGGAGCGATGGATTTCCGCGCCCGGTTCGATATCGATGGCTCGCCGGACGGCGACTTCGTCACCGTCCGCCCGGTGGCCGCGCAGGGGCCGCCGTTCACGGTCGGACGTATCGAATTCCGCGGCAATCGCGCCTACGGCGATCTCACGCTGCGGCGTGCGCTGAAGCTCGACGAAGGCGCGCTCTTCGACGCCGACCGGTTCCGCGCCAGCGTGTCGCGCCTCAACGACCTCAAGCTGTTCGAACCGCTGTCGGAGCATAGCATCGAAATCCGTCGCGACGATGGCGCGCGCCGCGCGGACCTCATCTTCCATATGAAGGAGCGGCCGCGTGGAAAATGGTCGTTCTCAGGCCCCGTAGTTCCGGTGGGGCTGGTGGGACCGTTTTCAGGGTCCATCACCTCGCGCCTGCCGGGATGGGGCCGAGGGATTATCGAGGCGTCCACGTATTACTTCAGCTTCAGCATGATGGGATTTCCTGGGACCTTTTCGCATTTCCTTCCGTTCGGTGACTCTACCGCCCGGTGGCTGCCCCTGCTGACAATCACCAGGCCCGCACTGCCGGGCCAGCACTGGTTTTCGGGTTTCGCCATCTCACCGCAATACGGGTTGAGAGCCACACTGTTCGGCTACGGCATGTCGCAGGCCCACCAGGGCTTGCGCGCTGCTCTAGGGAGCAGCGGCATCGAGGTACCGTCGCTGGCGGTACCGATGCAGTGGATCTCACCGGCGAGGCCGGCCAAAGCAGGCGCTCTGTTCTGCCATCCTCAAAAAACAATAGGGACGAAATTGCGAAGGATCGCTGCGACCGCGAACGAGATGGTGCTCGGCACAAGCCTCTTCTGATTCGCTACGCTGTTGGCAGGAAAGGAGAGGGTAATGGGCCTGCAAGAAATGATCCAGTCGATGCAGGAACGCCTGCAAACGAGTGGCAGCGTGAAAAACGTCTACGGCGAACCAATTGTCGCCGGTGGCAGGACGATTGTGCCTGTCGCGAGAATCGGTTACGGTTTCGGCGCCGGCCGGGGCGGGAGCGAGGAAGAAGGCGGCGGTGGAGGTGGCGGCGGCGTGGGCGCGCGCCCGGCGGGCGTCTTTGAGATCAGCGCGACCGGCACGCGCTTCATTCCCGCGGCGGCCGGACGCAAACTCGCGATGGCCGCCGCGGCGGGGTTCATCTCCGGAATCGTCTTTGCCGTGATGCGCCGCCAGTGAGCGGAGGACCAGGCGCGCGCCGCAAAGCCGGTGCGCCGTTGCCGCGGCCGGCTTTCGGCAGCCCGGAAGGGCTGATCCCACCCTGCGAGGATGCGTCTTCAATCGGTCCCCCGAACACGTACGGGTTCCACTCTAAGCGCGAGTGCGATACATTGGCTTTTGGCATTCACGACCGTTTAGAAAGGACTAGATTCGCGCTATGCGGAAGATCAGAACTGCTGTCATCGGTACCGGTTTCATGGGCCGTGTACATACGGAGGCAATTCGCCGCCTCGGGAACGTTGAGCTGGCCGCCATCGCCGGCGAGACTGAGGGACTCGCCGCCTCTTTCGGCGCGCAGGAGAGAATCGAAAACGTCACCGGCGACTACCGGAAGTTGCTGGCGGACCCCTCGATCGAGGCGGTCCACATCTGCACCCCGAACGCCACGCACTTTCCGATTGCGAAAGAGGCCCTGCTGGCGGGCAAGCACGTGCTTTGCGAGAAGCCCATTTCGGTTTCCGTGGCCGAAGCGCGCGAGCTCATGGAACTCGCCAAAACGAAGAATCTCGCCAACTGCCTGAATCACAACCTGCGCTACTACCCGATGGTCCAGCAGATGCGCCGTATGATCGAGAACGGCGACCTCGGGGAGATCCTCGTGGTTCAGGGGACCTACTCGCAGGACTGGCTGGTGTATGACACGGACTGGAACTGGCGCATCGTGGCCAAAGAGAACGGTCCGCTGCGCGTGATGGGCGACATCGGTTCGCACTGGATGGACATGGTCCAGCACGTCACGGGCCAGAAAATCACGGCGCTTTGCGCGGATCTGCAGATTTTCCACAAGACCCGCAAGCGGCCGAAGCAAGCGGTCGAGACTTTCGCGGGCAAAACGCTGCGGCCGGAAGATTACGACCAGGTGCCGATCGATACCGAGGATTTCGGTACGGCCCTCATTCGCCTGGGCGAGCGCACGCGCGGCGCTTTCACCGCCAGCCAGGTGAACGTTGGCTGCAAGAACCGCCTCCAGATGGAAATCTTCGGCACAAAGGCCGGAGTCATCTGGAACCAGGAGCGGCCGGATGAGCTGTGGATCGGCCAGCGGAACAGTTCCAACCAGATCATCATCAAGGACCCCTCGCTGATGGCCGAAAAGGCCCGCAGTTGCGCCGATCTGCCCGGCGGACACAGCGAAGGCTACGACGACGCCCACAAGATGTGCTTCCGGCGTTTCTATGCCACCATCGAGGACCGTTCGGCGCCGGTGGACTACCCGACGTTTGCCGACGGCTACCAGATGATGCGAGTGCTCGAGAAGGTGCTGGAGAGCTCGCAGAAGCGCGCCTGGGTTGAAGTGGAACCGGTCGCCGCCGAAGCGATTGCATAATAGTAAAAGGGGGCCGGGTCCGCCTGGCCCCCGGTTTCATCCGGGAAATTATTTTTATTTTTCCCGGAATGGTGGCTCGTAACGCATTGCTGGGCAGAGCCATCTAACAGTTCTGGGACAGTAATGAGTAGTTTTTTTCCCCTACTTTTGCTTTTGGCCTCGACCCCCACACAGACCACGAACGCGATTATTGACCGTTCCGTCGAGGCAAATGCCATAGATTTTAAGGCACAGTCGGATTATTCCTATCTGCAAACGGAAAAGGAAGGCGACAATCCCTCAAAGACCTACGAAGTTTCGATGATGCTGGGATCGCCTTACCGGCGCCTGGTCGCCACCGACGGCCAGTCGCTGCCCCCCGAGGCGCAGAACCGCGAACTCCGGAACATGCAGCAAGCGCTCGCAAGGCGAAAGAAAGAGTCAAAGCAGGAGCGCGAGGACCGCGTATCGAAGTACCGCACGGAAAAGCAGCAGGAAAACCTCATGATGGCGGAAATGACCAAGGCGTTCAATTTCCGGCTGCTGGGAACCGAGTCCCTGCGCGGGCACGAGGTGTACGTTTTTGACGCGGTCCGGAACCCCGACTACAAGCCCATCAACTCAAAGGCGAAGGTCCTGACCGGCATGCGCGGCAAGCTCTGGATCGATGTCAGGACGTATCACTGGGTGAAGGTGGAAGCCGAAGTGATCGATCCCGTCTCCATCGAAGGCTTTTTGGCGCGGGTGAATCCGGGCACGAAGTTCACCCTCGATAAGGAACCCGTGGAGGACAACGTCTGGCTGCCGACCTACTTCAGCGTGCAGGTGAACTCGAAGATTCTCGGCCTGTTCTCACATAATTCGTCGGAGCAGGACACATTCTCCCATTACCGCCGGTCGGCGGAAGTGGCACATCTGGAGTAGGCGGTCACGCTCCCACTGCGGCCCGCAGTTGGGCTGCGGCGCTGCCCAGGGCTTCAAGAGATGGGAGGCTGCCTTGCGCGACTTGTGCGTTGCCGCCCCCGCGTCCGCCGAAAGCCGTCACCGCGGATTTGACCGCGTTGCCGGCGTGGACGCCGGCATCGGCGGAAGCCGCGAGCAACACCGACGGCGGCTCTTCGGCAACCGCGAGGAACACCGCTTTGCCGCCCGCGGCAAAGCCCTGCGCGGTCGCGCGCACGTCGTCATCGAGCGCAACGCCCTTCCCGAGAACCTGCACGACAACGCGAACACCTGTCGCGTTCGGCGTGGTTTCCCGGAACAGTTCCCCGCCCCGCAACCGAGCTAGTTCGATTGCGAGCCGCCGCCTCGCCTTCTCCGAAGTATCGAGTTGCTGAATCTGCGATAGAGCGAGTGCCGGCGTATCGTCAGGCGCCACCGAGAACAGCCGCGCAATCTTCGAGAGCGCCTCGTAATCGGCACGCGCGCGGCGAATGGCGCGGAACCCGCACAGGAACTCGATCCGGACGTTGCCGTGCGCTTTGTCCAGCTTGCGCAGCATCACCGGGCCGATCTCGCCGGTGCCGCGGAGGTGGGTCCCGCCGCAAGCGCTGCGGTCCACTCCTTCAATGGAAATGATGCGGAGCAACCCCGGGCGATCGGAAGGTTTGCGAAGGCCGAGGGCGGCGGAGTTCTCCTCGAAAGAGACAGTGAGCGGCCGGTTCTCGAGCACCAGTTCGTTCACCCTCTGCTCCACGGCCGCCGCAGTGTTCGCATCGAGAGCGGTCAAGGCCACGTCGATCGTCGAGACATCCGCGCTCATATGGAATCCGACCGTGCCGCCGCCCAGCATTTCCAGCACCACCGCCGATAGCAGATGCTGCCCGCTGTGCTGCTGCATGTGGTCGAATCGCCGCGCCCAGTCGATCCGGCAGTCCACTTCGCCTGGGGTCACGGGGCCGGCGGTGATGTGCGCGATCCGGTCGTCCTCGTCGATCACGTCGATGACGGGAACGCCGCCGATCATGCCCGTATCGTGGGGCTGGCCGCCGGAAGCCGGATAAAACGCAGTACGATCCAGATAAACCCGGCGGCCGTCTTCCGCGACGTCAACTACCGATGCACGAAACTCGGCCAGATAGCTGTCGCGATAATACAGGCGCTCGGTCATTCGATTGCGATCAGCACGGTGTTGCTGGTGCGGTCGCCTGTATCGATGTAAAGAGGTACACGATCGCCCTTTGAGGCGTTCGACGGAACACTGACGTTCACCTGGTACAAACCAACCAGACCGGGCGTCATCCCCACGAAATCCGGGGTTACGGACACGCCCGAGCCAAACACCCGGTCACCGAAGAAGACCTTAACCTGGCCCGGAATGCGGGCCAGCGGCTCGGCGGTGGGCGCGCCCTCGCCGGTCTTTGCGGCCGGTTCGCCCTGTCCGAGTCCCGTTGCCCAGATGACCAGCACGTCGCCGGCGTGCGCGCGCCGGCTCGGCAGGCCGTCCGTGGGCGGCATGGGGAACGTTCCATCCTGCCCGTAGTTGTTGATGATGCCGTATTGGGTCGGCAGCAGCGGGAGGATGTGCGGCGCTCTGGGCGCTACCTGGATGGAAACCGCGTTGCCGCGCTTGCCATCCCGCACCACGCGTACGGCAGCTTCGCCGGTGGGCGTCTCGAACGGAATCTGTATGTTCACCTGCCCGTCTGACACGAAGTAGAGCGGCGCCTCGCGGTCATTCACGAGCACCTTCGTCGGGCCAAGCTGTGTGCTCAACGGCAGTTTTTCCGCCGAGCGCACCTGATCCGAGAGTTGCTCGCCGAACACGGCCAAGATGTCTCCCGGGGCGACGGGGTCGTTGGCGTTCCAACTGCCGATATTGATCGACCCGCGGTAAAACGCGGAGGGTGTGCCCGCGGGAATCACCTCAAGCTGAACCGGAACGCTCTGCGGGCCATTCACGGCGTTGCTTGTGATCGCGACCGAGCCCTCGTAGACGCCGGGTGCGAGGCTACCCGGATCGGCTGAGACGTCGATTGCCGTGCCCGGTGCACCCACGGAAAGCCAGGTTCCGCCTTCCTTCGCAGTGGCGGTCGCTCCCGAAACGTCCAGCGTCCCCATCCCGCGGTTGCCGACCGAAAGCTTCTGCACCTGTTTGGCGGCGCCCTGCGGGATCCGGAAACTCAGCCGCTCCGGCACGTCTGCGATCGGCCTGGAGGTGACGTGCATTACCACCTTCACGTTCCTGTTGTCGGGCGCGAAGCTCGAACCGGAAAAGCCGATCGACCCCGTGTGGTCGCCCTCGGCCATGCCGGCCTTGTGCGTCGTGGTCACGGTATACGTCACACCGAAGGTGTAGCTTCCGGCACCTGATGCAGCCACCGTGAGCCATTCGCCGCCCGATTTGGACGGGTAAAGCATCGTGTTTGAGCTGATCGTGGCGCGAGCGCTGCCTTTTGGAGCCACGTATGTGTCGATCTGTTTGTCCGGAATGCCCCCGCCGATTTTCACCGTGACGGAAATCGTCTGCGGCGCATCGACTGCATTGGGGTCGTTGACCGTGATCACGCCGGTATAGGTTCCGACCGCGAGCGACTTGGTGGCAAAACCGAGTTGAATCGGCAGGCAGCCTGGCTTGGAAGGGCAAGCGGCCGAGCGATTTACCGAGGCAGAGAGCCATTGAGCGGAACTGCTGAACGCAAGCGAGAGCGAACCGTCTCCCGCGTTGTATGCCTCAACGGTCTTTGATTGACCATCGGTGCCCGTCGCAATCGAGTACGGGCCGACGGAGGAAGTGACGAGCCGCAGTTTCGGCGCTGCGCTAAGGCTGCCGATCAAACTGAATAGGAGAAGAGCAGTACGGGTGGAACAGCAGGGTTTCAGACCCACTCCAAGGCACCTTTCTTATAAGCCCAGATGTAACCCACAACGAGGATCGCGAGGAAGACCGCGACTTCAGCGACACCGAACCAGCCAAGCTGCCGGTATCGAACCGCCCAAGGGAACAGGAAAATCGTCTCTACATCGAAGATAACGAACAGGATAGCGACGATATAAAACCGTACCGTGTAGCGGCCTCGGGCGTTGGAAGCGGCTCGGATGCCGCATTCATACGCTTCGAGCTTCGTCGAGATCGGTGCCGCGGGGCGAACCAGTTTGGCGGCGAGCAGAAGGACGACGGGAAAGGCCATCGCAAAAGCACCAAATATAAAGATCGGGAGGTAGCCCTCAGGCATAGAAAGTCATCTTAACACACGGATCTCCCGCTACCCGTGCTCACCCGCGCGGCGTAGAATCGATGCGTGAGTCTTTCCTATTGTGCTGCTTTGCGACTCTTCGTCATGGTGGCGCCGGTGTTCTGCCAGCCGTCGGAAGACTACGTCCTGCGGCTTCCGCCGGCAGCGTTCCGGGAGCTTCCCGCGAATATCGTCAACGAACTGCAGCGCCGTCGATGCACCATCCCGCAGGAGGCGGAAGCAAGAAAGCCGAACAACGTCATCCGGGGTGAATTTGCAAAACCCGGCCAGACGGATTGGGCCGTACTGTGCTCGGTCAACGGGGCTTCCGCGATCCTCGTTTTCTGGAACGGCTCGGAGAAGAACCCGGCGGCAATCGCCCGGTTCGAGGATGGCATTTTCCTGCAGGAACTTGGCGGCGGCAGGTTCGGCTACTCAAGAGCGATCCGCCCGGTTGGAAAACAGTTCATCATGGCACACTACCGTGCACAAGGGGGACCGAAGCCGCCACTGCTCGACCATCAGGGCATTGACGATTATTTCGTCGGGAAGGCGTCCCAGACGTGGTACTTCCACAGCGGCAAGTGGCTGAAGCTGGCTGGCGCGGATTGATCGCAAATGAAGGCGGCTTACGCGTCTCAGCTATAATTGGTGCAAGGTGTTCCGGGCAATCAAAGAACAGATCGACACCATTTTCCGGGAAGATCCCGCGGCAAGCAGTGTGCTCGAGATCATTCTCTGTTACCCGGGTTTCCACGCCATCCTGATGCACCGCGTCGCACACAAGTTCTACCGCTGGGGCATGCGTGGGTTCTCGCGTTTCCTCTCGCAGGTGAGCCGCTTCCTGACCGGCATCGAAATACATCCCGGCGCAACCATCGGCCGGCGTTTCTTCATCGACCACGGCATGGGCGTCGTCATCGGCGAAACCGCTGAAATCGGCGACGACGTGCTGCTCTACCAGGGCGTCACACTCGGCGGGACCGGCAAGGAGAAGGGCAAGCGGCACCCCACGGTCGGCAATCACGTTGTGGTCGGAACCGGCGCGAAGGTGCTCGGCAACATCCGCATCGGCGACCACGTAAAGATCGGCGCCGGCTCGGTGGTGATTCGTCCCGTACCGGACCACTCGACCGTAGTCGGCATTCCCGGGCGTGTCGTCGGCGCCCGCGGCATGGGAGCCGAAACCGCCGGGACGGAAGACGCGGACGTCCTCGAACACGGAAAGCTGCCCGACCCCGAGGGACAGGCTCTCGAGGATCTGGCCAAACGCGTGGCTCAACTGGAAGAGCAGATCCGGGCGCTCTCGGAGGAACGGCAGCACTCGGGACTGCGCTAACGCGGGCCGGATCAGATCCGCAGTTCGTACCCCAGCGTCTTCATGCGGTCGATAATGGCCGAGCGGACCGCACCCACTTCGTCCAGCGAGAGCGTGTGATCGGCCGCCGCGATTGTGACCCGGAAGGAAACGCTCTTGCGGCCCTCCGGAATCGGCGGTCCCGAGTACTCGCGCAGGAACTCGATCGACTCCAGTTGCGGCCCGGCGGATCCGGTTATGAGTTTCTGGAGATTGCCGGCCAGTTCGCGCGCGCCGGCGATCACGGAAAGATCGAAGGCGCTCGCCGGGTATCGGCGGATCGTCTTGTACCGCTTCTCGCGTGGCTGTAATTCCTGAACGAGCCGCAGATCCAAATCCAGCACCGCCGCCCGCCCGTCGACGAACGAAGGATGGAACTCGAACAGGCGGCCCACAGTGCGCCCCTGCCAGAGAACTTCCACCGAGCGCGCCGGATGCTCGAACGGGCGCGGCGCGGCCGGTTTCACTTCTGCGTCCGGCATCAGGCACTCCGCGACCCGTTTCAACTCGAACAGGTTTTGCTCGCCATCCTCGCGCCGGTACATGGCGGCGGCGAGGTGCGGCACTTCATCCGGCAGGCCCTCGGAGCGCTTGTGAACCTCGTACCCGAGTTCGAACAGCCGGAACGAATCCAGGTGGCGCGCGTTGTCGAGGATGTTGCGGTAGATACCAGGGAGAAGGCTGCTGCGCATGTGGCTCTGGTCCGCCGCGATGGGGTTCGCGACGCGCACGTGCGCCTCGGGGTCGAAGCCGAGCGCGGCAACCTGCTGCTCGCCTAGAAACGAATAGTTGTAGACCTCGGTGAATCCCTGCGCCGCTACCATGGAGCGAACGCCGCGATGGAACAGCCGGGCGTCGTCGTCCGGCGGGGGCGTTACGGCCATCACCGGGGCTTGCGGCGTGATGGAATCGTAGCCAATCATCCGCCCGACCTCTTCGACGAGATCGTCCTTGATGGAAATGTCCTTCGTAGCGCGCCAGCCCGGCACGGTTACGGAGAACACTCCTGGCGCGGATTCGGTCACACCGAAGGCGAGCCGCTCGAGAATATCCCGCACGGTTTCGGGCGCAACCCGGCAGCCCAGTTTCTTCGCGAGCCAGTCAAGCGGAAGCACGATCGGCGCAGGCGCGGGAATGTCTTTCTTCTGGTCGGCCACCCCGCCCACGATCCGGATGCCGGGCGACACCAGCTTGAACAGTTCCACTGCACGCGCCAGGCCGCGCAGGGTGTTCGCCGGGTCCTGCGCCTTTTCGTACCGCATGGAGGCATCGGTGCGCAGCTTGAGCCTGGATGACGTCTTGCGGATGTTCGAAGCGGAGAAGCAAGCGCTCTCGAGAACGATGCGCGTCGTGCGCTCGTTGATCGAGCTGTCGAGGCCGCCGATCACGCCGGCCAGGGCTATCGGTCCGCGCGCATCCGCGATCACGAGGCTATTGCGGTCCAGCGTGTAGGTTTCCTCGTTCAGTGCGACGAACAACGCGCCTTCCGGAGCGCGCCGGATGAAGATGGTATCGCCGTGGAGCAGATCGCGGTCGAAGGCGTGCATCGGCTGCGCCAGTTCGGCCATGATGAAGTTCGTCACGTCAACGATGTTGTTGATCGGGTTGAGGCCGATCGCTTCGAGGCGATACTGCAACCACAGCGGCGACGGCCGCACGGTGACGTTCTCGAACACCAGGGCGCTGTAACGCGGGCAAAGGTCGAGGTCCTCAATCGCCACCTTGACCGGAGAAGGTCCGGCCGGCGCCAGTTCCGGCTTCACCGGATCGATGAGCCGCCGCTCGGCAATCGCGGCGACCTCGCGAGCCATCCCGTAGTGGCCCCAAAGGTCCGGGCGATGCGTCAGCGACTTGTTATCGATTTCGATGATGGTGTCGGGCCGGCAGCCGGGGATCTGAGCGCCGGGCTCGACATCGAGTTCGATCACTCCCGAAGCGTCGCGATTAATGCCGAGTTCGGCGCCGCTGGCGAGCATGCCGTCGCTCTCGACGCCGTCGATGGCCACGCCGCCGATCTCGCGCCCGCCCAGGCTCGTCCCGGCCGGAACGTAAGCGGTCACGATGCCCGGCCGGCAGTTCGGAGCGCCGCACACGACGGTCCGAGTGCCATACGAGCCCGCCTCGATCACCGCCTTCACGTTGTGGCTGCCGTCGATCGGCTCTACGCTTGCGACCTTCGCGGCCACCACGCGCGCAAGATGCGCCCCCACCGGGGACACGCCCTCGCACTCGGCCGTTTTCATCGTGATCAGCCGGCCGAGTTCCGGCGGAGCGGACTCAAGCCCTTCGACGAGTTCGGAAAGCCAGTTATAGGAGAAATTCAACGGAAAACCTCGAAATCGCGGATCAGAACTGTTTCAAGAACCTTAAATCACCGCCCTGGAGCAGCCGGATGTCGTCGATGCCGTACCGCATCATCGCCAGGCGCGTCAGTCCCAGGCCGAATGCAAAACCGTTCCATTCTTCCGGATCGATGCCGCTCGTGCGCAGCACGTTCGGATGCACCAGGCCGCACGGCAGCAGTTCCACCCAGCCGCCCTGCTTGCACACGGGGCAGCCCTCGCCGCCGCAGATGAGGCACTTGATGTCCAGTTCGAACCCCGGCTCGACGAACGGGAAATAGCCTGGGCGGAGCCGCACCGTCACATCCCGCCCGAAGATATTGCTGAGCAGGGTCTTCATGAAGTAGATCAGGTGGGCCACCGAGACGTCGCGATCCACCATCATGCCTTCGAGCTGGTAAAACGTGTGCTCGTGCGAGGCGTCCACTTCCTCGTTGCGGAATACGCGGCCCGGCGCGATCATCCGCAGCGGCGGCCCGAGACGCTCCATGCCGCGGACCTGCACGGGTGAAGTGTGCGTGCGCAGAAGGCTGCCGTCGGTAAGCCAGAACGTGTCCTGCATGTCGCGCGCCGGGTGGTCCGAGGGTATGTTCAGCGCATCGAAATTGTGGTACTCGTCCTCGACTTCGGGACCGCCGAGCACGGCAAAGCCCATCGAAGTGAACAGGTCCTCGATTTCGCGCTGGATCTGCGTGATCGGGTGCAGGCTGCCGGGGCGCGGGCCCGGCGCAGGCAGCGTCAGGTCCACCCATTCAGCGTCCAGCCGCGCGGCCATCGCCTGCTGCTCAAAAACCGACTTGCGCGCTTCGAGCGCAGCCTCGAGGCCTTGCTTCACCGAGTTCAGCAGCTTGCCAATGCGCGCCTTCTCCTCGGGAGCGAGCCGGCCCATTTGTTTGCTGATCTGCGCGAGCGCACCCTTGCGGCCGAGCACTTCAACGCGCACGGACTCCAGCTCTTCGGGCTTGCCCGCGGCACTGATGCGTGCCCGCGCGCCCGCTTCTATCTCATTGAGCGTATTTTCCAGGGACACAATAGATTCCGGCATGGGTCAGGCCGCCGGCACGAACATTTCCGGCTCTTTTGAAAGCTCCCAGGCAAGGTGGTTGATGTAGAGCCGCAGAACGGGTTCCGGGTAGGCGCCGTGGAACTTCTCGTACACACGCGCCTGCCAGCCTTCGGTCAGGTACTGGTCCGCACTCAGGTTCTTGTCGAAGAACCCATCCTGATTCGGGATGCCCAAAAAATCCAAAACCGCGCGGATCATATCGAGGTGCGCGATCAGAACGGCCTGCGCCAGATCCCTCGCAAACTCTTCGTCGCCCTCCTTCAGCCGGGCCCAGAACCGCGGAGTCCCCTTGCGAAGACTTTCCGTATTCAGCTTTGCCAAGTGGGTGCGCGTTTTCACAGCCTCGTAAAGCTGGTAGGTCTTCAGTTTTCCGATCGAAATCTGGCGTATCAGCTGGGCGAAAACATCTTCGCCAAGCGAAAGAAAAACCTGGGAAAGCTGCATCAACGCCAGCGTAACATATATGGTTCAGGCTGTTCCGGAGTTGGTGGTCCGCGGCGCCTCAGAACCGATATCCGACAGCCACGGAAGGCAACACAGTCAGCGTGGGTCCGACATGCCCGTAGAGGCGGACCTGAGGCCGGATGAACAGCGACTTCCACAGGCCGATCGTCGCTCCGCCACCGAAGATTACAGCGAAACTGGTACCGCTCCACTCGTATGTGCTGGAAGTGGGGCGAACAACCCCAGCGCCGATCTGAATGAAGGGCCGGGTCCGCCCCCGAGTGCCTTGGACCACGTAGCTTCCGGTGGCGAAGTGGCAGTTTTCGTCGCCCCTGGCGTGGACATTGTTGAAGAGGTAATCGAACTGAATCCGGTGGCGGCCCGAATACGGGAAACCAAAGCTGAGTCCCACGGCCGATACTCCGTGCGTATCCTGGTCGTCGCCAGCGGAGGAACCGCCGCCGCCAACGATGGAAAGATCGGCCTGCCGGGCAACGGCAGGAAGCGCCAGGGCGATGGATGCAATCAGGTGAACGATGAGTTTTGGCGACATTGTCTCAGTTCCATGAAGACTTGGTCCGCCGCACAAACTGTCATGAAATTGTCACGCGCGTGCAAATTTCTTACCGTAGAGCGGGCCTCGGGCCCAGTTCGCTACAATTGAACTTTCGGTCTAAAAACTCATGAGTAATATTGTCGTGCTAGGCGCACAGTGGGGCGATGAAGGAAAAGGGAAAGTCGTCGATCTGTTCTCGGAACGCTTCGACGTGGTAGTCCGCTATCAGGGCGGCCATAACGCCGGCCACACGGTGCGCATCGGCGACCGCAAGGTCATTCTCAAGCTCGTCCCATCGGGGATTCTTCGGAAGGGTAAGCAGGCGGTCATCGGCAATGGCGTGGTCATAGATCCGGCGGCGCTGCTTCAGGAAATAGACGGCCTGGAAGCGGCTGGAATCAAAGTCGCAGGCCGGCTTTTCGTCAGCAACCGCGCCCACGTGATTACGCCGTTTCACCGCATGGTGGAGCAACTCTCGGAAGCACGGCCCGGGCGCGCGATCGGCACGACGTCGCGCGGCATCGGCCCCTGCTACGAAGACAAGGCGGCACGCCGCGGAATCCGCATCGCCGACCTGGTGGAACCGGAGGTTTTCCGGCCGCTGTACGAAGGACTTGCAGCCGACAAGGAAGTCATCCGGGCCGCGTTCGAACTCGGCAAGCCCGTGGATGTCGAGTCCACGCTCCGGCAGTACGAGGCGTATGGCGAACGCATCGCCGCCATGGTTGTCGATGCCGCTGTAATGCTGAATACCGCCATTCGCAACGGCAAGCGGCTGCTCTTCGAGGGTGCCCAGGGCACGATGCTAGACATCGACCACGGCACCTATCCGTTCGTGACCTCGTCCAGCGCGGGCGCGGGCGGTGCTGCGAGCGGCACGGGCGTTCCGCCGACCCGTGTCGATGCCGTTCTTGGAGTCTCCAAGGCCTATATCACCCGGGTGGGCGGCGGCCCGTTCCCCACGGAAATCCACGACAGCACCGGCGAGGAACTCCGGAAGGTCGGAAACGAATTCGGAGCGGTGACCGGGCGTCCCAGACGTTGCGGATGGTTTGACGTGCCGCTGCTCCGCTACACGGCCATGATCAACGGATTCGACAGCCTGATCGTAACCAAGCTGGATGTGCTCGACAGCTTCAGGGAAATCCCCGTCTGCACCGGGTACCGCATCTGCGGCAAAGAAGTGGCGGACATGCCGGCCACTACCCTAGGTATGGCCGCGGTGGAACCCGTGTACGAGAAACTGCCCGGCTGGGGCGCTCCCACCGCGGGCATAACGAACTACTCCCAACTGCCGGCACCCGCTAAGGACTACCTTAAGTTCATCGAGCAGCAAACCGGCGTCGAGATCGGAGCTATTTCCACCGGCCCGGAGCGCTCACAAACAATCGTGGTCCCCGGCTCGAAGCTGGAAAAGCTTCTGTAGGCATCGGCTTCGTAGCAGGGCAGGCTGAAGCCGTGCCGCAGAGCCATGAGAAGCTTCGGGCTTTTAGCCCCTGTCTATGGGCAATACCCAAGCGCAATGCCGATCGGACAAGATCCATGCGTCCTGCACGCGCGGTTTTCGCCACTGCGAGGACGAGGCAAGGACGACGACAATCGGAACGCAATGCAACGTGGATGATCGATGTGCTACGCTCATACGCCGTTGCCGGGAAGGTCCAGTTGCATGACTTGCGAGAAAAGCGGCAGGGGCTAAAGCCCGTGGCTTGGCAAGGGCTTGCGGCACGGCTGAAGCCGTGCCCTGATACAAGGCCCAAGCCACGGCCTTCCACTCAAACGCCGTAGCCGGCCGCGGGCCACGCGCGCGTGGCCCGCTCTCGTATAAGCCCTGCCCTACGGCGTCACCTGGGCGGCGCCGGATTCACCTTCACCGTTACCGTCACATGCACCGGCAAGCCCGTCTCACCCCTTACCGCTAGCACGTAAGTCGTATCCACCATGGGCCGGGCCTCCACCGAACCGTTCAGCGGAACGCTTCCAATCGTGGGCGTAATGTTTGTCGATGCCGCGTTCTCGGTAGTCCAGGAGAGCAGCACCGGCTCGCCGGCGTTAATCGTCGCCGGACTCGCGGTAAAGGAAGTGACTTTGGCGGGAAGCAGCGCCCTGACCGTTGCGGTGGCCGTCACCTGTCCGCCGGCATTACTCGCGGTGAGTGTGTAAGTGGTCGTGGTTGTGGGGTAGACATCCAAGCTGCCCGTCGGGTTCACCTTACCCACCCCACTGATCGTGACATCGGTGGCGTTCAATACCTGCCAGGTCAGAGTGGCAAGCTGGCCGGCCGGGACGGCACGGGGGCTCGCCTGGAAGCTCAGAATCGTAACCTGCGGGGCTCCAACAGTCACCGTGACCGACTCGTTCACCTCCCCTTTCGCGTTGCGCGCGGTCAGTTTGTAAGTAGTCGTTTGCGTTGGCGACACGCTGGACGTGCCCTGCGGGTTGACGCTCCCAAGCCCGGTGATCTCCACCGAATCGGCATCCTCAACCTGCCAGGCGAGCGTGCTGCTTTGCCCCGGATTGATGCTGGCCGGGCCGGCCGTGAAGCGCACGACGCGGACCGGCGGAGCGGCCTTGGTCGTCACCGTAACTTTCGCCGTGCCTTGCGCGCCCTGCCCGTCCTTCACCGTGAGCCGGAATGAGTAGGTTTGGCCTTCTGCCGCTGTGAACGTTGTCTTCGCGGCGGCAGGCGAGGACAGGTTGACGGACGGCCCCGCGAATTGAGTCCACAGATACGTGAGCTGGTCGCCATCCGGGTCGGAGGAAGCCGAACCGTCCAGCGTAACTATCCCGGCCGCGATGCCGATCTGGTCCGGCCCGGCATCCGCTACCGGCGCAGTGTTGCCCGTCCGCACGCGTCTGGTAATCAGCTCATACCGAACGCGCGGAATGTCGACAGGCACGGGGTGCTTCACCGCCGTGTACTGCTTCGGATTCAGCCAGTTGCCGAGTTGCAGTCCAAACACGATGCGGCCATCGTTCGTCGGCCCCACAAACGTCGGGTTCAGGCTGGCCTCGACCGTAAACGCCCACAACGAGTTGAGGGGCTGCACCAGCCGGACCGTACCGCCCGGACGGTTTTCGCCGCCCTTGCTGAACAGCGCGCCGAAATTGGCGTCCATGTACGCGGTCTTCCACAAGCCAAGCGATGTACTTCCGCCAATCTGATCGACAACGCGCAGCGAGGTAACGTCAAAAATATTGAACGTGGTCAGGCCAGGCTGGGTCTGCACAGGCGTCCTTGCGAGCACGCGATCATTCAGGTACCCCTTGGTGCCGAAGAACCCGATCCGGCCTTGCTTGAAGAGGTAGTCCGCGGTGAGCACGCCCTGCCCGAGAGTGCCTCCGGCGTTGAGGTCGCCGATGTTCACGTGCTTGATGCTGCTGAATAGCCCGAGTTGCATGTCCTTCCAGCGGTTTACCAGCCCGATGTCGAACTGACCTTCCTGCCGGCCGGGGAAAAACAGGTACTCGGCCTCGGCCTGCAAGGCGCTGGTCTCCGTCTTGCCGAACGGCGCAAAGTAACGGCCTTTTCCGGAGAAGGTCAGGTTGCCCTTGCTGGACATCTTGATGTCGCGGTCGAATCCCGGGCGGAAAGTGTCGCCGAGCGTCGGACCAACATTGAGCCCGAGCAGCGCGAACCGGCTCGGCTTGGCCTGATTGATTGCATCGTTAGCGGTCGTTGTCATCATCTGCTGCAGTTCGGCGCGCTCAGGCGGCTTCGGCAGTTCCGCCACCTGCCTTTGGACGCCAGTCTGGGCCTGCTGGAGCGCGGCCACATCCTGTTTCAGCTTGTCGTTCTCGGCTTTCAGGTCCCTGATGGCCGCGAGAATTTCGTCGAGCTTATCCAGGCGCTTGAGCACTTCCTGGCAGCACATCTGCTGCTTCTGCTCGGCGGCCTGCATCGCCTTGATCGCCTCGCTGACGCCTCCGGCCGCCACCGTCCTGCCCTGGCCATCCACCAGGGTCATAGTGACGCGGCGGTTCATGAGCCGGCCCTCTTTCGTCTGGTTCGTGACTTTTGGCTGCCGCTTTCCTTGCGCGACGGTCGCAATCTGTGCCGCGCCGGCTCCGTATTTCACCAGGAAGCTCTTGACCGTTTCGGCGCGCTGACTCGAAAGCTTCTCGTTATAGCGGTCCGAACCCGCCGAATCGGTGTTGCCTTCGAGGGTGGCCTTGTAGTCGGGGTGCACATGGAGCAGTTCAGCCAGTCTGAGCAGGCTGGGGTATCCGTCCGAGAGAGTTGCGGAGTTGAATTCGAAGTTGATCTCTTCCCAATCGTCTTTGGTAGCTGTCGTATTCAGTCCCTGCGCGGAAACGAGCGCCACCGAGACGCATACGACTGCAAGCAGACTGAGAGCGTTGCGAACGTGCATGTGTTCTCCTCCAACACTGATAGCCGCACACCCGTCCGATCAAGGGTGTTCAGGGCTTTAAGTTCACAAGATGTAGATTGCTTTGTATTCAGAATACATATGTGGACGCTTGCGCCGCAAGGCAAAAGTGCGTTAACTCGTTGCCTGGCAAGCCCATTGGCCCCGTGCGCTATGATGAAGACATAGGCCTGCCGGATGGGCAGTCGCTCCCGCAAGGGGGAGGAAAGTCCGGTCTCCACAGGGCAGCGTGCCGGCTAACGGCCGGGGGGATCCGATCAAAGCGGATTTCACGGAAAGTGCCACAGAAAATATACCGCCGGGCGTTCACGTCCGGTAAGGGTGAAAAGGTGCGGCAAGAGCGCACCGCGGCCGGAGTAATCCGGCTGGCAGGGTAAACCCCACGCGGAGCAAGACCAAATAGGAGAGGAGGAGCGGCCCGCTCCGCCAGACTCTCGGGTAGGTTGCTAGAGCCCGGCAGTAATGCCCGGCCCAGATGAATGACTGCCGCCCGCAAGGGTACAGAAACCGGCTTATAGTCCGGCAGGCCTTACGAGTTCGCGCGAACGGCCAAATCGCTGCTTCCGAGTGCGAGTGGGGCAGCCCCTCGGGCTGCACCGGCATCTCAGGCCGGCCACGCAGGCGGGCTGGGAGCGCGCCGCAGGGCGAGGCCCTGCCCCACTGGGAGATCCTGTCCGGTGTGTATTTTCATCACCCTTTGGTGGGCCGCAGGCCCATGCGGAACTCCCTTGAAAACGCATCCTCGCAAGGTGGGGTCAGCCCTTCTGGGCTGCCGCTGGGCTTTGCCCGGCGCAGCACAGGCCAGGAGGCCTGTGCCACACTCTGCCAGCGGAGGCACGAGCGTCGGCCATACCCGAACTCCCTTGAGTCACGCAGACGCTTTTCTAGCGCCCCTCTTCCGCGGCGCGGCAGGTTGGGCGGTGGGCTCGTCGATCGCCCGTACTTCGGCCGCGGGTTTTGCAGGCTTGCGCGGAATTGCGGCCAGGCTCTTCTGAAGCGCATCCATCAAGTCGAGGACTGGAGCGAGGCGCGGGACCGGAACCGGAGTAAGCTCCATGCCTTGCCGCTTGCTCTCAACCATCTCGCGCACCCGGTGCTGGTACTCATCGCGGTATTTCGATGGATCGAACGGCGCCGCCAGGCTCTCCACAAGTCTTTTGGCTAATTCCACTTCCTGCGGCTTCACTTCGGCTCCGGAGGGCTGCCCGTACTCGGCCACCTGCCGCACTTCGTCCGCGTAATACATCGTGTGCAGCGTCAGACCGTTACCGTGCGGCTGGATCACGACCAGGTACTCCCGCTGGTGCATCGCCACCTTCGCCAGCGCAGCGTAGCCCGATTCCCCCATCGTCGCGAGCAGCAGGTCGTAGGCTTTGCGCCCCGGCTGGTCCGGCACGACGTAGTAGGACGTGTCGAAGAACAGCGGCGGGATCTCCTGGAGCTTCACGAACTCCAGAATCTCCATGGTCCGGGCGGACTTGGGCACGATCTTCTCGAGGTCCGCGTCATCGACAAGCACGTACCGGTCCCTGTCATACTCGTAGCCCTTGGTGATCTCCTCGCGCTCCACTTTGCGGTCGCAAACCGGGCAGTGCTGCAACTGTCTGATTCGCGATTTGCACTCTTTGTGTAGCTGATTGAAGCTGACCCGCTCGCTCCGCGCCGCGGCGAACAGCCGGATCGGCACGGAGAGCAGCCCGAACGTCAGGTAACCTTTCCAAACGGTGGAAGCCATTTTGCGCCCTCTGCGTGCAGCCAGTTTACCACCTTCTCCGCGGGCGCGGCCGGAATTCGCTCAAGTTTTCGCCGCTTTTCGCCGATGTACGGAGGGTGCAGGCAGCGAAGAACCTACTGATCCTGGCGGCCCTTGCCGCCGCCCCAATGCTCCGGTCTCAGGATCCGCGGGCGGCGATGGAGGAATCGGTCGCGAAACAGCGCGAATCCGTGGAGAAGCAGAAGACCGCTATTCAGGCGCAGATGCCCCGGAGCGAGCCAAAACCAGGCGCCGCTTCGTTCTTCACCGTGCCATGGACTCAACCCCTCGCGCCCGCCGCGACACCGCAGTGCGATCCCATATCTCCGGAAGAGATTGGCCCACTGGTGGCTGAAATTTCCAACCGGGAGGGACTCACACCCGATCTGCTGCGCGCCGTTATCGAGAAGGAATCGAGCTATCTGCCATGCGCGGTTTCGCCCAAGGGCGCCCAGGGCCTCATGCAGTTGATGCCGGCGACGGCGGCTGTTTTCGGGGTGGAAGATGTGTTCAACCCGCGGGAGAACGTGGAAGCAGGCGCGAAGTTCCTCAAGCAGTTGCTCACGCGTTACGACGGTAGTCTGCCGCTGGCGCTCGCCGCCTACAACGCAGGGCCCGCGCGGGTGGATGAGGCGGGCACCGTGCCATATATCCCGGAAACCCTCGACTACGTCAGTCGAATACTCGGTAAGCTGCGTTAGCGCGAGCGCGGGATCGCGCCCCCTACACTGCTACCCCTTGTATTTGGAGCTGCACTCCGGTGAGCAGAAGTGCACCACCTGGCCGGCGATGGTCTTCTTGACCGAAGTTGCCGTGGAGACGTAGGTGCCGCAGACCGGATCACGCTTGAGTTCGCCTGCTTTGCGCGGCTCGGAATCCCCTGCCCCGGCGTTCGCACCGGGCTCGAAAAGCGCTGTAAAAGCCTTGCCGGCAACCCCGATAATCGAGCGCAGCAGGGTGATGACGATGATGGCGAGAAAAATGTAAAGGACGGCTCTTACCATGGAACGGGGGGCGCCCGTGACGAGCGCCCCTCATATCTCAGATTACTTCTTTTTGGACTTCTTGGCCGGGGGCGGGGCGTTCGGATTCGTGTAGGTGGTCTGGATCTGTGAATCGATCGTCTGAATCATCGCCTGGCAAGCGGCCGCGTTGGGGCCGTTCGGAGCGATCTTCAGGTACGCCTCAAACTCTTCCTTCGTGCCCGGCGGCGGGACGATTTTGCCGTCCGCCGTCGTCTGCGCCTTGGCCATCAGCGCCAGCCCGTACTGGTAGTGAGCTTCGGCGTAATTCGGCGTGGCTTCGATCGCCTTCTTGAAGGCATCCGCGGCCGGTTCATTCTTGCCGGAGTTCACCAGCAGCGCGCCGAGGTTGTAGTAATATTTCCCGGCATTCGGCGGATCGATCGAGGCGGCTTTCTGCAACTCCGCCTCGGCCTCGGGAAACTTGTTGGCGCGAGCCAAAGCGAGGGCGTAGTTGTTGTGGTAGCCGGCATCGGTGGGAGCCAGCGTGATGGCCTTGTTCCAGGACTCGAGACCCTGGTTCATAGCCTCGTCGCGCTCGGCGCCCGCCTTGCTCTGCGCCAGACCAACGTAGGAGTCGCCGAGGTGCGCCCAGATCACGTGCTGGTTGGGATCGACTTCGCCGGCCTTCTTGAACGACTCGACGGCCGTGTCGAATTGCTTGGACTGGAGCGCTTGCATACCGGTGTTGAACGCATCGTTCAGCGCCTTGTTCTTCTCCATGGCCTTCTGCCGTTCCTTGGTGGCCTTCTCGAGAGCTGCACGCTGTTCCGCACTCAGTTCGCGGGACTGCTCCTGCGTGAGCTGGCCGGTTTCCGCCGCCTTCGCCAGAGCCTCCTGCCTCTGCTTCATCTTCTGCAGGTCGAAGTTGACCTGCCGCGGTTCACCGAGTGAAGTCCGGACGCCCTGGACTCTGTCCACGTCCTTGCCGTTCACTTCGCACATGACATCGTACGTTCCAAGCTGAAGACCCCCGTAGTAGAACTCGCCCTTCTTGTTGGTCTTGACCTTGTAGTTGCCCTTGATGTCCTTGCGTTCGATCTTGATCAAAGCGTCTTTCAGCGGCTTGCCGTCTTCGCCCGTCACCTCGCCACTGATGGCGCTGGTTTGAGCGAGAGAAAGCCCTGCAAACAGCACGAGCCCGCTGACTGCCCAGCCTAGTCTTTTCAATAGCATTGCAGACCTCCGCGTCCTAATCGTACTCTGCCAATTTAGAGGATACTACAAAGGCCGGAGTACGAGCCATATCCTTCTGAGCAAGCCCGGATCTGTTTGATTCTACAATGGACCTATGATCGGGTTCGGCCGGACACTCATCGCCATCGGCATCATCCTGGTGGTTGTCGGCCTGCTATTCACTCTGGGGGCGCGGCTGCCGTTCCGCATCGGCCGCCTGCCGGGGGATATCGTCATCCGAGGCAGAAACTCGACGTTCTACTTCCCACTGATGACGTGCCTGGTTCTGAGTTTGGTTCTATCGCTGGTTATGTGGCTGGTAGGCCGCCGCTGAAGCTACTTGAGCGGACCGATACGGGCGAGGGGCCAGTAGACGAAGACCGCCTTGCCGTAGATGTTGCTCCGCGGCACAAGCCCCCATGTCCGGCTGTCATTCGAGGAGTTGCGGTGGTCGCCCAGGACGAAGTACTCTTCCGGCCTCACCTGGACAGCGGGCATTGACAGGTAGTCTCGGTATTCCCGCGGAACGTAATCTTCCTCAAGCGGCTTCCCGTTCAGGACCACGGTGCCGTGCTCGATAGCAACGGTGTCCCCGGGAACGCCGATTACCCGCTTGATGTACGATTTCGACTGGTCGCCCGGAAACCAGAACACGATCGTGTCGCCCCGCCGAATATCTCCGATGCCCAACCGGTAGATGAACTTGTTGACGAAAATGCGCTCCTGGTCAACCAGGCCGGGCATCATGCTGGTGCCCTCCACCTTGACCGGCTGGTAGATGAAGATGATCACCACGAAGGCAATCACCACCGAGAGCATCAGGTCGCGTGCCCAGGCAATCGCCACCCTGACGGTGGACCGCCGCGGAGCCTGTTCGTTCGCACTCACGTCATTTCATTATATCGTCTACTCCCCGGCCGCCTTCCCGGCCAGCAATCGCTCCAAAACGGGGAGCGGAACCGCGCCCTCTTTGAGCGCCCGCTGGTTGAACGCGGCCAGGCGGAACTTTGCGCCCAGCGCCTTCCGGTCCTGATCCCTCACACGCAGCCATTCCCGCCAGCCCACGTAATAAGTCGGCAACTGAGCTGAAGACAGCTTCGCGCGCTGGAGCTTGGCCCTCGCTTCTTCAGCCTCCTGAAACGTCTGCTGCGTCATCAGGCCGAGCGCCTGTTGGTCGCTCATGCCCATCGTTTGCAGCTGTATATCCAGAATGGCGTTCGCCAGGACGCGCAACTCCTCCTTCAGGAACGTGAGCCGCAGTTCGGGCGGATCGCCCAGGTAGCCGGCGTCCAGCATCATCTGCGTGGCGTATTGCGCCCAGCCTTCGACATACGGTCCGTTGCCGAACACAGACCTCAGCACGCGCCGCGATTTCGGCTGCACGTCGTTCGCGTATTCGAACTGGACGTAGTGTCCCGGCATTGCCTCGTGCAGCGTCAGCAATTGCAGCTTGTAGGAGTTGTACTCCCGGAGCTTCGATTCCTTTCGGGCTTTCGGCCAGTTGGCCGGTATCGGCGTGATCCAGTAAAAGGCGCCCAGTTTCGGCGCCAGCGCCGGAGCCGGCATGAAACCCCCGACGGCGTAGATTCCTCGAAGGAACTCCGGCGTCGGGATCACCTCGAGGTTCTTCCGCACCGGCGGCGCGAGCAGGTTCTTTTCGCGAACGAACTGCCGCGCCTCGGCCAGGTCCGCCGTCGCGTCCGGAATGTAGCTCTGCGGCGTCGAGTGCTTCGCGGCGATCCTGTTCAGGACTTCACGAATCGTCGTGTTCGCGTCATGAGGACGGTGGCGAGGAAACCACTTCTTGTGGAGCGGCTGCGCGATTTCGAGCATCCGCGCACGCACCGCATTCAGATCGGCTTCGGCCGATTCCAGCACCTGCGCGGGCGTCCGGTCCGTGCCCAGCACATATCGGAATTTCGCCCCGTACATCTCGGGTCCCAACCGCCAGGAGTCCTCGGGTGCGGACTTGAGGCCCTGCTTCAGCCAGGCGCTGAAAGCCCGCAGTGCATCGAGCGCGGGTTTGGCCGCCCGGTCGTAATCCGCGCGCAGCGACTGCGGCACCGCGCCGCGGATGGTCTTGTCGATGAGGTCGATATTGCCGGCGTTTTCCTCAATGGCCACCTTCGTCCAGATGGGCGGCGAATCGGCCAGGTTGTTCCGCGCCTGCTCCAACAGCGACGGGAACTTCTCCAGCCTCGCGATGACGTCCTTGAGCCGTTCCTCGAGAGGCGCGTAATGGAGCATGTACGGCGAGAACACCGCGTTTCCCGCCAGTTCCACATACAGAGTCGGGTTGTGCCGGTAGCTCTGTATGCGGTCCAGTTCGAGCAGCGCCAGCGCGATCTGCTGCCGCACGATGTCGTAGTCCGCCCGGTCTTCGACCCGGTAGCGCGCCGGGTCGATTCTCTTCAGCCGCTCCTCGAACCCGCGGTAGAACTGCCGCTGGCGGTCGAGCGCCGCGGGGCTGAAATCATCGAGCGTCCTGTCGAGATTCCGGTCCTGGTGTTGGTGATAGCCCGCCGCGGTGGCATTCACGGGAGAGAACGCCAGCGTTGTGTAGACGAACTCTTCGGCCAGCCCTGCGAACTGCGGCGGGTTCGCGGGCGGGTCGCAGCCGCACAACGCAACCAGGAGAATCGCAACGATTGCCAGTGTCTTCATCCAGCTATAATTCTCTCTCGCCTCCGATGCAGAGAAAAAGAGCTTTCCTACCGCTCGCGCTGGCCTTGTTCCTGGCCGGCTGCGTTAACGTCCGTAAGCCTCAGCCCCAGGCTCCGCGCGACCTCTCGGTCACCTTCCTCGATGTTGGTCAGGCCGATGCGGCCCTCATCCGCACGCCCGAAGACGAGACCGTTCTGATCGACGCCGGCCGCAACGGCCAGACCGCCGAACTGCTGCGCCGCCACGGCGTCCGCCGCATCGATCTCCTCGTCCTGACCCACGCACATTCCGATCACACCGGCGGCGTCGCTGCCGTTCTCAAGGCGTTCCCGGTGCGTGAAATCTGGTATTCCGGCCTCGATTACAAGCCGCGCTTCCGGCAAACGCTCGCACGCGCCGGCCAGGTCAGCACCGTTTCCGCGGGCACTGAAAAGCGCTTCACAAACCTGACCTTGACGGTGCTGCACCCCGAGGCGAAGCCTTTGCGCGATTCGCTGAACGACCGCTCCGTGGTCCTCAAAGCCACATACGGATCCTCCCGCTACCTCTTCACCGGCGATTGCGAACTCGGATGCTGGGAGGAAATCTTCAAGTACCACCGGGCCGGCCTTCGCGCCGACGTACTCAAGGCCTCCCATCACGGCTCCAGGAACGGCACGAATTCCGGGGTTCTGGTTAACGTGCGCCCGAAGACGTTCGTCATCTCCTGCGGACGCGGGAATGACTACGGTCACCCTCATTCCATCGTCCTGAAGCTGGTAGACAAGCTCGGAGCACAGCTCCTGAGGACGGACGTCGAAGGAACTATCCGGTGCGTTGGCGTTCAGTGTGCTGCCGCCGCTCCGTGAGTAGGACAGGCCGGGAGGCCTGTCCGTGGGTATTGGCCATAAACAGGGGCTAAAGCCCAGGCCTTCTCATGACGTTACGGCACGGCTAAAGCCGTGCCCTGATACGAGTCATAATTCCCCCCACCTCTCCGGCGCTGCGGCACGGCTAAAGCCGTGCCCTGATACGAGTCGTAATTCCCCCCACATCTCCGGCGCTGCACCACGGCTAAAGCCATGCCCTGATACGAGTCGTAACTCCCCCACCTCTCCGGCGGTGCGGCACGGCTAAAGCCATGCCCTGATACGAGTCGCGATCCCCTACCTCTCCGGCCGCACAACTTCCAGAAACGCGCGGGCCGCGTAGCTCAGCAGCCGGCCCGCCGGGTACACCAACTGAATTTTTCGTTCCACGCCCAACTCCTTGACCTCCACCTCGCATAACAGTTTCTGCCGGATCTCCTGCTCCACGCACATGCGCGGCAGAAACGCCACGCCCTCGTTGCGCTGCACCATGCGCCGGATCGTCTCCACGGTCGGCATCTCGACGTCCATGTTGAGCTGCACTTTGTGCCTTTGGAACTCGCGCAGCACCGTATCGCGGTATGGCGAGAGCACGTTGTGCGCAATGAAGGTCTCCATCCCCAAATCGGTAATCGAAACCGAACGCCGCTTGGCGAACCGGTGCCGCGGAGACACGATGAACGACAGGTGGTCCGTGTAGATCACCTGCGAAACCAGGCGGCTGTCGTTCGGCTCGTAGCTGATGACGCCGAGTTCGAGGTCGCCATCAGCCAGCGCCGATGGAATCCTGCTCGAAAGGCTGCGCCGTACCTGCACCTTGACCTTCGGGTACATGCGGCGGTACCGGTCTATGTGCTCCAGCAGGTACAGCGCGGTCGTCTCATTGGCCCCGATGATGAGCCGCCCCGCCGCTTTGTCCTTCAATTCCGCCAGCGCGATCTCCATCTCGCGAGCCAGGTTCTCGAACCGCCGCGCGTACTCGATCACCAGCCGTCCCGCGTCCGTCAGCAGCAGGTCGCGCCCGTTGCGGTCGATGAGCCGGTCTCCGAGGTGGGCCTCGAGCCGCTGAACGGCAAGCGACACCGCCGGCTGCGTGCGCAGCAGCTTCTCCGCCGCCCGCGAAAAGCTTTTCTCGCCGGCGACGGCCAGGAAGGTCTGCAAGAGGTAGAGTTCGGGAAGGCTTTGTCCGGACGGGCTTGCCATAAATCCTGTTTATATCATCAGGAGTCCTAATACACAACGCCTAAATTATCAATTTGCCAAATTAATGTACGCTGCCTCATAATCGCCCTAAGCTCGTTGACGGAGAAACAGGCCGGCAGCGGGCCCAATACCCCAGAGCGCGGGCGGAACTGATGACAGATCGCGTATACATCTTCGATACCACCCTCCGGGACGGCGAACAGTCACCCGGATGCAGCATGACGGTCCCGGAAAAGGTCCGCATGGCACACAAGCTGGTCGAGCTTGGCGTCGATATCCTGGAAGCCGGCTTCCCCATAGCTTCCGAAGGCGACTTTCAGGCTGTCGATGCGATCAGCCGGGAGTTTCCGTGGGCGCAGGTGGCGGCACTCGCCAGGGCCTGCACCCTTGATGTAGAACGAGCCGCCCGCGCTCTGGAACACGCAAGGCGTCCCCGTATTCACACGTTTATCGCAACCAGCGATATTCATCTCAAATACAAACTCCACAAAAGCCGGGAGGAAGTGCTCGACGCGGCGGTGGCGGCCGTCGAACTGGCGCGCCGTTATGCCGATGACGTCGAGTTCTCCGCGGAGGATGCCACCCGTACCGAACCCGAGTACCTCGAAAAGATATCGAAGGCGGTCGTCGAAGCCGGCGCCCGCACGGTGAACCTGCCGGATACGGTGGGGTACTCGGTACCGGAAGAGTTCGGCGCCTTCATCGGCCGCGTCGTGCGGGCGCTGGGCGATACAGCCATCGTTTCCGTACACTGCCACAACGACCTCGGACTGGCCACCGCCAACTCGATCGCCGGAGTGCTGGCGGGCGCCCGCCAGGTTGAGTGTACGATCAACGGCATCGGCGAGCGCGCCGGCAACTGCGCGCTCGAAGAGATCGTGATGGCCATCAAGACACGCCGCCACGACCGCCTGCCGTTCGACACAGGCATCGTAACCGAACAGCTTTTCCCCGCCAGCCAGTTGCTCTCCGACCTCATCACCTTCGGCCCGCAGCCGAACAAGGCCATCGTCGGAAGCAATGCCTTCGCCCACGAAGCCGGCATTCACCAGGACGGCTACCTCAAGGAGCGCACCACCTACGAGATCATGGATCCCCGCTCGGTCGGCGTGCCCGAAAGCAAGCTGGTTCTGGGCAAGCACAGCGGCCGGCACGCCCTCATCCAGCGCTGCCGCGACCTTGGCTGCCCGGTCGACAAGGAAGAGCTCGACGCCGTCTACAAGCGCTTCATCGCCATCGCCGATTCGAAGAAGGGCGTCACGAACGAAGAGATCGCGGCCATTCTCGAGGAAGTGAAAACGGGCGTCACCGCGGGCGATTAAGTTACCATCGATTCAATGGACCTGAATGTACTAGTTCTCCCCGGAGACGGGATCGGCACAGAAGTCACTTGCGAGGCCGTTCGCGTCCTCCGGCACGTTGCGGAGAAGAACAATCACAAGCTGAACCTCGCCGAAGGACTGCTGGGCGGAATCGCCATCCACAAGACGGGCAACCCGCTCCCGGAGGAAACCGTTCGCCTGGCGCTGGCCGCCGACGCCACGCTGATGGGTGCGGTCGGGCTGCCGGAGTTCGACAAGATGCCCCCGAGCCAGCGTCCCGAAGCCGGACTGCTGGGTGTCCGCAAGGTCCTCGGCGTCTATGCCAACCTGCGCCCGGTGCGCGCCTACGCCGCGCTGATCGATTCATCGCCGCTCAAGAACCACCTCGTCGAGGGCACGGACATGATCATCGTGCGCGAACTGACGGGCGGGATCTATTACGGCACACCGCGCGGCATCACGGGCGACACCGCCGTAAACACGATGGTCTACACGCGCGGCGAGATCGAGCGCATCGCCCACATGGCGTTCAAGCTTGCGCTGAACCGCCGCCGCAAGGTCACCAGCGTCGATAAGTCGAACGTGCTGGAAAACTCTCAGCTCTGGCGCAAGGTGGTTGTCGATGTCGCGGGGAGCTACCCGGACGTCACGCTCGATCACCTGCTGGTGGACAACTGCGCCATGCAGCTCGTCCTCAACCCGCGCCGCTTCGATATCGTTCTCACCGAGAACATGTTTGGCGACATCCTGAGCGACGAAGGCGCAGTGCTGGCCGGCTCCATCGGCATGCTTCCCTCGGCTTCGCTCGGCGAAACGAAAGGCCTCTACGAGCCCGTACATGGTTCCGCGCCCGACATCGCCGGGCAGAACAAGGCCAACCCGCTCGGCGCTATCGGCTCCGTCGGCGCCATGCTCGAATACACCTTCGGCCTGAAGGACGAAGCCGCCGCGGTGTACGCGGCCATCGAGAAGGTCCTGAATAGCGGCCATGTAACGGCCGATCTGCGTCCCGCCGGAACCCCGGCCACCACCAGCCAGGTGGGAGACGCGATAATAGATAGTCTGTAGTGGGACAGGCCTCCCGGCCTGTCTTTTCAAATATATGAAAGCTCGCACCATCATCGAAAAGATCTGGGACGCGCATCTCGTCGCCGAAAATCCGGGCGTGCCCTCCCTGCTCTACATAGACTTGCACCTGGTCCACGAGGTCACCTCGCCCCAGGCGTTCGACGGCCTGCGCGCCCGCGGTCTGAAGGTCCGCCGCACGGACCTCACCGTCGCCACGGCCGACCACAACGTTCCCACCACGGACCGTTCTCTGCCCATCGTGAACGAGATCTCGGCCCGGCAGATCGGGCAACTCGAAGCGAACTGCCGCGAGTTCGGCGTCACCTGCTACAGCGTACACAGCGAGCGCCAGGGCATCGTACACGTTATCGGTCCGGAACTCGGCCTCACGCAGCCGGGCAAGACGGTGGTCTGCGGCGACAGCCACACGGCCACGCACGGCGCCATGGGCGCGCTCGCCTTCGGCATCGGCACGAGCGAAGTCGAGCACGTGCTCGCCACCCAGTGCCTGCTTCAGCGGAAGCCCAAGACCTTCCGCGTCGAGGTGAACGGAACCCTCCGCCCCGGCGTGACCGCCAAGGACATCATCCTGGCGCTCATCGCCAGGATCGGCACCGGCGGCGCCACCGGCCACGTGTTCGAGTACTGCGGATCCACCATTCGCGCCCTCTCGATGGAGGAGCGGATGACGATCACGAACATGTCGATCGAAGCGGGAGCACGCGCCGGCCTGATCGCTCCCGACGCCACGACGTTCGAATACCTTTACGGCCGGCCCTGCGCGCCGCAGGGAATCGATTGGGACCGCGCTATCGCACGCTGGCGGCAGTTGCCGAGCGACGAGGGCGCCGCGTACGACAAATCCGCGGAGATCGATGCCGCGAGCCTCGAGCCGATGATCACTTACGGCACCAGCCCCGGCATGGGCATCCCGATCAACGCGCCGATTCCCGATCCCGCAAACATCGCCGACCCCATCGAGCGTGAAAGCGTTCGCAAGGCGCTCGCCTATATGAACCTGGAGGGCGGAAAGCCGCTGGCCGGCCATCCCATTGACGTGGTCTTCGTGGGAAGCTGCACGAACGGTCGCCTTGATGACCTGCGCGCCGCCGCCTCGGTGCTCAAGGGACGCAAGGTGAACCCCAAGGTTCGGACGCTGATCGTGCCGGGTTCTTACGAAGTGAAGCAGCAGGCCGAAGCCGAAGGCCTCGACGAGATTTTCCGCGCCGCCGGAGCCGAGTGGCGCGAAGCCGGCTGCTCGATGTGCCTCGCCATGAACGGCGATCAACTCGAGCCCGGCCAGTACAGCGTTTCCACCAGCAACCGCAATTTCGAAGGACGCCAGGGCCCCGGCGGGCGCACGTTCCTCGCCAGCCCGCTCACGGCCGCGGCGGCCGCCGTCGCGGGCGTTATCACCGATGTGAGGACATTGCTATGAAGCCGTTCACCACGTTTGAAAGCCGCGTCGTCAGGCTGCCGATCGACAACATCGATACGGACCAGATCATTCCCGCCCGCTTCCTGAAGACGATTTCGAAGGAAGGCCTGGGCGACCAGCTTTTCAACGACTGGCGCTATGACGCCTCGGGCGCGCCCAAGCCGGATTTCGTCCTCAACCAGCCGGGCGCGAAGGGCGCGGAGATTCTGCTGGCCGGCGACAATTTCGGATGCGGCAGTTCGCGCGAGCACGCCCCCTGGGCGCTCACCCAGTTCGGGTTCCGCGCCGTCGTGAGCACCTCGTTTGCCGACATCTTCCGCCAGAACGCGCTCAAGAATTCGCTGCTGCCGATCATCGTACCGCGCGATGTCCACGCCGAGTTGTTCGCGCTCGCGCCGGATGCGAAGCTCACGGTGGACCTCGCCACACAGAGACTCACGCTGCCCAACGGCCGCGCGGTCGAGTTCCCGGTAGACCCCTTCGCCAAGCACTGCCTGCTGAACGGAGTGGACGAACTCGGGTACATTCTCCAGCAGGAAGCGGCGATTTCGGCGTACGAAAAGCAGCACGGCTGACGTTGGCAACCGCTCCCTCACGGTCGCGGCTCAGAATCGGTACTGAGCCGCGCGCGTAAGCAAGCGGTCTACGCACGCTGGAGGTCAGGCCCGGTGAGCTTTTCCGGTCACGCGCTCTAAACGAATGCGCACGACGGCTGTTCGCCGATCCGAGGCGGCGATCTCCTTTTCCGCCTCCGGCGTCACCGCACCGCAGAAACGGACCGCCAGAAGCTCCAAAGCCCGGCGCTTCTCCCCGGGATCCGTCACCAGAGCCGCCCGCCCAAACGCAATCGCGCTCTCATAGAGCGTGGATAACTCGGCCGGCAGCACCGTTGCGCTCGCGACCGCGCAGAACGAAACCCGCTCGTCATGGGCGATGTTCTCCAGTTTGTGCCCTTTGACCGCGCAGTGGATATAGAGCACGTCCCCCGAGAGCACATGGTTTACCGGGACAGCGTAGGGCCAACCGTCGACGCCCACTGTGGCTAACACACCGTGCTCCGCCCGTTCCAGAATCTCACGCGCCTGCTCCTCGGGTAGCGCCCTGTCCCGCCTTCGAATTTCCCTGAAACCGTCCATCTCACGAGCATAACGGATATAATGAACGGCCTATGCTCCTGAACAGCATCCTGATCTCGACCTTTGCACTTGCCGCGCTTCTCGCACCTGCGGACTCCGGCCTCTCCTATGGCAACTGGCAGTTCACGCGCACGGACACCGACCGCGTAACCTGGACCGGCACTCTGAAAATCGAAAAGCTAGACACGGATCGGTTTAGCGCAGAGAAGTACAACTACCAATGCTCCATCGAAGCGCAAGGGCCGAAATCGACCAGAGAAGTAGAAGGCCCGTGCAAGTACGACTCCGCTACCAGGACGCTGACGCTGGGTGGCGGGCAGAGGGATAGCTACTCCTACACTGCGGTTCTGACTCCCGACGGCAAAGCCCTAACTCAAGGCAAGTATTCCGAAACCGTTGAGGAGATGAAGAACGACGCTTGGGTAAAGGTCAACAAGAGTGGAGCGTGGTCGGCCAAGCTGGCAGGGAAGTGAACCGGGCCGCAAACACGCGCGGCAGGCCAGCCAGGTCGGGCACGACTTCTATTTCGCTCCAGCGCTCGTCGAGCATGGCGCGCACCGCATCCACCTGACGGTAGCCGAGTTCGAAAATCATCCAGCCTCCGGGGCGCAGTACGCGCGGGCCGTCAGCGGCCAGTCTTCGGTAGGCGTCGAGGCCCTCGGGGCCGGCAAACAGCGCGGCCCGGGGCTCGTAGTCGCGTACCTCACGCGGAAGACCGGGCTCCTCGCCATCCGGGATGTAGGGCGGGTTGGACACCAGCAGGTCGAGGCTGTGGGACGCGATGGCCGAAGTCAGGTCGCAGTTGACGAACCGTACTGCGGCGCCTGAGCGCCGGGCGTTTTCCCGAGCAACGCTGATGGCGGCGACCGAGGCGTCCGTCGCGAAAACACATGCGCCGGGGCACTCCAGGCTCAGCGTCACCGCGATGGCGCCCGATCCGCAGCCCACATCGAGAATCGCAGGATTTGCCGGCGCCAGTTTCAGGGCGGTTTCAACCAGGTGTTCGGTCTCCGGCCGGGGGATGAAGACATCGGGCGTCACGCGGAATTCGCGGCCGTAGAATTCCTGGACACCGGTGATGTACTGGGTAGGCTTGCCCGCGAGCCGTTCGTGCAGGAAGCGGCCGTAGTGAATCCAGGCGATTCGGTCCAGCTCGTCTTCCGGGTGGGCGTAAAGCCACGAGCGATCACGCTTCAGCGCACGGCTGAGAAGCACTTCCGCTGTCAGCCGCGACGCGGAGACGGCGGCTTCCTCAAGAAGCCGGGAGCCCTGCTGGAGTGCCGTTCTTATGTCCATGGACGGGTGCGGACGCCCCAGCCTGCTCCTTGAGCTTTTCCGCCTGGTAGTAGGTCGTCAGCCCTTCGATGATCTGATCGAGGCGGCCGTCCATAATCATATCGAGTTGGTAGAGGGTGAGGTTGATGCGGTGGTCGGTGACGCGGTTCTGGGGGAAGTTGTACGTGCGAATCTTCTCGCTCCGGTCGCCGCTCCCAACCATGCTGCGGCGCTCGGCGCCGATCTCGGCGCGCTGCTTCTCCAGTTCCACTTCATAGAGCCGGGAGCGGAGCACGCGCATGGCCTTTGCGCGATTCTTGATCTGCGACTTCTCGTCCTGGCAGGACACGATCAGCCCCGTGGGCAGGTGCGTAACGCGAACAGCCGAATAGGTCGTGTTCACGGATTGCCCGCCGGGACCGGAGGAACAGAACGTGTCGATGCGGATATCCTTAGGATCGATCTCCACTTCCACTTCGTCCGCTTCAGGCAGGACAGCAACCGTGATCGCTGAGGTGTGAACCCTGCCCTGCTGCTCGGTGACGGGCACGCGCTGCACCCTGTGCACGCCGCTTTCATACTTCAGCTTGCTGTAGACCTTTTCGCCGCTCACGAGCGCGATGACTTCCTTCAGTCCGCCCACGCCCGATTCGCTCATCGAGGATAGCTCGACTCGCCAGCCCTGGGATTCGGCGTAGCGCGAGTACATGCGGAATACCTCGGCCGCGAACAGCGTGGCTTCGTCGCCGCCCGTGCCGGCCCGGATTTCGAGAACTACGTTCTTCTCGTCATTGGGATCCTTGGGCAGGAGCAGGATTTTCAGCTCCTCTTCCAGGCGGGACAACTCCGGCTCCATCCTGGCGGTTTCCTCGTCGGCCATCGCGCGGAGTTCCTCATCCGGCTCTTCGAGCATCTGGCGCGCCTGGTCGAGGTTGCTCCGAACGGTCTTCCACTCCCTGTACTTGCCGACGATTTCTTCCAGATCCCGAGCAGCCTTGGCGGTCTTGCGATACCGTTCCGGGTCGTTGATTACGGACGGGTCGGCCATCTGCCGCGACAGTTCTTCGTACCGAGCTTCGGTCTGATCCAGTTTGGACAAATATTCCATTTACGCGATCACCATCTTTCCGCCCTGTGCCTCCTCGAGAGCCATGGTGTGCTGGAGGGCTTCGATCGCCACTTCCGTCTGGTCGCTGGTTGGCGGCTTCGTGGTGATTCGCTGCATCCAGAGTCCCGGAGCGGTCAAGGTGGCCAGCAGCCCGCCGCGATGTTTGGCGGCATAGCGGATCAGCTCGTAACTCACCCCCGCGATGACCGGAAGCAGGAGAACACGGCCAATGAACCTGAACGCAAACGAGTCGAACGGCAGCAGCGTGTAGATGCCGATGGACACCAGCATCACGACCAGCAGAAAGCTCGTTCCGCATCGCGGGTGAAACGTCGGAAACGTTTGGGCATTCTCCACGGTCACAGGCAGACGCGACTCGAAATTAAAGACGACGCGGTGTTCGGCTCCGTGATACTCGAAGACGCGCCGTATATCCTTCCAGAGCGAAATCAGATATAGGAACGCGACAAAGATCGCCATCCGGATCACGCCGTCGGTAAGGTTGAAGGGAATGCGGCCCTGTAGCACCGGGAACGCCTTGCCGAGCGCCGTCGCCAGGTACAGCGGAACAAACTTGTACAGGAAGATGAAAAACGCCAGCGACACGGCGATGTTGAGAGCCATCATCCCGGAGGTGAGTTCCTGCTTCTTGGCTCCCGGATCGGCGTCCTCGAGCGCGGCATTGGCTGAGAACCGCAAGGCTTTCATACCCAACACCATCGCCTGCCCGAGTGTGCCGACGCCGCGGAACACCGGGAGCCGGAAAATCGGGTATGTCTCCGACACTTTGGCCAGGGGCTTTGCCTCCCGGACAATCTCGCCGGAGGCCTTGCGGACGGCCACACAGTAGTTGTGCGGCGAGCGCATCATGACGCCCTCAAGAACTGCCTGGCCGCCGACAAGAGTCTCTTCCTCGCCACTTTCCAGGGCGGGCATCAACTGAAGATGTGCGAATAGACGCAGAAACACTCGCAACGACAAGGGGGTGAAACTCCTTACGAAAGTATAACATGCGGCCTAGGGTCGGACGAAAGAATCCGGGGACACGCCTGCGCTCCTCTGGATCTAACCGATGCGCCGTACCCAGCCCGGAGTGTCCCCGGATTCTTTCACACCTAGCCGGCGGTGCGGTAGAGGGCTGGTGCGGCCTGGCCCTTAGTCGTGGAATCCAGTATCCACTGTATGTGGCTGGTTTCAAACGGCGCGGCGCAGTAATCGGACGCGCCTGCCTCAATGGCGTCGAGCCACTCTGAAACTTCCGGCGTGCGGCTGACCACCACAACCGGCAGGTCCGGTTTCTGCCGCCCGACTGCTTCCAGCAGCGCCAGATAGCGATCCCGATCCGAGGAGATGAACACCAGGTCAATCTCCAACCGGTCGATCGTCGAAAGGCATTCCTTCGGGGAACGGAAAGGCTGCAAATAGACTTCCTGGCTTTGTTGGATCAAAACGCTTTCCAGTTCCGAACCCAGCGGGCCTTCCAGACCGAATAGAACGATTCGTGAGTTCTTGCCTTCTTTCGGCATAAATGTGAATTCCCCTCAAATTCAGGGTTCGTTCTTCTCGGTGGGGAAGGGCCCTGGTCGGAAGTACCTAGGCGGCGGGTCCTGCGAGAATCACACCCTACAGTTTAGGGTAAGAAAAAAAATAATATAATGTCAACTTAAACTAAGTAAGTCAGAGTAGATGATTGTTAGTCATCCAACTCTGTGAGCCATGCCTGCACCAAATCCCGGTTTTCCTGCTGACCGGTTTCCAGGTATTTTCGCAGCTCGGCAGCAGCTTCGTTGCGCTGCCCCTCCCGGACCAGAACCTCCGCCGCGGTCAGCCGGGCCTTGGGAAGATCCCGGGCGGCCGCGTCCAGGTTCTGTACCGCCTCCTTCGGTTCCCGGTTCTGCACGGCAAGAGAGATCCCCAGAACGTAACGCGCCATATTCGAGGTGGAATCGAGCTTGACCGCTTCACGGGCCTCCCGCTCGGCATCGGCGAATCGCCGGAGCATCATGTATGCAATCCCCAGATTCGAATGCGCCTGCGAGGAACTGCTGTCGAGTTGGAGGGCCCTTTCAAGCTGAGCGGCTGCCTCCTGCGGCTGGTTGGTCCGGAGATACCGCGCTCCCAAATTGTTATAAGCCTCCATGAAATCCGGATCGATTTCAATAGCTCTTTTCAGGTGCTCGATTGCCGTATTGGAGTCGTCTTTCTTACTCGCTTCGGCCGCTTTATTGAATTCCTTTTGCGCTTTCGACGGGATTTTGTGTCCAAGGCGCGAGGCCGACACCGTTCCGGATACCGGGCGCTCCCTCTTTGCTTCGCGCAGCCGTACGGTGACGAAGTCAACCGTTCCACTCACAGTGACAAACTGCTGTTCGATAACGCCGCCCGTTCCGTTTGTGACGCTCAACTGGTAGCTGCCCGGCCGCAGGTTCGCGATTTGAAAGCGGCCGTCCGCCCCCACCATGCTCTGCCCAGCAGCCATATGGGTTTCCATGTCAGTGACTTCGACCGTCAGCCCCCCGGTCAACTCCCCCGGATTGTCCGACGTGACTTCACCGGTGAGAACCGCATCCCGTCTGGTCCCGGCCTCCATCTGGGCGGACGCACTCGACGTGAGCAGCAGGAGACAAAGAACTGCCGCGGCCAAACCCGGCGCGGGCAGAATTCGGGCGTTGCGAGTGAATTGCATCCAGTTCCCTCCGTGGCCAGTGGGCCGGCTTTTCAGGCGGGTAGTACTTTGCAATTCTCAGGGCAATTTGCTGGCCCAAGCCGGATTTGCTGAAAACTCGAACAATTCAGACGGCGATTTATGGTAGATTCAGCCCAGTGATGAATTTTTTTCAATGATGCTGTTGCCTTGAGTATACGTGAGCGGGCCGGCTCGGGCGCGGTTGGTACAATGAAGATTCCGGAGGCTTATGGCGGTCTTGCCGCGGCGTACAACGGTTGTCGTCGATGTGGGTGGAGTCAAAATCGGAGCGGGCCATCCGATCGTCGTGCAGTCGATGACGAACACGGACACGGCCGACGTTGCCGGCACGGTGAGCCAGGCGGCCGCGCTGGCGCGGGCCGGCTCGGAACTCGTGCGCGTCACCGTGAACAACGAAGAGGCCGCGCGCGCTGTCCCGGAGATTGTTGAAGGGCTCGACCGGGTGGGTGCGCGCGTGCCCATCATCGGCGACTTTCACTACAACGGGCACATCCTCCTCAAGAAGTACCCCGAATGCGCGCGCGCCCTGGCGAAGTACCGCATCAACCCCGGCAACGTAAATATCGGGAAAAAGCACGACGACAACTTCCGGACGATGATCGAAACGGCGGTGGAATACGACCGTCCGGTGCGTATCGGCGTGAACTGGGGATCTCTGGACCAATCGTTGCTGATGCGGCTCATGGATGAGAACGCCCGCAAACCCCGGCCGGAAGATGCGCGTTCAGTGATGCTGGAAGCCATGGTGGTGAGCGCGATCGAATCGGCGCAGGCGGCCGAGAGATACGGGCTCGGACACGACCGGATCCTTCTTAGCGCAAAAGTCAGCGGGGTGCAGGACCTGATCGAGGTCTACCGTTCTATGGGAGCGCGGTGCGACTACCCGCTTCACCTCGGGCTGACCGAGGCCGGATTGGGGGCGAAAGGAATCGTCGCCACCACCGCGGCACTGGCAGTGCTCCTTCAGGAGGGCATCGGCGACACCATCAGGGCTTCACTGACGCCGGCTCCGAACGGCGACCGCACCGAAGAGGTGCTGGTCAGCCAGCAGATTCTGCAATCGCTCGGGATTCGCAGTTTCACCCCACAGGTCACCGCATGTCCGGGGTGCGGGCGGACGACGAGCACGTTCTTCCAGGAGATGGCCGAACGAATCCAGACGCATCTGCGCGAGCGGATGCCTGTGTGGCGCCGGCAGCACGCGGGCGTGGAGGAACTGCGTGTCGCCGTCATGGGCTGTATCGTGAACGGCCCCGGAGAATCGAAGCACGCGAATCTGGGCATTTCCCTGCCCGGCACGTTCGAGGAACCCAAGGCGCCCGTATATGTAGACGGCAGGTTGATGACCACTCTGAAGGGCGATGGTATAGTCGCCGAGTTCATCGGCATACTGGAAGATTACGTCGCGCGAAAGTATCCGGCGAACTAACTCGTCGGCAGCGCGGTGCAAAATCGGAACTAACTACCTCTTACTCCTACTTACTCTCCCGCGGGCCGACCGGCTTCATTAACGGCTTGCGTTCAGAGCGCTTCTGATATAATTGAAGATAACTGGCTGGTTGCCGATACTTGAGGGGCATCGTCTGTATCGAATCACTAGAGAGACAAAATGAGCACACCCAGAATCGACGCAGGGGCATCGGAAGCGTTCGAGTTGGCGGAGCAGGCCACTCGTCCTGTCACTGAAGGTCAGGTTCGTATCTTCAACCGGGTAATCGAGTGGGTCACCACCGAGAGGTTCCAGTTAATGAATCTGACCGAGCGGATGAACGAACTGGTGCGGAAGAGCGGGGTGCGGGAAGGCACGATTCATGTGCAGTCGCTCCATACGACCACGGCGGTCTTTCTGAACGAATGGCAGGACGCCCTGCTGCACGATATGCAGACCTGCCTGGAAAAGCTGGTGGACCGGAATGAGCGCTGGCGCCACAACGACCCGCAGTACTCGGATTGCGAGCGGTCCAACGCCGATTCCCACCTTCGCGGGATGCTTCTGGGCCAAACGCTGTGCCTGCAAGTGCGCAACTCCAAGGTGCTGCTCGGCACCTGGCAGAACATCATTTTCGCGGAGTTCGATGGTCCGCGAAGCCGAACCCTGGCAATCCAGATTTCCGGCATTTAGAGAAGATGCCGCGTCTATTCCGGCTGGAAGACGCTCAGCGCCTGCTCGCTGAACTCGAGCCGGTTCTGCGCACGATCGCGTCGCTCAAGAAATCCTTCGACGAGCTCGATCTGGAGCTTCGGGTGTGCTCGGAGCGGATCGCGCTCGTGGGCGGGGCGTTTGTGGAGCGCACGGATCTGGCGGTTAAGCGGCGCCGGCATGATTCAATCGCGAAGATGCTCAGCGACTCTCTGGAAGCGGTTCAGCAACACGGCTGTCTCCTCAAGGATCCGGACGAGGGCCTGGTGGATTTCCCAACGTTGTTTCGCGGAGAAGAGGTCTACCTGTGCTGGAAGCTCGGCGAGCCGGCGATTCAATTCTGGCACGGTCTCAGCGAAGGGTTTCAGGGCCGGAAGCCGATCGATAAGGAGTTCCTGGAGAACAACAAGGTGGGCTAGATGCGGCCCGCGCCGCCCGCCCGGCTCCGCTCGATGAGATCCGGGCGAGCAGCGCGCCACGCGGGGCTTACTTCACCATCGGCTGTGTGTTCGTGTTCGCCTTGGCGCCGTGCTTCTTGTGGTGCTTCGCCTTGTGCTTCGCAGTCTTGGCCGTCTGGGGCTGCGAGCTCGAAGTGGGCTGCGCAGGTGCCTGCGCGAATGTGAATGGTGTGCTCAGGGCAACTGCCAACAGCGTCAATCCCAGTTTCCTCATGGTTCCTCCGTAGGCGGATGCTTTGATTTGTTTTCCTCTCATCCGCACGATCCCATCATGCTTCGAGAGGCCGCCCGAGCACGATAGCCCCGCCGCCCTAATTCCCCGGCCGAAACGAAAGGATTGTTCCTCCCCTGAATTCGCCGGCAACTCTAGCCCAAGCAGGTGATGGATTCGGGGCCCTTAGCTCTCCTAAACTGGGATAAGGTAACTCTATGCCTCGGCAACAGATTACGCACGCCGCGATTTTTCGCGTACTGATTGCCGGGTTCATGCTGGTGATCCTGCTGCTGATTACGGCGGCCTTCATCAGCGTTCAGAGCATCCGTTCCATCAAGGAAAGCGTGGCGGACCTGGTCGGCGAGGAACTGCTTGCGACCAGGCTGATCGACGACATTCAGCACGAGCAGGTGGCCCTCAGCGCCGTCTTCCTGAAACTCGCAGGCGATCCGGAGGCGGTCGATCGCGAGAAGGTGCTCTCGGAACTTGACGACGCCGATGCGCGCATGGACGACATCGACGAGATGGTCAAGGGCACGCCGGAGGAGGCGCTGTGGAACGGGCTGAAGAGGGCTTCATCCGCGTTCTCCGAGGAGGCGCGGCGGCTGCTTTCTCTCGAACACCCGACAACGCTGCTCTCGCGCGACCTGTTCCGCCGCCACCAGGACGCGCTGGCGATCGTCGCCAAGGTGGCTGCCGCGAGCCACGCGAACGCTTCCGCCGCGCGGGACAAAATCGAGTCGCGCTCGGCCGAACTGGTGAAGCACTCCGCCCTGCTGCTTGGAGCCTGCCTGCTGTTCGCGCTGCTCTGTGCCATGCTGACCGTCCGCATGACGCTGGACCTGTTCCGCCGCATGGAACGGCAAACCGGCGAGCTGAGCCGCGTCTCCTGGCATCTCCTTGAGAATCAGGAGATCACCGCCCGCCGGTTTTCACACGAACTGCACGACGAGCTCGGGCAATCGCTCACAGCCGTGAAAGCCAATCTGCATGCGCTTCGATCCTCCGGCGATGGCCTGGACAGTGCGCGTCTGGAAGACTGCATAGCACTCGTAAACGAATCCATCAGCAACGTGCGGGAGCTGTCGCAGTTGCTGCACCCCACAATCCTTGACGATTTCGGCCTTGACGCTGCCATCGGCTGGCTCGCGGAGCGGTTCACCCAGCGCACAAGAATCGAGGTGGATTACAGGTCCGATTTCACGGGGCGCGTGACCGAGGAAACGGAGACTCACCTTTTCCGGATCTGCCAGGAGGCGCTTACGAATGCGGCGAGGCACTCGGGCGCAACGGCGGTCACAGTCCGGCTGGTTCCGCACGGCGACAAGCTGCGCCTCGTCGTTTCCGACAATGGATCCGGCTTGAGCGATGCCGCGGCCGAGCAGAGAGGCATGGGCCTTGTCGGGATGCGCGCACGCGCACGCGGCGTCGGCGGTACGCTGAGTATAGACTCCGTCAAAGGTAAAGGGGTAACCATCACCGCGGAGATCCCGGCAAATGGAGCAAGGCACAAGCAGGAAGATAAGGATCTTGTTGGCCGATGACCACACCATGGTCCGGCAGGGTTTCCGGATGATTCTGTCCGCCCAGCCTGACATGGAGATCGTCGGCGAGGCGGGCAACGGCCGCGAAGCGGTCGAACTGGCCGGCGAATTGAAGCCCGACGTGGTGGTGATGGACGTATCGATGCCGGAACTGAACGGCATCGAGGCCACACGCCGCATTTCCGAGGCCCTGCCGCGCACGCGCGTCCTTGCGCTCAGCATGTATAAGGATTCCGTGTACGTGCGCGAAATTCTTCGCGCCGGTGCGAGGGGTTTCCTGCTGAAAGATGCCGTCGATCGCGACCTGCTCGCCGCCGTTCGCGCGGTGGCAGGCGGGGAGGGCTATTTGCATCCGGCGGTGTCGGAGGCGGTGCTCAGCGATTACCGCCGGCACGTAACCGATCCGCTGGACCTGCTCAGCAGCCGCGAGCGCGAAGTCCTCCAGATGATTGCGGAGGGCAAGACGAACAAGGACATCGCCGGGTCCCTGAACCTCAGCGTCTACACCGTGGACGCGCACCGCGGCCGCATCATGGAGAAACTGAACCTGCACAGCATCGGCGAACTGGTGCGCTTCGCGGTGCGCAAAGGGCTCGTCGATTAAGGCGCGCCCCGGGAATGGTCAAACCGCTCTCCTGAAAATGACCAGACATCGGCGTTTATTCGCGTTCATCTGCGGCCCAAATGCCTTTGTCAGCCACCGATGAACGCAAATGAACGCCGATGTGCAATGCCCGCGGATAAATCGGGTCACCCTTGCGGCCGGTTTTTCGCCTGCTCCATCGCGATCTGGTTGATGTGGGAAAGCGCCCGCGCACCTGACGCGCCTTCGATCGCCTTTACCGCGATATCCTGCACCTGTTGCTTGGCCTCGGCGAGCTGTTTCTCGAGAGCGGCGATCTGCGCGGACTGGCGCGCCACGGTCTCTTCGAGAGACTTCACCTGCAGAGCGTTGACGCGGCGCTCGGCCTCGGCGTCCTTTTGGAGCATCGCTGTCTGCTGCTGGAACCGCGATTCGGCCGCCCGCGCCGCTTCGGATGCGGCCGCCTTGGCTTCCTTCTCCAGACGCGCGGGGAATCCGGATGACTCCTGCTGGAGCTTCGCGAACTCCTCCTCACGCTCTCTCAGGGCCGTCTCGCGCTGCTGCCACCCCTTTTCAAGCAGTTCCTGCCGCTCGGCGTTCTTTTTCTCCTGAAGCCTGATCTCCTCTTCGTAGCGGTCCTGGGCCTTCTTGCGTTCGAGGTTCTTCTTGTACTCGTATTCCTCGATTTCCCGTTGGCGCTGTTTGCGCAAAGCCTCTTCCTGTTCCTTGCGCTCACGCTCGGACGTGCGAGCTTCCTCTTCCCATTCGGAGCGCCGGGCGGTAATCTCGGCCTCGAGTTCCCGGTTCTGCCGCGAGTAGTCCTCGACAAGCTGATCGACCGTGGTCGCCGCCACATCGATCCGGTGCATGCGTTCGAGTTCCTTGCGCTCCAGGGCGACTGCTTCCCGCGCACCGGCGAGCAGGTTGACTTCTTCCACAAGCTTCGACGAAAGATCCGAGAGCGAGCGGGAAATTTCGAGGCCCAGCCCGGAAATCTTCTGCACCACCGACTCGACAGTCACGTTCTCGACCGCCTGCCTGACCTCGACTTCCCGGAGTCGCGCAGCTTCGGCGGCCTTGGCATCGGCGCTCTCGCGAGCGGCCTCTACTTCTTCGCGGATGGTGTCGAACTCCTGCTGCACCTCGGCCTTGGTCTTGCGAGGGCGGGCGGCGGGTTTTGTTGTTTTTGATGGCATTCCGGTCCTCCAGGGTGAAACCGTTAGGTTAGCACCCTGGAGGCGGAAGGCGTTCGCCTATGGTGCGATCGCGATGACGTCGATCTCGACCCGGACATCGCGCGGGAGACGCGCCACTTCCACCGTGGAGCGCGCGGGCGGGTTATCGGTGAAGTAACGCCCGTAGACCTCGTTCATCCTTGGGAATTCGGCCATATCCTTGAGGTACACGGTGGTCTTGAGCACGTGGCCGAGCGAAGATCCGCAAGCCGCCAGCACGGCTTTGAGGTTCTCCAACACCCGTGCGGTCTGCGCGGCGATATCGCCTTCGATGATGGTGTTGGTGGCCGGGTCGAGCGGGATTTGCCCGCTCAAAAATGCCAGCCCGTTCCACTTCACGGCCTGCGAATACGGCCCAATTGCGTTAGGAGCTTGTGCGGTAGCGATGATCTGTCTCATAGGAGTCCTCAGTGCGAAACGGTGCCGCGGATGAGTTCCCAGGCCTCCTCGACATCCTCGCGCGTGGTGGCGATGTTGCCGATTGCCAGTCTCAGTACAAACCTGTCGTGCAGAACCGTATGGGAAAGGAAAAACTTGCCGCTCGCGTTGACGCAGTCGATCAGTCTCTGGTTTTCCTCGTCGGTTCCCTTGTACCGGAAGCAAACCGCCGAGAACGGGGCCGGAGCCGCGCGCTCAAAGCGGGGATCGGCGTCCACCTTCGCGGCGAACTCGCTCGCCCAGCGGATGTGCGACCGAATCAGTTCGGCGATGCCCTCGCGGCCGAAGTAGCGCAGAACGAACCAGAGCTTGAGCGACCGGAAGCGCCGCCCGAGCGGCACGCCGTAATCCATCAGGTTGACGGCCCGCGGGTCTTCGGCGGTGCGGAGGTACTCGGGCACGAGAGAAAAGGCCCGCCGCAGGATGTCCGGTCGCCGCGTGAAGAACACGCTCAGGTCCATCGGAGTGAAGAGCCACTTGTGCGCATTCACGACCATCGAGTGCGCGCGCTCCACTCCCTCGAACAGGCCGCGTAGTTCCGGGAGAATCATGGCCGAGCCCGCGTACGCCGCATCAACGTGCAGCCAGAGGCCATACCGGTCCGCGATATCCGCAATCAGGGGCACGGGATCGATGCTGGTGGTAGACGTAGTCCCGACCGTCGCAACCACGCAGAACGGCCGCTTGCCGTCGGAGAGGTCGCGCTTGATCGCTGCTTCGAGCAAGTCCACGCGCATGCGGAAGTCATCGTCGGACTCGATCTTGCGAACATTCCGCCGGCCGATTCCGAGCGCAATGCAATCCTTCTCGATCGAGGAATGCGCCTGGTCCGAACAGTAGAGGACCAAATCCGGGCGCACACCGTTCTCACGGGCATCCGGGTCGGCCATCTCCCTTGCCGCCGCGATCCCGTGCATACTGCTCACCGAGGCGGTATCGAAGATCACGCCGAAAAACTCGTCCGGCAGGGACATCCACTGCCGCAGCCACCCGAGCGCCACCTGCTCGAGTTCCGTGGATGCCGGGGACGTCTTCCAGTGGATCGCGTTGGTGTTCAGCGCCGCCGCGAGCATCTCCGCCAAAATCGCCGGCGTCGAACTTGCGCTCGGGAAGTACGCCATGAACCTCGGATGGTTCCACAGCGTGGTGGCCGGCACGATCAGCTCGCGAAAATCTTTTAGGATAGCTTCAAGGCTCTCGCCCTTCTCGGGCGCCGAGCGCGGTAGCGCGTCCATCAAAGCGCCCGGTTTGATCCTGGGCAGGACCGGGTATTGCCTGCTTGTGTCGAGGTAGTCGGCCACCCAGTCCACTACTTCGCGGCCGGCTTGCCGGAAATCGTCTGTATACTTGCTCATTGTTGAATAGAAACTGCTCCAGTCATTTTGATTTTCGCAGCATCGGCGGGCGGCAGACTCCAGTTGCGGTCGAACCTGCCTTCGGCGACGACGTTATCGAGCGATCCCTTGAACAGGATGTAGTCGGCAAAGGTCGGCAGGACACTCGCGGGCGCGCCCGTGTAGCGAAGGCCGGGGCGGCGTGATTGCTCCGCGCCCGTCCACCAGGCCAGCCCGGAATTGACCACGACATAGCGGCCGTTTGCCGGATACGTGAAGACAAGGCCGTAATCCGCGGCGCCCCGGTTCAGTCCGAGCGGGAGCCGGAGGCCCGCGACGATGCGGTTGGTTGCCGCGGTTCCGAACAGAACAAGGTTGCCTTTCCGGTTCGCCTCCTTGAGGTCGCGGTCGGCCACCGCCTGCAACGACAGCAGCAGACGCCGCCGCGGCGTGGACCACTCGGCCGCACGAAGGGCCGCCTGCCGCCGGCGCTCTAATTCGTCCGCGGAGGGATTGTCCAGAGTCCCGTAAACGTACGCATGGCGCGAGGCCACGGCCTCGGAAATCGGACCTTCCAGCCAAGGGCGTTTCTCGCGAGCCGAAGGCCTGTACCGCTCAACACTCCACTTCGCGGCAGCCTTACTGAAGGAGACTGCGCCGTTCGTCCGCAGTCTGTGCTCGCGCCCATCGACCGAAATTGACAGCGCACTTGCCGGCCTGAACCTCGGATGGCCGGCCAGGTTCAGCGTGAATCCGTCCAGAGCCGCGGTCGCGATCTCGATCCGGTTGTCGCCTGTGAATCGCGCGTCGATCGAGGCTAATTCACCGGGGGTGAGCCCATCGATATGGACCCAGTGTGCCGAGTTGTACTTGTAGGCCCGCGTGACGAAGCGCACCCGCGCCGGAAACCTGCTGCGCCGGTATTTCGAAAACCAATCGAAGATTGCGCCATTCTTGTACGCGAGATCCCAGGAGTTGTGCCTCACGTTGGGGTACTCGATGTACTCCACATTGACGCCGAGGCGCAGCAGCGTCTTCTGCCATTTCCGCGAGACCTCGACGCTTACCGCCGGGTCCTTATCGCCGTGAAACAGGCGAACCGGAAGGTTCAGCGCGTTGGGCGCGAGTTCGCCTGTGGCCGCGGGAGGCTCCGGACACACGGGTGCGATGGCCGCCCAGATGCCGGGCCGCGTCAAACCGAGCCGGAGGGCGCCGCCTCCTCCCATTGAAAGCCCTGTCAGATAGATACGGTCCTCGTCTACCGGAAAGCGCCTTTGGACGTCAGCGACCACGTCATAGACGTCTTTCTCGGCGATTCCGTAATATCCCATTGTCCCTCTGGCGAGCGGACAAGCGACAATGCAGTCAACCTCGGGCATATGGGGGAACACCCGCGGCGCTTCGGCCTCTCCCTGGCCGGGCAGATTGCCCCTGCCGAAAACCCGCCGCAAATTGAGTTGATGGTTGGAGTCCTCCCCGTGCAGACTGATGACAAGCGGGTGCCTGGCCGCCCCGTCGAGGTTGCGGGGCAGGTAGAGGGCGTAGGGCTGGTCGCTGTCGTCCACGTCGGAAAAGAACGTCGTTACCTGCGGCCCCGGCACATACAGTTGTGCCCGAAGCTTCCCGGCCATGAGCGGAAGAACACCCCGGATCAGGCTGCGCCTAAGCATTCTGGCATTCCTTCTGAATCGCCGGCAGCCATGCCCGGAACCACTCGCCGAACTCAGCCAGTCTGGCGCGGGCGTTCGAGCCGAGAGGAGCCGCGTCGGGGCCGGTCGTGATGCCGCGCAATCGAACAGCCTCGCGCACCCCGAGCGGCGCGGGAAACCGCTCGATCCAGGAAATGAACTCTTTCAGCCTGGCATCGAGCCGCGCCACGGCTTCGGCCGTACCCGCCTGGATGGCGCGATCAATGGCCAACAGGAGTTCCGGCACGGCGCAAGCGCAGCCGGAAATCACGCCATCCGCGCCGGCCTCGCGCGCCCGCGCATAGATTCTATCGTTGCCAACGAGCAGCGCGAAGCGTTGCTTCTCGCGGGCCGTCTTGAGGAACAGGAAGTCGTCCCAGATGCCGCTCGAATCCTTGATGCCGGCGAACAGACCCGTGGAGAGCAGATCCACCGCGGTCGAGGGCTCAATCGCGCTCGAAAAGACCGGGATGTTATAGAGAACCAGCGGCGCGGCGTCCTTCAACTCACGCGCGAAAGCGAGGTAGAACTCCCGGATTTCCTCCTGCCCGTAACGGAAGAAATACGGCGGCATTATGAGCAGCGCGGCCGCGCCCGCGTCCGCGGCGGCGCGCCCCAATGCCACCGCACCGTCAAACGTGGAGTGCGCCACCCCAACCTGCACCGGCACGCGGCTCCGTTTCACTCCCAGTTCCACCAGCCGCATCCGTTCCTCCACTTCGAAGTGGAGGAACTCGCCGGTCGAGCCCATGAGCGCGACCCCGTGGACACCGCTCGCGCAAAGCAGGTCGATCAGCTCAAACGTAGCGGCGAGATCCACTTCCGGGCCTTGGCGGCGCGGAGTGATCGCGGCGACATTGACACCACACAAGGCCCCGTTCACGTTTCAAGCATACGTGTACGGAGCTTAATCCCGCAACGGCATTGCTTGACAAACCGCTCCGGCGAAAACTTTGCCCGGCGTGCAACAGGCCTCCCGGCCTGTTCAGCACAGGCCAGGGCGTGCCGCGAACGGCGAGCGGTTCGGCGGCCTTAGAACGAAAGAGAGATCATTCCCTCAATCTGGTTGCGCTGCGTGACCGTGGAGAACGTACTGAACGCATCCCCGCCCCAGCGGGTGTAACGGACCTGCGGAATCACGCGGATCCCGACCGGGTCGATCACCTGCACGCCGAATCCGGCGACCACACCGCGAATGTTCCTGCGCGCGGGCGTGGCGGGCGTCGTGGTGCAGCAGGCCTTGTCGCCGTCGTCTATGGTCTCGTCGATCGACGTCCTGACGCGGGTCACCCGCCGCAGCACGCCGCCCGCTTCGACGAACCAGCGGGGCCCGGGATCGTGGCGATCGCGGCCGTAGTACCGGAGCGTCACCGGGAAATCGTAGTAACGGAAACGCGTTTCCTCGTTTCGAACGATATACTTCCTCTCGTCCTTGGTCGTGTTCGGGTTGTCCGTGCCCTCGTAAATGTCGCTGTGCATCTTGTAGCCGATGTTGGGCCGCAGAAAAACACCGCCATTCACGCCGACTCGCTCGCTGACGATTCCCTGAAGCGTAAGTCCGAAGCCGACCCGCCTGGAAACGTCCTGCGTCGTGTAAAGACCATCTACCGCCGGACTCTGCGTGATGACATTCACGTCGTTCTTGCGCATGGAGTTAAGGCCAAGAACGCTGAGAGTCACCCCGGCCGAGAACCGGCGCACATATGCCGGCTCCTGCAAAACCGCCCCTGTGGGCTGGGGCTGCGGTTTGGGCTGTTGCGGTTGCTGCTGCGCCAGCAACGCGGCGCCAGCCGACAGGGCGATCAGAAAAAAGGCTTTCATTTTCATACTTAAGACAACCGTTCCTCAAACAGACGTTTATGGCCCGAGGCGCGAGTACAACGAATAGGAAACTCCTGCTTCGGGCTTCCGAACGTGACTCTAAAATGATACACCGTGGCGGCGGGCCTACCGGAATCAACCCGCCCCCTTGCGGTCGCGGCGCGGCAAGGGAGCGGCTTCGGATGTCGTGATCTAGGGTCTGCAGCTTGGGAGTACAATAGTCCGGACTGAGGTCACTGATCCGATGGAAAACGACGCACTCTCTCGAAGGTCTTTTCTGAAGAAATCGACGGTAGCGGGCGCGACCGCTTCCGCCTTTACAATTGTGAGGCCCGAGTTGGTCCGGGGCTCCGCGCCCCCGACTCTCAAGGCCGGCCTGATCGGCTGCGGCGGCCGCGGCACGCAGGCGGTCGAGAACATTATGGAAGGCTGCCCGAACGTGGAACTGGTCGCCATGGCCGACATGTTCGAGAACCGCCTGACAGGCTCTCTCCGGACCCTGCGCGACAATCCGCGCAACGCGAAGTACGCCGGACGCGTGAAAGTGGATGGCGAGCACCAGTTCACCGGACCCGATGGCTATCAAAAGGTCATCAATTCCGGCGTGGATATCATCATGCTGGCCACGTCGCCGGGCTATCGCCCAATGCATTTCGAAGCCGCCGTCGAGGCCAAGAAGCACATCTTCTGCGAGAAGCCGTTCGGTACGGATCCCGTCGGAGTCCGCCGGTTCATGGCGGCTGCGAAGAAATCCGAGGAGTTGAAGCTCACCGTAAAGTCCGGCGCCCAGCGCAGGTCGCAGCCCTATTATCTCGACCAATACAAGCGCGTGAAGAACGGTGAAATCGGCGACATACAGGCGCTCTACGCGTATTGGGTGGGCTCCCCGGTTCTGCAATTCCTGGGCGGCGGTTGGCCTGGGCCGAAGGGCAAGCGCGATCCGAAATGGAGCGACATGGAGTTCCAGAATCGCGCCTGGTATTCCTTCGTCTGGATCTGCGGCGACCAGATCGTCGAGCAGCACCTGCACAATATCGATGTGTGCAACTGGTTCATGGGCGCACACCCGGTGGAGTGCGTAGCTTCGGGCGGAACGGCGTGGCGCCCCCGCGAAGAGGAATACGGCAACATTTACGACCACGTCGCCGCCGATTTCGTCTACGCCAACGGTGTCCACATGTCCAGCTACTGCCGCCAGTTCCAGGGCAGCGGCATAGCCCAGAACGTCAGCGAGCTGATTGTTGGGACCAAGGGCCGCATCGACACGTCGAAGACGCCCCGCGGCGTCAACCCGTACGTGCAGGAACACGCCGACATGATGGCCTCCATCCTCGGCACCGGCCCCTACATCAATGAAGCTATGGCGGTGGCCGAAAGCACCATGACCTGCATCATGGGCCGCGAGGCCGCCTATTCCGGACAGAGAGTCACCTGGGACGACATGATGAAATCCCAACTCGACCTGCTGCCCAAGAACCTGGACATCAAAGCGTCCGTGCCGGTGCCGCCCGTGCCGGTGCCCGGCGTGTACAAGTTCATCTAGCGGGATGGGGGTCGGACCAGTCTGACCCCTTTTTCAGCACACTGATAGGGAGGCACCCATGCAGAAGAAGGACAAGCTCAAGGCCGGCCTCATTGGAGTGGGAGGCCGCGGCTCCGGCGCCATCACAGATTGCCTGACGGGAAACCAGAACGTCGAGATCGTTGCCCTGGCCGACGTGTTTGAGGACCACCTGGTAAGAAACCTCGCCCGCCTCCGGGACAAGTTCCCCAATCAGGTCAAAGTCGATGCCGAGCACCAGTTCACCGGGTTCAATGCCTACAAGAACCTGGTGAATTCCGACATCGATATCGTAATGCTTTGTACGCCTCCTGGCTATCGCCCCGCGCACTTCGAGGCGGCGGTCGAGGCTAAGAAGCACGTATTTTGCGAGAAACCGATCGCCACGGACCCGGTGGGCGTCCGGCGCTTCATGGCGGCCGCGAAGAAGGCCGAGCAGCTCAAACTGACGGTGGTCTGCGGAGCCCAGCGTCACTACGCCACCGAGTACATCGAAACGGTGAAGAAGATTCAGGACGGCGCCATCGGTCAGATTGCCGGGCTCTACTCGCAATATTTGAGCGGCCCGGTGTGGCATGAGAGGGACCGCAAGCCCGACTGGGGCGACATGGAATACGAGCACCGCAACTGGTACTCGTTCGACTGGATCTGCGGCGACCAGATCGTGGAGCAGCATTACCACAACATCGACTTCATGAACTGGGTGATGGGGACGCACCCGGTCAAGGTGATGGCGTACGGCGGGGCGGCGTGGCGCAAGCCGGAACCCATGTACGGCGACATCTACGATCACATGACGTCGGACTTCGTCTACCCCAACGGCGTACACCTCAGCAGCCATTGCCGCCAGTACGAGCAGGGCTGCTACCGCAAGGTGGACGACCTGATCGTCGGGACGAAGGGGCGCAGCAACGGCCTGGACATGGGCACGAAGGGCATCAACTCGCAGGTCGCCGAACACATCGCCCTTGTGAAGAGCGTGCTCGGCGAGGGCCCGTATATCAACCAGAGCATGGCGGTCGCCGAGGCCACGATGACCTGCATCATGGCACGCGAGTCGGCGTATTCCGGCCTGGAGATCACCTGGGACATGATTATGGCGTCCCAACTCGACCTGCAGCCCAAGCAGTTCGACTACAAGCAGAAAATGCCGGCCCGGAAGCTGCCCGTGCCCGGCGAGTACAAATTCGTTTAGGGCGCAGCCATTGGGAAAGAAGGGTGCCCGGTCACTGCAGAGCTTGTGCGTCCCTCTCGTGACCGGGCAGATGCACCTTAACTAGATCTCACCTGAAGTCATTAGGGCGAGCTGTTCCCAGGAGCATGATGTTACCGCTGTCCCCATCTGAATCGAGTGTGGCTCGGCTCCACTGGTTTCCAGGGTTAGCGCGGGATGTGATTGGTGCGGTACGCGCCATGCGGGGAGCGCCCGGCATCACCATGGTGGTAGTACTGACGCTGGCGTTAGCAATAGGCGCAAACACAGCGATCTTCTCCATTGTGCACGCCGTTATGCTCAAGCGTATTCCGGCCCGCGCTCCCGAGCAACTCGCAGTGTTCACGACACCTACCGCGGTCTCCTATGTCGAGTATCGCGAGGTGTGCGCCCGGCAAAGAGCATTTCAGGGCATTCTCGCTCGTTGTTCCACCAGTGAGGATTTCAGCGCCGAGGGCGTCACGGGGCGCCTGCAGGGTGAACTCGTGAGTGGCAACTATTTCCGCGTCTTGGGCGTCCATGCCTCGATGGGTCGCCTTCTTCAGGATGACGACGAGCGGAACCAGCTCGAGCCCTACCCGATAGTGATCAGTCATCGATTGTGGGCCGAGAGCTTCCATGGCGATCCGCGCATTCTACAGCAGACAGTTCACCTTCAGGCCCGACTTTTCCAGATCGTCGGCGTAACCGAACCCGGCTTCTCCGGATCGGTGATGGGCCAGCAGAGTGACTTCCAGATCCCGCTGGGCGCGGCCCAGGGGATGGCGAACCTGGGCGATCAAACGTTTTGGCTTCAATTGATGGGACGGCGGAGAGACGATGTGAGCCTGGCGCAAGCACAGGCCATGATGACCGCGTTGCGCTCGCATCTCGCGGAAGGCTCTGAGCGCCAAGGCGCGTCCGACCATGTGTGTGTGCTGGAAGAGGGCAGCCGTGGGTTCTCAAATTTGAGGGATCGACTCAAATCGCCAACCCTGCTGCTGGCCGTGGCGGTCGGCGTACTGCTGCTAATCGCATGCGCAAACGTCGCGGGTCTGTTGTCGGCTCGCGGAATCGCTCGACAGCATGAGATGGCCGTCCGGCTGTCGTTGGGAGCAACGCGTGGGCGATTGATTCAGCAGATGCTCGTCGAGAGCACAGTGCTCGCACTTGTCGCTGCCTGCTGCGGCCTCGTCTTTGCGCACTGGAGCATTGGCCTCGCGCGCAACCTCCTTCACAACGTGACATTCGGCACGGTCCTGGACGCCCGGCTCGACCTATCGGTGCTGGCGATGACAGCCGGCTTGTCGGTACTGGCCTGCGTGCTGTGCGGACTCTTGCCTGCGCTGCAAGCGTCCGCAACTCAACCAATATTAGCGCTCCGCAACCGATCGGATGCCCCCGGCTCGCTAAGAATCCTACCATTCAGGCGATTGCTCGTCATAGGGCAGGTTGCACTATCGCTTGCACTCTTGTCTGGAGCTGGAGTTCTTGCCAGGACGCTGTATAATCTGAGGACGGTCGATCTGGGCTTCCAACTCGACCGCGTTCTTCTCCTCACTCTGGCTCCTCAGTCCTACGGGTACTCGGCCCAGGGCTCGGTGCGCTTTTTCGAAAGCCTGTTAGAACAAGCGCGCAGAGATCCCAAGATCGAATCAGCTGCGTTCTCCACGGTCAGCGTTCTTTCTGGCAACATGATCGCCTGGGATGTCAGGGTTCCAGGTGGACCTAATACCGGCCAGATCCAGCTTCACTACATCAGCGATGGATATTTCAGGACCCTGGGGACATCGGTGCAGCAAGGACGAGAGTGCGAAGACCGGGACACCCAAGGCTCGACGCCCACGGCAATCGTGAACCAGCGATTCGCCAGCTTTTTCTGGCCGGGGCAGAGAGCAATCGGAAAGCTGATCCAGGCGCAGGGCAATCGGGAAATAGTTGGGGTCGTGAAGGATTCCCATTATAGGGCGGTGAGAGAAGAAGCACCGATGACAGTCTACCTGCCGGCTTCGCAGGCTTCGGCCGCGGCCGGCGGATTCCCGGAGATGACTCTTCTGGTGCGCGCCTCTGGCGACATGGCAGATACCCCACGCGTGCTACAGGCTATTACTCAGCGGCTTGATCCCCGCATTCCTGCGTACGATATTCGGCCGCTTGAGACCCAACGCAACTATCGCATCGCGAGCGAACGCATGTTGGCGGTTTTCGCGCTGCTGTTCGCTGTTCTGGCGACGATAATCGCAGTCGTCGGATTGGGAGGATTGTTGGCATTCGGTGTGGCAACCCGCACCGGGGAAATTGGCATCCGCATGGTCTGCGGGGCGAGACCGCTAACGGTGGCTTGGCATTTTCTCCGAGAAGCTCTTATCTTAATCACACTGGGCCTAGGATTCGGTGTTCCACTGAGTTGGGCTGCACTAACACTCTTAAGCTCTGTCGCATTCAACATGTCGCCGTGGGATCCCGGTGTCCACATCGCAGCAATTGTACTGTTCATTGCCGCGGGCTTTGGCGCCGTCCTGTTGCCCGTTTACAGGGCCGCGCACATCGACCCGGCGAGCGTGCTTCGCCGAAGTTGAACGTACAGCGTAAAGATTTGGAGTGGACTGCTGCAATCCCAAAAACGACGAGGAGAGAGTATCCGCATGAGAATGCAGACCACGCAGTTCAGCAATATCGTTTTGATTGCTGCTGTTGTTACAACGGTAGGCACGCTAGGCCCCAGGGTCGATGCGCAGATGTCAGAGGGCAAGGTCTACTCCGTTACCGACCGCGGCGTGACGCCACCTAGACCTCTCAAGAGAGTGGACCCTCAGTACGATGAGTCGGCCCGGGCAGAGAGGATCGAGGGCACAGTGAAGCTTAAGGTGGTCATCTCTCGAGAGGGAATTCCAGTGCGCTTTGAGGTTCTCGAAAGCCTGGACCCGCGACTCGATCCCAAAGCAATAGCCGCCGCCAGGCAGTGGCGATTCGAACCGGCGCGGCTCGAAGGGAAACCCGTTGCGTTCCAAGTGGCGCTGCATCTCCAGTTCCGGCTACGCCATCCGACACCCAGCGACAACTGATTCACGGCAACCCCTGCAAAATGGCCGGTGTGTCAGATCGTATTCACATGTGCCGCCCTCGCCGGATGTTGGCTTTTTGAATTCCCGCTTGCGCCACATCTGGCTGGTTACGCCCGCGCGGAGCGGTTGCATGACCGGATAATCTGGAAGCATGGCCGCGCGCGCCGCCTTGCCCTACCGTTTTCCCCGTAAAGCTGAATCCTATGCCAAAGCACTGCGCCGGGTCGGCGTAGAGCCAGTGCTGGTTTCACCGGACGACTCTGTTACTCTGGCGGGGGTGGACGGACTTCTGCTCACAGGCGGCACCGATATCGATCCGGCGCGCTATGGGCAGACTCCCCACGAGGCCACCGACTTACCCGATACCCCTCGCGACCAAATGGAGGAAGCGCTGATTCAGGAGGCGTACGCCCGCGATCTGCCCGTCCTGGCGATCTGCCGCGGGCTGCAACTTCTCAATGTCGTTCGAGGCGGCACTCTCATACAGCACCTCGATAACAGCACCGTGCATCGTGTAAAGGGGCTCGCGGAGGTACACGCAATCGAGGTGGCGCCGGGAACAAAACTGGCCTCCATCGCCGACGCCGGCGTCAGGATGGTCAACTCGCGCCACCATCAGGCGGTGGACCGGATCGGCCGGGGCCTGCTCGTCTCAGCCACGGCACCGGACGGCGTGGTCGAGGCACTTGAGGATCCGGAACGCCGCTTCGTGGTCGCCGTACAGTGGCACCCGGAAGAGCGGATCGACGTAGGGGAGCACGACCTCCGGCTGTTTGAAGCGTTTGCCGCCGCGCTCAGGAAGTAGCCGGCGAGCCGTCCGCGACGCCCAACCCTCGGGCTCTGCCTTCGAGCGCCGCTTTCACCTTCTCCGCAAGTTGGGCGGACGTGTACGGTTTCTGTATAAACGCCTCCACGCCGGCCCCGCTGAACCGCCGCACCGCCTCGAGTTCGTTGTAGCCGCTGCACACGACCACTCGAACATCCGGCCGGATACGCCTGAGTTCAGCCAGCGTCTCCTCTCCACTCATCACCGGCATGGTCATGTCGAGCAGAACAAGGGCGACCTCGCCCGAAACTTCCCGGAACAATTCGAGCGCCTCGAGGCCATTGGCTGCGAGGAGCACCTTGTAGCCGTAGCGCTCCAGGGCGAGTTTTCCAGTCCTGAGCACGATGTCCTCGTCGTCCACGATCAGGAGGGTGCCCTGGCCGTGCAGGTCCTGGCGCGAAATTTCGCGTTCGGGTTCGCGGTAAGCGACCGCGCCCGCTGGGAGCAGAACCTTGAACGTGCTGCCCCGCCCGGCCGTGCTGTAAACCTTGATGTCACCTTTATGCCCGCGCACAATGCCAAGCGCCGCTGCCAGCCCCAGCCCGCGCCCGGTGAACTTTGTGGTGAAAAACGGATCGAAAATGCGGGCCTTGGTCTGCTCATCCATACCGCAACCCGTGTCGTGCACTTCCAGATACACGTATTTGCCGGGCGCGAGTTCATCGCCGATCAGCGCGCTTCGCGAGTACGTCTCATCGATTTCCCTGATTCCGGTTGTCACCAGCACAGTGCCGATCCCGTCGCCGATCGCCTCCGCTCCGTTCAGGACGAGGTTCATTACGAGTTGCTGGACCTGACTGGAGTCGGCCTCCACAGGCGGCAAGTTATCGGCCAGGTTCAGCCGGAGATAAACCTTCTTGGGAATGGTGAGACGCAGCAGCGATGCGATCTCGCGGACCAGTTCGGACAGGTTGATCGGTTGGATGATAAACCGGCCCTTCCCGGAGTAGGCCAGCAACTGCCGCGTGAGGTGCGCGGCGCGCTCGCTGGCCAGAATGACGTTCTCAATTATCGGGCGGACCGGGTGTACCGGCGAGAGTTCGTCCAGGGCGAGGCTGGCGTTTCCGAGGATGCCGGTGAGCAGATTATTGAAATCGTGCGCGACGCCGCCCGCCAGCAGGCCGATGCTCTCCAGTTTCTGCGATTCGCGGAGCCGCTGTTCCAGCCGCTTTCGTTCCGTCAGGTCCACCACGAAGCGGACCCATGTGTGACGCGGCAGCCCTTCGAGCAGCACCGCGCCAATCAGCGCCGGGACAAGAGTTCCGTCCTTGCGGATGTACTCGGTTTCGAACGGCGCACATACGCCGGTCGCGATCAGTTCGCGTTCCGCCCTGGCGTTTGTGTGCGCGTATTCGGCCGCCGTGATGGCCGGCCATCGCAGGCCCTCGGCCAGGTCCTCTCTTTTGTAGCCGATCAGGTTCAGGAAGACGTCGTTGGCCTCAGTGATGGTGTCGCCCTCGCCGAGAATGATGCCCATGATACCGGATTCAACCAGCCGCCGGAAACGCTTTTCACTGCGCAGCGATGCTTCGAGAGCAGCCTGAGCGGACTCGCGCTCGCGCTGTGCCGTTTCGTAAAGCCGGGCGTTGTCGATGGCCAGCCCGGCGCGCCGCCCAAGGTGCTCGGCGAGCGCCAGATCGTCCGGGCCGTAGTGCCTTCCCGATTGCGACGAACCAAACGTGAGGGCGCCGAGGGTCCGCCCCCGGACGACCAAGGGAACGCACATGTACGACACCACGCCGAACTGCCGCAGCAGCGCCAGGTGCTCCTCGCTGGTTGCCGCCACCACGAGTGCGGCGTCGGTCACGATGGGAACTATTTGCGACTCCCCTGTGCGCAGAACGTGCGGAACGCCCAGCGGCGCGTCGGGCGGATAGGGGAAGCGCCGGACCACGCCCTGGGCCCATTCCACCCTCGCCGGATCGACGTGAGCGAGAGCCAGTTGCCGCACCGAGCCGTCCGGCTCGATCATGCTCACCGCGCACCAGTCTGCTACGTGGGGCACCGCCATCTTCGCAACCTGCGCAAGAGTGGTCCTGTAATCCAGTGATGCCCCGAGCAGCGCAGTGGCCTCCTCAAGAAATGCCGCACGGCGCTCGGCCGCCTGCGCCTCTGTGCGCATAAGCTTCTGTTCCTGGTAGACCTCCGTGTTGCTAATCGCGGCGGCCGCCAGGTTGGCCAGCGCGGACGCCAGCCGGACCTCGGATTCGTCGAACGCCTGCGCCCTGCGGCGGTAAAAAGCAAGCGTTCCGGACGGCTTTCCCTGTATCCGCAGCGGCGCGGCGAGAACCGAACGGATGCCCTCGTCCCGGTACCGCTTGCGGCACTCGCCTGCGAGCGGCGCACTCTCGATGTCCTCATAAACAACCGGCGCGTCCAGGGTCCGGGTGCATTCGCCCAGGTCAGCCGTGACATCCTCGTGGGTTGCCGAAAAACCCGAGGTACACACAGTCCGGCCGCCCCCGGGAGTTGGATCATGCCGCGATACGGCATAGGCGTCCGCCGAAATCATCCGTCGGGCCAAGTCCACAACCGCGGACAGAATGCCGTTGAGTTCGAGCGACCCGAGCAGCACCCCCGAGGCGTCAAGGAGCAGCCTTAGCCGCTCTTCCGCGTTTTTCCGTTCAGTGGCGTCCCGGAAGACGGCGACGGCCCCGTTCAGGTTTCCTTCCCGATCCCGCAGCGGATGCGCATTGACAGCGACCCACGACCCTTCCTGCGAACCCGGATTTCGTAAGTAGATTTCGGCGAGATCGACCGGCTCTCCCCGCATCGCCCGCGCCAGCGGCAGTTGCGCGGCCGGGTAGGGCGTCTCTCCATCGGGGAGGTAACAGCCCTCGGCCGCGCGGGCCGGGGCGGCGTGGAGGAGGACTGGGTCCAGCATTCGCCGGGCCGCCGGATTGGCCAGCAACAGCCTGCCATTCCGGTCCACGATGACGATGCCGTCACCCATGTGGTCGAGGGCGGATTCCAGCGCCTCCAGGAACGGAATCGAAGAATCTGCGGTGCTCATACCCGCTGCCTCGTGGACCGAGACATCCAGACCCCCTGATGCCAGCATTGTAGCATAAACGTTTATTAATCAACGTGTGACGCGGCCTGGGCGACACGCCTACAGCGTTGACGAGCGTAATCGTGAAGGACGCGACGGTGGAAGGACGAAGACGCTGTTCGCGTTCGCGTCAGCGCTGAAACAGCGTGATTCCGGCGATTCCGGCTGCGCCAGCGGCGATGCATTCGGGCGCGTTTTCTTCAGTGACGCCGCCGAGCGCCAGAACCGGCAAGCGCACGGCGCGGCAGGCTTCACGGAGGCGGTCCAGGCCCACCGGCGCGCCGTACGGCGCTTTTGAGAGAGTGAAGAACACCGGACCGAAAACGGCGAAGCCGGCTCCGTCCCGTTCGGCCGCGCGCACATCCTCGACGGAGTGGCAGGAGACGCCGATCACGAATCCGGCGGGCGCGATGGAGCGCAGCCGCGCCGGCTCGATTGAATCGGAAGGCAGATGGACCCCGTGAGCGCCGCAGGCCAGCGCGACGTCCGCGCGGGCGTTCACGAGAATCCGGACGCCGTGCGGATTCGGCAGCCCGAGCGCCGCGCGCACAAGACTCATGAGTTCGCGCGTGGACAAGTCCTTCTCGCGGATCTGTACGAAATCGCACCCCGCCGCGAGATTGCGGCGAATCGCCTCGAGCAGGGCGTCGCAGCTTCCCAACTGCTTGCGGTCAGTGATGTAGTAGCGGATCACGGTTCAATCGGCTCGTAGTAGCGTTCGCCGGCGCAGGAGCGGCAGAGCGTCGCGCCATCGCGCAGCACCTCGCGGCCGAAGTTGATGCCTTCGCCGCAAATTGCGCAGACCACCCGCGGCCCCTTGTAACCGGGCAGATCCTCGGGGCCCACCCTCACTCTCACCCATTGATAGTCGAACATCTCCGAGTCGGGCATCTCGCGGTACGCGCGCATCTGCTGAGCGTTCTTGTTCCCGATTTCCGGGTACATTTCCCGCGCGCGCTGTTTCGACGATTCTTTCGCTACCACGCGAACAGCCCGGTTTTCGGCCAGGTCGCAAAACGTGGCCGCCACCTTGCCGAAATCCCGGAACTTCAGGGCGCGCTTCCCGATCCGGCAGCCGGTCACTACGGTAACGGCGTCCGTGGCGCAGCGGTCGATTTCAACGAACGTAACCAGGCGCTTGCGGTCGCTGCCCTCGGGTTCGGCGATGCCGAGCAGGTGCAATCCATACATTGCCATGCGCAGCCCTAGAATCTGCCCGGCGCAGATGTGGCCGTGGATGTGTTCGGCCATGGCAACGTATTGGTCGAGTGTTTTCACAAGACTCTCAGGCAGCTCTGCGGGAACGTAATCACCCACTCTTTATTATGCTTCTGTGTTTCGAAGTCGCCGGGGGAGAGCTCCACGTTCAGGTCGCCGGAGAATTCCAGGCGGACGGATTGCGGCATCTCGACGATCCGGCGCAACTGTGCGGGCACCTGGTTCGGGCCGGGCCGGCCGTTCCGCGCGGAGACCCTGAGCGCTTCCGGGCGGACGCAGAGCCAGACGCGGTCGCCGCGCATGTGTCCGGGGAAGTACGGTCCCGAGAGATCGAATTCGCCATAGCGGACCCGGCTGAAGTTGCTTTGCGGGTTCAGTTCGGCGATCTCGACCGGCAGGAGGTTGAAGATGCCGAGCAGGCGCGCAACCTCAACGCTTGCCGGGCGCTCCGCGACCACCTTCGGCGTGCCGCTCTGCACGAGCCGGCCTTCGCGCAGGATCAGCATTTCCTCTCCCAGTTCAAAGGACTCGTGCAGGTTGTGAGTTACCAGCAGGCTGGGGATCTGAAACTCGGCGCGCACCTGGCGCAAGAGTTCGTACAACTCGGCGCGAAGCGGTGCGTCAAGGCCGCGGGCGGGCTCATCGAGCAGCAGCAGACGGGGTGAGGCGATGAGGGCGCGGGCGATGGAGCACCGCTGCTTCTGCCCTCCGGAAAGCTCATGCGGCCGGCGGCCGGCCACGTCGGCGAGGCGGAACCGCTCGATCATCTCGTTCACGCGGCGGTGGCGCTCGAGGCGCGGCCTGCGATCCACGGCGAAGGCAAGGTTCTGGCGCAGCGTCATGTGCGGGAACAGCGCGTAGTTCTGGAAGACGTAGCCGCAGCGGCGGGCCTGGGGCGGCAGGCAGACGCGGGCCGGAGAGTCGAACAGGATTTCGTCGTCCAGCATGACGCGGCCCTCGTCCGGTGCGGCGAACCCGGCGATGCAGTCGAGCGTGAGGGTCTTGCCCGAACCGCTGGGGCCAAACAGGACCGTCACGCCGGCCGCGGCCTTGAACTCGACGTCCAGCGAGAAGGCGGCTGAATCCGTTCGCGCGGGGAACTGTTTGCGGATGCGGACATGAATCATACGGGCTGCCTCGCCAGGAGCCGGTTGGCCAGATACACGATCGAGATGGCCAGCGCCGAGATCACGAGCACGAGCGTGCGCGCCAGGGCGCCGTTGCCGGCCTCTACGGCGTCATATATCGCCACAGCGACGGTCTGGGTGCGGCCCGGGATGTTGCCGGCGATCATGATGGTGATGCCGAAGTCGCCCAGGGTACGGGCGAAGGCGAGCACCGCGACGGCCAGTATGGAGCGGCGCGCCAGCGGCAGGCTGACGCGCCAGAAAACGCGCCATTCCGAAGCACCGAGATTGCGGGCGGCCCGTTCGTAGCAGTGATCGACGCTCTCCAGGGCGGCACGGGCCGAAAGCACGAGCAGGGGGATGGCGTGAATCATGGCAGCCACCACGGCGGCCTGCCAGGTGAATACGAGGGGCCCACCGAACACCCACTCGTACAGGCGGCCAAGCGGGCTCTCGCGGCCCAGGAGGACCAGCGCGTAATAGCCGAGGACGGTCGGGGGCAGAGCGAGCGGCAGTGCGACCGAAGCGTCCAGCACGTCCTTGCCGCGGAAGTTCCGGTTCGCCAGCAGGTACGCCAGCCAGAGCCCCACGAGCAGGGATAGTAGAGTGGCAATCGCAGCCACCCTGAGGCTGAGCCACAACGGGAACCAGTCGATCTGCATGAAGAATCGATTATAGACCGGCGGCGAAGAGGGCAGGCCTGAACTAAAGGCTCCGGCGTTTGCGGCCGATAACAGAGCAGGCCAACGATGCCTGCCGCCATTGCCGCCATTGTCGCGTTCGCTGCCCTGTGCTACTGGGTCATCCGGCGATCGGCCAGCCGCGAGCGCGCGCTGCTCGAAAGCGAGGCGCGCTTTCGAGGACTGTTCGAGGAGGCGCCGGTCGCCTATAACGAGATCGACCGGAACGGAATTGTACAGCGGGTGAACCAGGCGGGATGCGAACTGCTCGGGCTGGCTGCGGGCGACATACTCGGCCGGGCGATCTGGGAGTTTGTAACTCCGGAGAAGCGCGATGCGAGCCGGATTGCCGTGGACCTGAAGATGCGCGGGAAGAAAGCGGTGACCCCGTTCTCCCGGGAGGTCGTGCGGCGCGACGGAACGAGGCTGGTATTGCAGGTCCACGAGCGCCTGATTCGCGATCAGCAGGGCAGGGTGACCGGGATGCGGTCAGCCATGCTTGACATAACGGGGCAGCGGCGCGCGGAGAAAGCGCTGGAAGAAAGCGAGGAGCGCCACAGACGGCTTTTTGAAAACGCGCCGATCGGAATTTACCGCACGACTCCGGACGGCAGGATTCTGATGGCCAACCAGGCGCTGCTCGAAATGCTCGGGTATTCGTCATTTGGCGAACTGGCGTCACGCAACCTGGAGCAGGACGACTTCGAGCCGGGCTACAACCGGAGGGAGTTCATAGCGGCGTTCGAAGGCGGCCGGGAAATCAAGGGCCACGAGGCGCTCTGGACCCGGCGGGACGGGACAGTGATCGCCGTTCGTGAGAATGCCCGGGCGGTCCGGGCACAGAATGGCGAAGTGCTGTTCTTCGAGGGCACTATAGAGGACGTCACCGCCCGCAAGCGCGCGGAGGCGGCGCTGAGCGAAGCCAATTTACTGTTGGAGGCGGTGATCCAGTGCTCGCCCCTGGCGATCGACGTCGTTGATCCCGACGGAAAAGTGCGGACGTGGAATCCGGCGGCCGAGGCGATGTTCGGCTGGACGGCGGAAGAAATAATCGGCCGGGTGACACCCCACGTCCGCCCGGAGCAACTGCCTGAATTCGCATCCGACCTCGAGGCCGCATCGCATGGGAGTCCGCTGGCAGCCGCGGAGGTCACCCGCTACCGAAAAGACGGTTCGGCCGTTGACGTCGCGCTATGGACGGCGGCACTCAGGGACCCGAGCGGCGGCGTGCAGGGCCTGGTGGCTTTTCTGGCCGACATGACGGAGCGCAAGCGCTGGGAGCAGAGTCTCCACCGGGCCAATGAGACTCTCGGCGCACTCATCAAGGCTTCGCCGCTCGCCATCATCGCGATGGACCTGGAAGGCAACGTCGAGACCTGGAACCCGGCGGCTGAACGAATGTTCGGCTGGAAACACGAGGAGGTGCTGCACCGGGGTCTGCCGATAGTGGCGGAAGGCGACCGCGTCCAGTTCGAACGAACGCTTGCCGGATTCCGCCAACGGCGCGGCCTTACGCAAGTGGAGCTAGCGGCGCTCTGCAAAGACTGTTCACTGCTGGATGTGAGTCTCTGGGCAGCGCCGCTTCGCAACACTCAGGGCGGGGTTGGCGGCAGCATTCTCATACTGGCGGACACCACGGAGAGCAAGATAGCCGAACAGAAACTGCGCGAGAGCGAGGAACGCTACCGGGACCTGTTCGAGAACGCGCACGACCTGATCTATTCGATCGATCTGAACGGGAACATCATCTCGGTGAACAAAGCGGCCGAGCGCGCCACGGGCTACACGCGCGGGGAAGCACTCACAATGAACGCCGCACAATTGCTGAAGCCGCGGGACCTTGCTCGCGCGCGGCAAATAGTGCAGTCCTATCTCGCGGGTGGCGGCGCAAACAAGTGCGAGGTGGCCCTTGTGACGAAACACGGCCGGGAAGTGCTGCTCGAACTGAGCAACAGGCTGCTGCTCGACAAGGGGCGGCCCGTGGGCATCCATGGCATTGCGCGTGACATCACGGACCGTAAGCGCTGGGAGGTGCAGATAGGCCAGTATGCGCGGGAACTGCGGCAGAAAAACGAGGAACTCCTGGCTGCGCTGAACGCGGCCCGCGAAGCGACTGAAGCGAAGAGCCGCTTCCTGGCGAACATGAGTCACGAGATTCGCACGCCGATGAACGGCGTTGCCGGAATGACCGAACTGCTCCTGGGAACCGCTCTCCAGCCGGAGCAGCGCGAGTACGCCGAAGCCGTGAAATTCTCGGCGGAAGCGCTGCTCTCGGTCATCAACGACATCCTCGACTTCTCGAAAATCGAGGCCGGAAAAATGGAAGTGGTGGAAGCGCCGTTCGAGCCGGGGAGAGTGCTCGACCAGGTTTGTGCGCTGCTGGCAGTTCAGGCGCGGCCCAAAGGCTTGCAGCTCTCCGCAACCCTCGATGCCGCCGTGCCCCGGGTTCTGATCGGGGACAGCGCCAGGCTGACACAGGTCATCACCAACCTCGTGGGGAACGCGATCAAGTTCACCGACGGCGGCGAGGTGAGTATCCGGATGGAAGTGGAGCGGGAGACCGCAGGGATCGCGGTGATCAGGGCTGCTATCCGCGACACCGGCATCGGCATCGCACCCGAGCACCGCGCGCGTCTGTTCGAGAGCTTCACACAGGCTGACACTTCGACGACTCGCCGGTATGGCGGCACCGGCCTGGGGCTGGCGATCTCCAAACAACTCGTGGAGCTTATGGGCGGGCGCATCGGTTTCGACACGGAGGCAGGCTGCGGCAGCACGTTCTGGTTCACGGTCCCGCTGCGCAAAGCCACCAGCGCGCACGTTTCGCCGGCCGGCGGCGAGTCGCGCGGCTTGGACACCTCCCTCCCGGAAGCGGGCGGCAGCGGCGTCCGGATTCTTCTCGCCGAGGACAATGCGGTGAATCGCAAAATCGCGCTGCGGATGCTCGAGAAATCGGGATTTCAGGCGGAGGCCGTGGAGAACGGCAGGCAAGCGGTGGAAGCCGTCGCGAGCGGCTGCTACAGCCTTGTGCTGATGGACGTACACATGCCGGAGATGGACGGATTTGCGGCGACCGCCGCGATCCGCAGCAGCGAAGGAGCGACGAAGCACACGCCGATTATCGCCATGACGGCGCGGGCGATGGCCGGCGACCGCGAGAGATGCCTGGCGGCAGGGATGGACGACTACGTGAGCAAGCCGGTCCGGCTCGAGGATCTGCGCCAAGCCGTGATTCGGTGGGCGCCGTCGGGAGCCGCTCAACAAAGCTGATCGACAGGCCAGGAGGCTGCCGGCTGCTTGACGCACTACGCTATGCCGGAACGCGCACTCTCGATCCTGAGAACGCGTAGTACCCGATAAACGCGTAGCAGACCGCCGGCACCAGCATGGCGGCCGCCATGCTGTGCGTAGCCTCGTACATCAATCCCATAATCGGCGTGAACACGGCGCCGCCGATAATCGCCATGATAATGATCGAGCCGCCCACCTTCGTGTTCGGCCCGAGTTCCTTGATTCCCAGAGCGAAAATCGTCGGAAACATCAGCGACATGAAGAAGCTCGTGAAGAAAATCGCCCAGAGGCCTATCCAGCCGGGGAACGCGACACCAACCGCGACCAGCGCCATATTGACTGCGCTGTAAATGCCCATCAGCACGTTCGGCCTGACAAACTTCATGAAGTAAGTTGCGGAAAACCTGCCCACTCCGAAAGCCACCAGCGTTCCCGCGAGGAAGTAACCGGCGATCCTTTCCGGCTGGTGCGTGTAATCCTGCACATACTGGATGAAGTAACTCCACGTTCCGACCTGCGCGCCGCAGTAGAAGAATTGCGCGATGACCGCCAAAACGAAGTGCGGGTACCGGAACAAGTCGCGCACCCGGCCTTTCGAGTTGCCGTTCTGCTCCTCAACCTCACCGGCGAGCTTCGGAAACTTCGTCCTGATAAGCAGCAGCGCCCAGACGAAGACCACGCACGCCAGCACCAGGTAGGGTGCGATCACGCGCATTGTCTCGTGACGCAGATAGGCCTCGTACTGGCCGGCGGCTTTCATCGTGGAGACCTGCGCCGGTGTGAGCTCGACGCCGGAAAAGATGAATACTGTGCCGATCAGAGCGCCGCTGACCGCGCCGAATGGATTGAACGCCTGCGAGAAGTTCAGCCGCCGTTCCGAACTGGCGGGATCGCCCAGCTGCGCGATGAACGGATTCGCGCCCGTCTCAAGAAACGCCAGTCCGCTTGCGATCACGAACAGCGCGCACAGAAAGAAGCTGTACTTGCCGGCGATCGCCGCGGGCCAGAAGAGCACCGTGCCTGTGCCGTAGAGCAGCAACCCCATCACCAGTCCGGTCTTGTAGCCGTATTTACGCATGATGAGGGCGGCGGGGATGGAAAGCAGAAAATAACCCATGTAGAACGCGGATTGCACCAGGCCGGCCTGAAGACGGCCGATCTCGAACGATTTCGTGAACTGCCGGATCAACACGTCGTTCAGGTTATTGGGAATGCCCCAGAGGAAGAACAACGCCGTTACGAGAATGAACGGCACGAGGTTTTCACGGGCGAACAGTCTGTGCCCGCCGGGGCCCGCGCTATCTGTTTTCGATGTGCCAGCAACGTTCGCGGTGAAGCTCATGTTGGAATACTCCTGCAGGTACCGCATCCACTGTGGCGCTCTCGCCGCCGGGACAGCGGCTTAGGGAGAGAACGTCACATGTAATGGATCACTCTATCGGAAGGTCCGGCCGGAGTCAAACAGCATTCAAACAGGCGCAATATTAAACCTGAGTCCGGCAGCTTGAAAACGCCTACGCGCGTTGTTGAATGCCTCGGCGCGGAACTCGAAGTGCTGCCGTTCGCGCCGTTGATTTGCCAGCTTCCGAGCGTGTACGACACCAGCGCCTGCAATCAACAAGAGAAACGCCGCGCTCACTGCGGCGTTTGCGGCAGTTGCGGTTTTGAACCCGGCAAGAGCCGCTTTCACGGTCACGGGCCGTTTGCCGGGAACGGTAACCGACGCCAGCCACGCGGCTGTGTCCAATGCCGAGGTTACCGTCGTCAGTGTGGAGCTGTGGCCAATTGGCGCACGGCGCGCGTTGATCTGTCAGCCGTTGGCCGTGCCGGCAAACGCACTTGTGGGCGGCGGACCCGGCCGGTCGGCGCCGCGATATGCGAGGGCGAGCAGAGGCGGTGCGACCAGTGTCGTCGCGACGGCCATCGCGACCACCACGCCGTAGGTGGGCCCCGAGACGGCGCCCATCGCAAGGCCGATTTGCGCAACCACCATCCCGACCTCGCCTCGTGGAACCATCCCGATGCCGATTCGCAAGATGTCCGTCCGCCCGAGTCCGAGCGCGCCGAGGCCGCACCCGACGAACTTTGATGCGACCGCCGCGGCAATGATAACCAGCGCGAGGAGCACGGTTTCGCCATTCCGGAACGCGCTCAGATCCACGTGGAGCCCGATGCCCGCCAGGAAAAACGGAACCAGCAGTTCTGTGGCGCCGTGGGCGAGATCCTGAACCCGCCGGTCGACCGTCCCGGAAAGAGCCATGCCCGCCAGGAACGCCCCGACGATCGCCGCGACGCCCGCATAGACGGCAAGCAATGAGCACGCGAACAGCACCACCATCGACAGCGAAAACTCGGCTTCGCCGAGTCGCATGCGGTGTACGAACCGGCGCATGGCGAGCCCAGCGGCCTTGGTTCCCCACTTGGCGACGATAATTACAAAACCGGCCGCGAGCACGGCCGTCGTTGCGATCTCGACAACATTGATCTGGTCCCGCGCCATGCTGCTGACCACAGCCAGCACAAGCAGTCCGAGCACATCGTCAATCACCGCGGCGGCCAGAATGATCTGGCTCGCAGTCTTCTGCAGCATGCCCTTCGCCTGCAGGACTCCGGCCGTGATTCCCACGCTCGTGGCAACCATCGCCGCGCCCATGAAGATGCCGTCCAGGTTCGGAAAACCCCAGACGCTCATGATGCCCCAGCCGAGAAAGAAGGGGACCACCACGCCCAATAAGGCAACCAGCGCCGCGCGTCCGCCGACCCGCATCAGTTCCGACGCCTTCACTTCCAGGCCCACGCGGAACAGCAGAAACATCACGCCGAGTTCGGCAAGCGTTTTTAGCAGGTCATTCGGTTGGATCCATCCCAGCACGCTCGGACCGATCACGACGCCCGCAATGATCTCCCCAACGATTCCGGGCTGCTTGAGGCGCTCGGCAATTTCCGCCGCCAGCTTCGCGCATCCAAAAACGATCAGCATCGAGAACGGGATGCTGCTTCCCTCGGATGACAGCGCGAGTGCTAAGCTCGGAAAGTCCATCGGCGGTCACAGGAGTGGTGCGTCAATCGCTACTGAGCCGCGCGCGTAAGCAAGCGGTTTACGCGCGCTGGATGATGACCGGAACTCTGACGCACTCCACTAGTATAAGCCGCGGAGCTACCGCTTCGGCGCGAAGAAAAGCGTCACGCCGGCAAGCATCGTGGTCTGGGCCTTGGCCATCGCGGCAATCGGGCCGCGGTCGAAGAATGGTACGTTGGACCAGTCGCGGCGGTACTCCAGCCGTCCAACAACTCCGGGCATGATCAGATACTCGCCGGTGATTGTGCCCTCTTTCAGTGTCTGTGCCGTACCGGTGGCGAAGCCGCTGGCGTCGTTGAACCACTCCAGCCTGGGGGCGATGGCGATCTTCGGTGTCAGGGCAAAACGGGCCGCGCCTGCGATGCCGGTCCAGTGATCGGAACCGCCCTGCAACCTTCGATCCATGCCGTAGTCGAAGTTGACGTAAACGCTGGTGATCCGGTTGGCGGCAATGAGCACGGTGGTATCCCACAGATGCCGGTAGCCTTGATTCGTATTCGACTTCTCCGGACCGAAATAGTAGTTATGGTTCACCGTGAACCGGCCGATCGCGAACGCGCCGGTCAATCCGAACGTCTTGCCTCCATTGTTGTCCGAGACATTGTTCCACCCGTTTATCACCTGCAACCCGCCCGTGAAGTACTTGCCGAATGGCATCGAACTCCGCAGGCCAAAGTGGTAGTACGGAACAGCCCATGAGAACAGCAGCGACCGCGAATAGTTCCAGTTCATGTTCGTTTCGATCACCTCGGCGCCGGCCGAAGTCACGAACTTGCCGAAATCGAGTTGCAGACCCCTGGCATGAGCCGGTTTGAAAGTCGCGAATGCCTGCTCCACATTCTGCATGACCCGCGGCGCTCCGTCCGCGCCGTTTATCATGTCGAAGGCGTGTCCGCCCCCGAAATCAAACCGCAGGCCGAAGGGGCCGTTTCCGTACTCGACGATAAGTTTTCCCATATTTACGGCGAACTGGTTGGCCCTGGTATCGAAGTTCCGCAACTGGTTGACGCCAGAGGCGGGATGGTTAAAACCCAGGCTGAAATATCCATCCAGGAGTCCGCTCAGGGAGAGACGCCCAAACCCGGGTTCCGGCACGAGAATTGCCGTGGGCCCGGCGGGAGGAGGCGAAGGAGGCGGGGCCGTGGCAGGCGTCTGTGCTGGTGTCGCGGCAGGTGTCTGCGCAGGTGTTGCGCCTGTTGTTTGTGCGGGGGTCGCGTCCGGCTTTTGTGCGGGGGGCGCAGCCGGTGTTTGCGCCGGAGTCGCGTCGGGCTTTTGTGCGGATGTCGCAGGCGCTGTTTGTGCCGGCTTTTCGGGCGGCGTCTGGGCCGTTGCTGCAAGCACGAACATCAGAATCGCGGAACAGGCATACGTGTGCCGTCTCATTTCTAACAGAATTCCCCCTGGTTTGGCTAGATTTGGGCATTTTGGCCACTGCGTAGGACCGGGTGAGCCGTGCGCTACGGTGGCGCTGATTGTATTCTAAGGGGCTGCTTTCCTGCCACCAAATAGGAAATTTGTATTGGGCGGATAAGAACGTTCGGCTCAGCCGGGTAGAACGCGAAGCTCGATTCCGGCTGCTCGCCTCTACGGCAATCCTGTTTCGACCGGATATCCCTTCTCAATCCAGTCCTTGTAGAAACTGGTCGGCAGCGCCAGCACCTTCGCGCGCTGATAGCCCATCTCGGCAAGCGCGGTGAATGCCGGCCGGATGTTCGGGCATTGGTCCCATGGGCAGCAGCCGCAGTAAATCACGATGTCGGCCGTGCGCGGGACGTTCGCCAGCGCTTCGCGGAAAGATGCCATGCCTTTCGCCGTTCCCGTCGGCCCTGCCAGCACTGCGCCCGGAATGTGCTTGCTGCGGTAGAGCACCGCCGGGCCGACGTAGAGGATGGCGGGCTTCCGGGCCTTGGCGTCCGACAGTTGCGAGGCGAGCGCAGCCGGCTGAATCACCGCAGAAGCCGCCCACGGCTCAGAGGACCCTGATTGGGCGTACGCCAGTGCGAGCGCGGCAATAACGAACAGAACGGCGGTCTTCATCTCCACTCCTCTCACTACTACTTTCGCACCGGCGGCTCCGTGCCCAAAGCGCGCCTCATCCGCAATCCGGTCTGCCCGTCCTCGTAATATCTGGCGACCCGGCCCGCATGCCGGAAGCCGAAGCGCCGGTAAAAACGAATGGCCTCCCGGTTGTCCACCCTGACCATAAGCTCGACGCAGTGTGCGCCGGACTCATCGAGCCGCTCCAGCGCGATCGACAGCAGCGTCGTGCCTATGCCGGCACGGCGGTATTCGGGATCTACCGCGATGGAGATTATCTCCGCTCTCCCGGAGCACACGCGAGTGGCAATATAGCCCGCAATACGCCTCCGGACCTTCGCGATCAGAAACAGCTCGCCGCATTCCTTATACAGGTCGCGAAAAATCGCGCGCGTGTAGGGCTCGTCCGGAAAGGATGCGCGCTCGATCTGCAAAATCCGCCGGAGGTGCCGCGGGCGGTAACGGGCGATTTCAATATCCGTGCTCGTCTGGGACAATTACGGATGATATCCTATGCGATTCCTATCATATTTGGTCCTTTTTGCTGCGGCTGCCCTCGCCCAGGATGAGCCGCGCCAGGTCCGCATCAACACGCCCTACGTGCAGACGCCGCCAGACGTGGTCCTCGCGATGCTGAAGGTCGCGAACGTGAACAAGACCGACGTGGTGTATGACCTCGGCTGCGGCGATGGCCGCATTCTGATCGCGGCAGCGCAGATCTGCGGCGCGCGCGGCGTCGGCGTGGACATCAACCCGGAGCGTATAGCCGAGGCGCGGCGCGGCGCCGCAAAGGCGGGCCTTTCGGCTCGCCTGCTCTTCCGCGAGCAGGACCTTTTCGACATCGACCTCAGCCCGGCCACCGTAGTCGCTCTCTACCTTCTGCCCGAAGCCAACCTGGAACTGCGTCCCAAACTCCTGCGCGAACTGAAGCCGGGGACCCGCATCGTGTCGCACGCTTTCAATCTCGGCGACTGGAAACCGGACAAGCAACTCAGCGTCGCAGGAAACAAAATCTTCTTTTGGGTAGTCCCGGAACGAGCTTCTCGCTGATCAAAGTAGGATCAATCCCCGGCGGATTCCGATCGAGACCGCCTCGGTGCGGCTCGAAGCCCCGAGCTTGCTCATAATCGAGCCGACATGGAACTTCACCGTGTGTTCGGAAATCCCGAGCTTCCACGCGATGGTTTTGTTTCCAAGCCCCTCGGCTATCATCCTCAGGACTTCAATCTCGCGCGACGTCAGCGGCTGCATCTCTGTGCCGGGGAAGGCTCGCGAGGCCGCCACGGGGGCGCCGATCAGGCTCTCCATCGTGTGCGGATCGAGGACAACCAGCCCCGCCGCCGCGGCCTCGACCGCGGCAACGATCTCGTCCGCGCTCGCCAGCGCCGGCATCACGGCGCGGACGCCCGCTCGCAGCGCCTCGCGAATCCATTCCGGCTCCGGGTCGCGCGATAGCAGCACGATTGCCGCAGCCGGTGCCGCGCTCAGTTCCGGTGTCACGTCCCCGGCCTCGGCCACGATGACGTCGGGCGCAAGCCGTTCGATCTCGGCTGCTGCTTCCTCAAGCGCACGCGCACTACCCACGACTTGAATATTCGGACTCGAGCGGAGCACGGCTTCGAGACCGGCGCGGGCAACCGCCGACTCCGCCGAGACCAGCACCCGGATCACGCCGCCTCCGCTCGCACCTCGCCCAATCGCACCGCGACGTGACGCGCCGCACGCCGGTCCCCGCGCAGGAATTCGAGTCGCAGCACCGAGCCGGCTGCGGCCTCGATGGCGTCCGCAAGGTCGTCCACGGAACGAAAGCGTTGCCCACCGGCGCCGATCAGCAAATCGCCCGGTATCAGCGATGCCTCGGCCGCGGCGCTGCCCGTACCCACAGTCAGCACCAACATGCCGAGCGAACGGCCAGTCGCGGTATCCACCGGAACCGGCTGAATCGTGACCCCGAGCGATATATCGGAGTGTCCCCTGCGCAGAAACTCAGCTACCGCGTTGCTGGGGATGGCGAGCGCGAGCCCGCCCGCAATCATCGTGTTGATTCCGACTACGCGTCCTTCGGAATCGGCGAGCGGCCCGCCGGAATTGCCGGGCAGCAACCGCACATCCGCTTGGATCCAATTCTGCCGCCCGAGGCCGCGCAGCGGACCGAGCGCGTGAACGCACCCTGTGCTGAGCGCGCCCGTGAAACCGAGCGGATTACCGACGGCGATCACGAGTTCGCCGGGCCGCAGCGACGAGGAGTCGCCCGGCACCGCCGCCGTCAGGTCGCGCCCCTGTACACGCAGGCTGGCAAGGTCCCTGCGGCGGTCTTGTGTTCGCAGTTCGGCCGGAAGCTGGCGGCCGTCCCACAGAGCTACAGTCGCGTGCGTATCGCGGGCCACGTGGGCATTGGTTATGATGACCCCGCCGTTCGTCCAGACAACGCCGGACCCGCTGCCGCGCTCACCGCCTCCGCCCACCTGCACTTGCACAGTGCTCCGCCTCAGCCGTTCGGCGATTTCCCCGAAATTCTGAGCTGCCATATCAAGCCTCCCGCCGCGGACGCTCGCGAATCCCGATAGTCGCCTCGGCCCGCTCTCCGCCGCGAATGAGCGAAGCCTGGAGCGAGCGGCCCACCGCGTCCGTGCCGAGCGCGACCTGCACGTCGTCCGTGTCCGTGACCGGTTTTCCGTCCAGCGCCACCAGGATATCTCCCACCAGAATGCCCGCCTGGTCAGCCGGCCCGCCCGGCTCCACACTGAGGACGATCACTCCCGAGCGCTCGCTTACCCCCAGCCTGCTTCTGAGATGATCGGGCAACGAGACCGGTTGCAGTCCCACTCCGAGATAGCCGCGAGTCACGCGCCCTTTGGCAAGCAGTTCGCCTGCAACGCGATCGAGTGTCTCGGGCGGGATCGCGATCCCGGCGATTCGCGACAGGCCGCCCGTCGCCATGCCCAGCAGCCGCCCCTGCGTGTCCACCACCGCGCCTCCCGAACTGCCCGGATACAGTGTCACGTCCAGGCGCACGAAGCGGTCGAGCATGCCCCCCCGCCAGGTACGCCACGCACCCGCCACTCCGCTGATGACGCCCATAGCGGCGCTCACCCCCGTTTCGCTGCCGCGACCCACCGCGAGCACGATATGCCCCGGTTTGAGTGCGTTTCCAACCGCGGCTTCGGCCAGCGGCAAGTCGCCGCAGTCGGCCTTGAGTACCGCGATGTCCGTCCCCGCGTCGCGCCCCGCCAGAGTGGCGGGGAGAGTGCGGCCGTCCGGCAGGGAAATGGTGATCTCCTCATCGCGCCGGATGGTGTGCTCGGCCGTGACGATTGCCCCCGGTTTCCAATGGATACCGCTCGAGGAAATGCGCTCCCGCCCGTTCACTGCCACCATGAAGCGCCCCGCTCGCGCCACCGCTCCCGCCAACTCGTTCGACAGAGCCGCTAGTCCCGATTCCGTCATATTCCCTCCGATCCCAGAATCGCGCTCCCCGCCGCGCGTCCGCATCGGCAAATAGGATAGGAACAACCTGGAAAAAAGTAGGGGCGCGGGCATGCCCGGCCCGACTAGGGTTCTTCGACGGACAGGTACCGATCTACCGCGACGTTCTCCAGACTCTGGCGCACGCCGCTCGGCCAGGCGATGTCTATCCGCCGCGCCAGGCTGTCCTTCCCCAGGCCGAAGAACACAGTCTTGTCGCTCGAACACGCGTACCCGGTCGACGTAGTGACGTGGTTCCACTGCTCGCGCCCGGAGGAACTTACGAGGTGAATCTGTGCCCCGATCCCGTCGCGGTTGCTCTTGCGTCCCGTTAACCGCAGCGCCAGCCAGTGGTTCCGCACTGGCGAAACATTGCGGTACAGTTCGGCGGGCTCGCCTATCCGCGTCACCACGGCATCTACGCGCCCGTCGCCGTCGAAATCCCCGAAAGCGGCTCCCCTGTGCATGCTGGTCTCGCGCGGGCACGCGCCGGCATCCTGGACAAAGCGCACCGGCGCCGCGGACCCCGTATTGACCAGTACCATATTCTGCTGCCGCGATTTACGGCTCGAGATCAGCTCCGTATTGTCGTTTACGTCTCCGCAGGCGACGAACAGGTCTTTGTACCCGTCGTTGTTCAGGTCGAAAATGCCATTGCTCCAGCCGCTCGAAGCGAGCGTGATGCGCCCGAGCCCGCTCGGGTACGTGAGGTCCGCAAAAAGGCCGCCGGCAAGGCCCCGAAACAGCGGGAACGTCTCGTTGGCCAGAGCGCCAATGAATATATCCTCGCGCCCGTCGTTATCGGCGTCGCGGAAATCGGAGCCCATCGAGCTCAGCGCCCGGCCGTCCTCGTTGAATGCGACCCCGGCGCGCAAACCCACTTCGCGGAACTTGCCGCCGCCCTCGTTGTGAAACAGGAAATTCGGAGTGGTGTCGTTCGTGACGAACACGTCCATCAGCCCGTCGCGGTCGTAGTCTGCGAAATTGACGCTCATGCCCTTCCCGACGTGCGCGGCGATTCCGGACGCCTCCGAGACGTCGGTAAACGTGCCGTCCCCATTGTTGCGGTACAGACTGTTCGGCAGGCCCGAGTAGTATTTCGGGTGGCAATAAGTGCGCACATTTCGCGCCATTTCGCCGCAAAAAAGCTCTTTATCCGGCTCCCAGGTGACGTAATTGACCACGAACAGGTCCAGCCGCCCGTCGTTGTCGTAATCGAACCAGCCCGCGGAAATCGACCAGGGCTTCGCCACGCCGGCCTTGGCCACGAGACCCGCTTTCGCTGTCACGTCCTCGAACGTGCCGTCGCCGCGGTTGCGATAGAGGATGTTCCGGTTGACGCCCGCGATGAAGATGTCCGGAAAACCGTCGTTATCGTAATCCGCGGTGGCGACGCCGGTCGCGAAGCCATCGCCTTTCACTCCGGCTTCGATCGTGACGTCCGTGAACGTGCCGTCTCCGTTGTTGCGGTACAGCCGGTTGTAATACTCGGGGCCGGTCTTTTCGAGCTTCGGCTGTAGCGCTCCGTTGACGAAGTAGATGTCGGGCCGGTTGTCGCGGTTGTAGTCGAACACGGCCACGCCGGCCACCATCGTCTCGATCTGGTGCTTTTGGGGCGTCGCGGAATTTTGCAGAACGAACCGAATGCCGGCCTGCGCGGCGACATCGGTGAAGCGCACGGGGTCCGGCCTGCCGCTGGTCAATTCGTTCGCGCCGCCCCACATGGCAACGCACGCCGCTGTTCCCGCCACCCACACCGAACTCCGCCGCCAGGACATGGAGCCTATTGTGCCACCGTGCGACTTTAGTAAGCTCAAAGGGTGCTGATTGGCAAGCGGCATCTCATTGCCGCGGTCCTCTTGATGGGAGTTGCAGGTTTCCTGTGGTGGAAATACTCGGCAACGGTGGTTCCGAGGCCGGTCGAGACGGTTCGGCGCCCCGCTCCCGCTCCGAAAAAAGCGGTTCCGAAAGTCGTCATTCCGGCGAAGCCCGTTCCGCCGCCGGTGGCCGCCGTCTTCCGTCCCAACCGGCTGTTGAAGGTCCCCGAAGTGTTCAAGGGCATCTACTTCACGGGCTGGTCGGCGGGGCTTCGCAGCCGCGTCGATTACCTGGTCAATCTGAGCAAAACCACGGGCTTGAACACCGTCGTGTTCGACATCAAGGACTATTCCGGCTACGTTGCCTACCGCATCGACGTTCCCGAAGTGAAACAGTCCGGCGCCGTTCGCGTGATGGTTCGCGACATCGATGGCGTTATTAACCGTCTACACCAGGAAGGCATCTACGTAATCGCGCGCATCACCGTGTTCCAGGACCCCATCCTTGCCGCCGCGCGCCCCGAGCTTGCCGTTCATCGGAAATCTCTGCTTGCCGGCTCGTCGAAACCGGAGTTGAAGCGGAGCACGCTCTGGCTTGACCACAAGGGCCTCGCCTGGATCGACCCGGCCTCCCGCGCCGCCTGGGACTACATCGAAAGCATCGCCACCGATGCCGCCGGCCACGGCTTCGATGAGCTCAACTTCGATTACGTGCGCTTTCCCTCGGACGGCAACCTCAAAGACATGTACTTCCCGTCCTGGGACGGCAAGACTCCGAAGCGAATGGTGCTCCGTGCATTCTTCGCGGACCTGCGCAAAAAGCTGCCCACTGTGCCGATCTCGGCCGACCTGTTCGGCCTCGCGACCGTCAACTCGGACGATCTGGGTATCGGCCAGATCATCGAGGACGGGTACGCTGGGTTCGATTATGTCTGCCCGATGGTCTACCCCTCGCACTATGCGAAGAAATTCCTTGGCTTCCCCAACCCGGCCGAGCACCCATACGAGGTCGTCAACTACTCGATGCAGCACGCGGTCGAGCGGCTCGAAGCGCTCACCCCGCCCGGCAAAGTGAAGCTGCGGCCCTGGCTGCAGGACTTCAACCTCGGCGCCAAATACGACGCGGAGATGGTGAAATCGCAGATCAAGGCCGTGCGCGATGCTCTCGGCGACCGGTACGCCGGATTCCTTCTGTGGAGCCCGTCGAACAAATACACGTCGGAAGCGCTCCGCTGAGTTTGTATATCACGAACCGTATCAGGGCACGGCTTCGGCCGTGCCGCCATCAAGGGGCTTTAGCTCCTGCTGTCGGCATTGCTTGGGTAGTGCCATAAACAGGGGCTAAAAGCCCGAACCTTTTCATGACGCTACGGCACGTCTAAAGCCGTGCCCTGATACAAAGCCGATCACACCCAAGTGCTCTCGCAAATGTACATAGCAAACCGCTCTCCCGAAAATCACGGTCGACTCCGTGGGACAGGCCTCCTGGCC
>JAEZIJ010000199.1 GCA_023436715.1 Acidobacteriota bacterium
CCCTTGAATACCGCGAGCAGTCTCAGATCAGAAGCTGAACCTGAGCGCGAGCTGGACGAGTCGAGCTTCGCGGAATTGGTTGGGGGAGGTGGCCCGGCCGAAGTTGTTGATGCTGGACACCGAAATCGGGCCGCCCGGATTGTCACCCGAGAAGCTGGTGTTGATGCCCCAGATCTGCGGGTGGTTGAACACATTGAACACCTCGAAACGGAAAGCAGCCTTCATCGTTTCCGTAATCGCGAAGTTCTTCACCAGGTTCGTATCGACGTTGCGGACGCCGGGCAGGCGCAGCGCATTCCGATGGAAGTTGCCGTACGAACCCTCCTGCACGCGGATGAATGCGTTCGGATTGATCCAGCGGTGCTTGTTGCTTCCCGCATAGGGATCCCCGACGACGTCGACGTACGGGCTGCCCGCGTCAACGCCCTGCGTCGACCCGTTTCCACCGATCGAGATCGGCTGGCCCGACTGTGACCGGGCGATGCCGCTGAGTTCCCACCCGTTGAGAATCGTCCTCAGGAACGGCTTATCCAACCCGCCCTTGACTTTCGGGAGAGAGTAGATGAAGTCGGCCGTGATGACGTTGGTCTGGTCGAAACCCGCCGGGCCCCAGTTCTGCCGCATGTTGAACGGGTTGATGATATTGTCGGAATCGTTGTCCACCAGGTCCATGGCCCGCGACCAGGTGTAGTTGAAGTTCACGGCGAAGTCGTTCGAGAAGCGCCGGCTGACTCGGAGCATCATCGCGTGGTAGGACGAGTAAGCCAGTGTCTCGACCGCGTTCAGACTGCCCCAGCCGTAATAGGGCCGGAGAGCGTCGTTCCTGAAGTTGACGGACTTGGAGAGATCCGGGTACTGGACAAACGTGTTTGCCGGGACCGCATTGACCCTCCGCTGATCCATCAGGTGAATGGAGTGGTTGCCGGAATAGGACAGGTCGAGCGAGAACCTCGCCGGCAACTGCCTCTGGATGCCCGTGTACCAGGAGTAGATGCTGGGCATGGTGTTGTTCGTGGGCCAGATCGTCAGTCCGGGAGGCGTGATCGGCGGTGCGGCGCCCTGGGTGGCGCTCATATCGATATTGCTGACATTGCCGTTGAGCGCGGATGCCGAGGTGAGGTTCGGCCACGCTCCGCCGGCGCCGAAGTTGAAGTTGTTCTGGCGGAGGCGTTCGTGGAAGATACCGAAGCCGGCGCGGAGCGCCATCTTCCCATCGCCAAACACGTCGTAGGCGAAGCCGACTCTGGGAGCGAACATGGTCTTGGCCGGCGAAAATCCCCGGTCTATGCCGCTGCACGGGTCGCAAATCAACCCCAGCGGGGAGAGCGCATTCATCGGGTTGCCAACCAGCCTGCCGTCGCTCAAGTTGATGGACGGCCGCTTGCTTGCGTCGTACTTGCTCAGGTCCACGCTGTAAATCTTCCACGTGCCTTCGCCGCCTGCTTCTCCGCCCCTCGTGTAGGTGAAGGTCGGGATCATGCGCTCGATGCGGATGCCGTACTCCAGCGTCAGGCGCTTGCTGACCTTCCAGCTATCCTGGGCATACCCTTCGTAGGCCAGGAAGCGGAAATACGGGTAAACGTGCGCGTTGTTCTGGGAGTAGCTCCGGAAGTTGCCCAGCATGAGGTTCGCCAGGCCATTTCCAGTGTCCAATGGCATCGCAGCAGTGGAGTTGAAGTCGATGTTCCCGTTCATCGGCCAGGTCGAGGTCTGCTTCTTGTTGTCCCGGTTGTAATAGAACCCGAACTTGAAGCTGTGCGTACCCCTGAGGACCGACACGTTCTCAATCAGGCCGTAGTCCTTGCCGTCATTGTGCCAGCCCGGGTCGCCGATGTTCCAGCTAACGTTGTTGGATGCACTCAAATCCGCCACCGAGTTGGTCAGGTTCGTCTTCGGGTAAAGCTGCGTCCAGTTGGCGCCGAGTTTGTCGCGATCGAGCGGGTTCGGGCTGATGATCGCCAGTTCCTGCGACTGGTGGTTATAGGACAGGGTGGTCTCACTCGAGATCGTCGGCGAGAGGATGGTGATCAGGCTCCAGGACCACGAACTGCCCGGCTTCGGCCGCCTTTGCGGCTGCAAGGGGAGGTTCTGGCCTGCCCAGATACCATTCTGGTTCTGTTCCTGCTGGTAGTCGTTGACCCAGCGGAAATAGGTATTCATCTTCGCATTGATGGAGTAGTCGATGCGGAGCACGTCCTGATTCTTCTCCAACCGGCTCGGGTTGGCGAAGAAGTACCGTACCATGCCCGGGCTTGTGGTTGCGGTGGGTCCGGCGTTCGCATAGCCGGGCAGACCCGTGATAGCCTTCAACATGTTTGCGCTCAGCGGCTGCCACATGCTCTTGGGAACCGTGTTGTTGGCGAACGGCACGCCGTCGGTAATTTGTCCGGCGCCATTGCGCACGATCGATCCGGGCTCGAAGATAGTTCCGTTGAAGAACTGAGGCGCCCACTGCATCTTGGTGTCCGTCAGGAACTCGCTGAAATCGCCGTTCAGGACCCTCGAATTGGGGAGGTCCCTGTTGGAGGTGACGGGCAGCACGCGGCGGGTCATTTCGCGGTTATAGAAGAAGAATACCTTCTTCTCGGCCTTCGTAGAGACCTTCGGGATCGGCACCCATCCGCTGAAGTTGCCGCCGAACTGGTTGTAGCGCAGTTGCGGCTGCACGGTGTTGCAAATCGGGCACTTCGCGTCCAGCTTGTTGTTGCGGAAGTACTCATACAGCGTGCCGTGGAAGGCGCTCGAACCCGACTTGGTCTGTACCGCTACCACCATGCCGGAGCTGCGGCCGTACTCGGCGTTGAACCCGCTCTGGAGCACGCGGAACTCCGAAATGGAGTCGATGCTGGGCTGCGTGTATTGAGACTGGTTGTCGCCCACGTCCAGGTTGGGTGTTCCATCCAGGTAGAAGTTGTTCTGCGAGCCGCGCCCGCCGAGCGAGTGGAACGTCGATACGTCGTTGAAGTTGGTGTCGAAGTCGTTCCGCGCACTGGTGGTCATGCCGGGCACGGTGCTCATCAAGGCCACCCAGTTGCGCCCGTTCATGGGCAATTCTGAAACCTGCTTAACGTCAACCAGATAGGCCTTTTCCATCGTGTTGGTCGTGACCAGCGGCACCGCCGCCTCGTTCACGGACAACACTTCGGTCACCTGGCCGATGTCAAGCTTGATGCTTCCAACATCCAGCTTCGCATTGACGTTCAACGTGACCGTCAGTTCGGATTTCTTGAACCCGGTTTTCTCGACTGCGATCTGGTACCTTCCGGGTACTATGTTGACCGCGCGGAAAACGCCCCCTTCATCGGAGCTCGTCTCACGGGTGAGTGTTCCCTTCTCAACGTCCGTGATTTTAACTGTAGCCCCTGGGATTACCGCTCCCGACTCGTCAACAACGGTTCCGCTGATATTCTGCGATTGCGCCATCAGCGGCGACGCCATTAGAACGAGCAGGAAGATTGACAGGACCGCAACCTTGACGGTCCAGTTGCTTCTTACTTGCATCGACAATCTCCTCAACCAAAGTTTGCAATTCAGGCCGATGCCGGACCCCTCCGCAACATCGGACCACGGAGGATTGTATTCCCTTTACCGATGACCGTCAAGGGAAATTATTACGTGACTAACGGGTGCTAAACGGTGTAACAACGCTCTAAGATCAACATTTTGCGAGGATAGGGCCGGTAACCCTCCAGCCGCTAGGTTACATTTGCGAGGGCTTTGTATCAGGGCTCGGCTTCAGGCAGGTGGCAGTCCGTGGCCTGGGGCCTTGTGTCAGGGCACGGCCTCAGGCAAGTGGAAGTCCGTGGCTTGGGCCTTGTATCAGGGCACGGCTTCACTTGAGGCCTCTACTTAAGGCCTCGTATCAGGGCACCGCCTCAGGCAAGTGGAAGTCCGATGGCTTGAGGCCTCGTATCAGGGCACGGCTTCAGACAAGTGGAAGTCCGTGGCTTGGGCTTTCTATCAGGGCACGGGAGGAAGTCCGTGGCTTGAGCCTTGTATCAGGGCACGGCTTCACTTGAGGCCTCTACTTGAGGCCTCGTATCAGGGCACGGCCTCGGGCAAGTGGAAGTCCGATGGCTTGAGGCCTCGTATCAGGGCACGGCTTCAGCCGTGCCGCAAGCCCTTGCCAAGCCACGGGCTTTAGCCCCTGTTGGCCGCTGACCCAGAGGCGAGGCTGCGCCTACCCGGTACGCTCAGATTCCTCGGGCAGCCCGAGCCAATCCGGGGAGAGGTCGAGAGAGGGCACGGCTTAGCCATGCCCTGATACGGTGTCATCTTACAGAGGCAGAATCTCTTCCCTTACCGGGTCGAAGTCGATCCGGCGTTTCTGGACGTATGCGATATTGCCGAGGTGGGAGGCTTGAGCGGAGCGGTGGCCGACGAGCACGTCGCCGTTCGGGAGTTTGCGGGTCTTCATGCACTCAAGGAAGTTATTGACGTGGTCGAGGTCCATATTACCCTCGGCTTTCACGATGACGGACTGCTCGCGGCGGCCCACGGGGTGGAACTCGTACCGCCCGCGGTCGATCCAAAGGCGGCCCTCTGTGCCGCAAATTTCAACAGCGGCGCCCGTGATTCCCGGCACCAGCGTCGCCTCGAAGGTCGCGGTGAACTGGCCGGGGTACTCCAGCAGCACGTTAATCGTATCCGGGGCGGTCCGGCCGTCCTTGTAGTGATACACCCCGCCCGCGGCCACCGCCGACGTCGGGATCTCCTGGCCAAGGAACATGTGGACGACGTCGATCCAGTGGGTGAACAGATCCGTCACCTGGCCGCCGCCGAAATCCAGGTAGGCGCGCCAGTTGAAGTACTGCTGCGGGTCGTAGTCGCGCCAGCGCAGCGGCCCCAGGAAGTGCGCCCAGTCGAGATCGGCCGGCTTGGGCTGAAGGGACGCGGGGGCCCGGCGGAGGTGATAGCCGTTGCCGTGCCACCAGGTACGGGCCAGGGTTATCTTGCCCAGCTTACCGCTGTCGATGTATTCCTTCTTGGCCAGGATGTAATGGCGGCCGGAGCGCTGCTGCATGCCAACCTGGCAAATCCGGCCGTTCACGCGGGCGGCTTTGACGATCTCCGGGCCTTCCTCGACCTTCAGCGTGAGCGGCTTCTCGACGTACACGTCCTTGCCGGCGTTCAGCGCGTCGATGGCGCAGGGGGCGTGCCAGTGGTCTGGTGTGGCGATGAGGACGACGTCGATCTCCTTCATCTCCAGTAGCTTGCGGTGGTCCGCGAACCCCTTCGCCTGGGGCGCTCGCTTGCGCAGGTTGTCGATATGCTGCGCGTAGACGTCGCAGAGAGCCACCACGCTGACATCCGGGTTCCGCAGGAACTGGTTCGTGTCATGCGTGCCGCGGTCGCCGCAGCCGATCACGCCCAACAGGATCCGCTCATTAGCGCCTTTCACACGCGAGTAAGAGAGGGCGGACAATGCTGTGGCGCCCCTTAAGAAATCCCGACGAACAAATTTGGCTGGCATAGAGCGAATTATACTCCCGAGGACACACTTATAAACTTTGGAGTCGAGTCATGAAGCAAGTCCGTGGCTTGGGTTTTGTATTAGGGCACGGCTTCAGGCAAGTGGAAGTCCGTGGCTTGGGCCTTGTATCACGGCACGGCTTCACGCAAGTGGAAGTTTGCCTCGTATCAGGGCACGGCTTCAGCCGTGTCGTACGGTGTCACCCTCACAGGGCTTTAGCCCCTGTGAGGGTGCGAAAGACTGAGGCGAAAGCCCGGGCGTCCCCAACTCCAGGAGTTATTATGCGAATCTTAGTGGCAACATTACTAGCCCTGGCCCTAATCGTCCAGGCCGCACCGTCGAAAAAGCCCGTCCCCGCGGCAGGCAAGGGCGCGCTCGACGACAAGCGGATCGAGCAGGCCATCCGCGCGCGTTTCGCTGAATCGAAGATCGGAACCAATCACTTTGAAGTTCACGTCCAGGGCGGCGTGGCGACAATCGAAGGCCGCACCGATGTGATCCAACATAAGGGCACGGCCACGCGACTTGCGAAGTCCATGGGCGCCGTCCGGGTGGTGAATCGGATCGAGATCAGCCAGGCCGCGCGCGAGAAGGCTTCGGCGAGCCTGGCGAAAGGGCGCAGGCGGGCGCAGCTCAAGCGCGGAGAGAAACGCTCCGCACGCGACGGAACCCGCTGAGATCACCGGACGTCATTGACCATCTGGAAAATCCGCGCCCCGTACTTCTCCACCGTCCTGAGGCCGATGCCCGGAATGGCAAGCAACTCAGCCGTGGAGGCAGGCATCTCTTCGGCAATGGCTTGGAGCGCCCGATCGGTCAGGATGCGAAACGCCGGCACTCCGAGCTTCTTCGCCTCGGAGAGGCGCCAGGCCTTGAGCGCCGCCGCAAGGCCCGAATCGGCCCTCGCCTTCGGCTTCTCCTTCGCAGGCGGTGCTGTCTTTTTCTTGCGGCCCTTCTTGCGCCGTTCCGGAACAGCCGCCTCGATCTTGTGCGGGATCGGTATTTCCGGGACGGTATCCATCACTTCCCCGGAAAGCTTTACACGCGTGAAGGGGATGCGTTTGCCGTCCTTTTCGAACGAGGTTTCTGTGAGTTGGACGACGCCGGCGCGCGCCATGCCGCCCAGCACACCTTCGAAGGTGTCGCGATCAATTGAGCCGCCGTCGCCGAACAGATCCGTGTAGAGGCGCCCGGCCGCCCGCTCCCCGGTGCGTTTGAGTTCGCAAATCACGCGCTCCAGCGCTTCACGCTCGGCGGGCGTCGGGGCGCGGAACTCCTGGGCGATGCAATCGTTCGGAGCGCAAAAATCGCAGTTGCCGCATGCGTTGCGGGCATCGTCCAGATCGCCGAAGTGACGGACGAGCGCGGCCATGCGGCACTGGTGCGAGCCGGCGTACCGCAGAATCTGCTCCAGGTGCGCAAGCTTGCGCTGCCCCTGTGCGATGTAGGCCTCGCGCCAGCCCCCATCGCCGCGGGTGACGTTCTCGGCGAAATCGACCAGCGCGCCGCCGTGTATCCAAAGCTTCTCCAGCGCTTTCTCGAAGATCTCGGCATCGGCCCTGCTGCGGCGCTCCAACTCCTCACGCGGCGCGGGCTGGTCGGACAGCTTCGCGTAAATGGCGTCGAGCACCTTCACATCCGGGTAGTCCCGCTCGAAAAAATAGTCGTGCTTGTGGCGGTCGGCGTAGGAGTGCATGAGGATGGCTCGCGAAGGAGCTCCATCCCGCCCGGCTCGGCCGATCTCCTGGTAGTAAGCCTCCACGCTTCCCGGAAGGGCGGTGTGGATCACCGTCCGGATGTTCGACTTATCCACGCCCATGCCAAACGCGATGGTAGCGACCACCACGTCAAGCCGCCCTTCGAGGAAGCGGGTCTGAACCTCATCGCGCGTGGCGGGTTCGAGGCCGGCGTGATAAGCGGCAGCCGGAAAATCGCGGTCCAACCGGCGGGCGAGCGCCGCGGTTTCCTTCCTTGTCGGCGTGTACACGATCGCGGGGCGGCGGTCGGGGTCTGCGAGGAGATCGCGGACGAGTTGATCGCGCGCGGACGGCGGCACCTCGACCACCTCGACGGCGATACTCGGGCGGCGGAAACCGTGGACTGCGTGAACGGCCTGGCCGAGTTGAAGTTGCTCCACCACATCGTTTTGAACTACAGGCGTAGCAGTCGCCGTCAAAGCCACGATGGGAGCGGGCCGCAGCATGGGCAGGTGGCGCCCCAACATGCGGTAATCCGGGCGGAAGTCGTGTCCCCACTCGGAGATGCAGTGCGCCTCGTCGATTGCGACGAGAGTGGGCTTGCGCTTCGCGAGCATTTCCGGGAAGCCGGGCACGCGCAAGCGCTCGGGGGCGATGAAGAGGAAGTCGAGCCGGCCATTCAGGTAATCGATGGACGCCTGGCGAGAGGCCGCGCGATCACGGCCGGAATGGATGCGCTCGGCGCGAAACCCACGCTCGGTGAGCTTAGCGACCTGGTCTTCCATGAGGGCGATCAGTGGACTTACGATAAGCGTCGTTCCACCACGGGCAACCCCTGGCAGTTGATAACAGAGCGACTTACCGGCCCCCGTGGGCATGACCAGCAGGACGTCCCGGCCGTCGATGGCGGCGCGGCAGACCGCTTCCTGGTTGGGGCGAAAGGACGGGAAGCCAAAGCGGGTAGAAAGGAGCTGATTCAGATCGCTGGTATCACAGGCCTCCTGGACAGTCGGCGCGGCGGGCGCAACCGGTGCGGCTGCAGGGATCGCCTGTTTGCCGATCCGCCCCACCACGTCTGTCAGGTATTTCTCTATGCCTTCCAGGAAGGGCTGAAGCTGGGACGTCCCCCGCTGTATCCGGCGGAGGTAAGCCTCCCATTGGCCGGTCATGGCGGGGCTTTTGACCTCGGGGTGAACCACTTCGATCAGCTTGATACCCTTCTCCGTCGCTTCGAGGGCCTTTCCCTGGCGGACGATATACCCTCGCTTCAGAAGGACTTCGATGATGGCGGCACGGGTGGCCGGGGTGCCGAGCCCGCACTCCTTCATGGCGTCGGAGAGTTCCTTCTCATCCAGCGTTTTGCCCGCCGTCTCCATTGCGGTGAGCAGCGTGGCGTCGGTGAAGCGCTTGGGCGGGCGCGTGCGTTTGCGGACGCTCTTGGCGTCCGTAACCGTCTGCGGTTGGCCGGTCTCGAGGCCGGGTGGAAGGGGCTCCTCTTCCTTATCTTTCTTGGTCTTGAGATCCAGCACCTTCCACCCCTCCTGCTGGACCGTCGTTCCGGAGGTGAGAAAACGGTCCAGAGCGGCGGGGGTGGCGATCGCAGTAACTACCGTTGTCGTTGATGAAATATGATCCGGGAGCCAGGCGGCGAGCAGGCGCCGGCAGACCAGGTCGTAGAGTCTGCTCTCTTCCGGAGAAAGCGACGCCCTCGCGGCGGACGTGGCGGTCGGGATGATGGCGTGGTGGTCCGTGACCTTGGAGTCGTCTACGAACCGGCGGGAGAGGGAGCTTTGGCCTGTTTCGGGCGGCAAAAGTGCCGCATAAGGGCCCGAAATGGCGCGAATAACGGACGGTAAAGTGGCCGCAACGTCCTTCGACAAATGTCGTGAGTCGGTCCGCGGGTAGCTCAACAACTTGTGGCGCTCATAGAGAGCCTGGGCGGCCTGCAAGGTCTTTTCAGCGCTGAAGCCGAAGAGGCGGTTGGCGTGGCGCTGGAGTTCGGTCAGGTCGTACAGCAGAGGCGGCGGCATGCGCTGGCTTTCGGCCTGAACGGACTCTATGCGAGCCTCGCCCGTGCGCGCGCGTTCCACGATTGCGGCGGCTTGTTCGCCGTCCGCCGGCAGGCGGGTCTTACGCTCGCCCTCAACCTCTGTGAACCAGGTGCCCTTGTAGGATTCACCCTGGCGGGGAGAGAAAGTCGCCACGACCTCCAGATAGTCCTCGGGGACGAAGGCGCGAATGGCGAGTTCGCGCTCGACCAGCATGGCGAGGGTGGGGGTCTGAACCCGGCCGACGGAAAGCTCGTCCTTGAAAGCGAGCGTATAGGCCCGGGAGAGATTCATGCCGACGAGCCAGTCCGCGCGGCTGCGTCCGCGGGCGGCGTCGGCCAGGCCGTCATATTCGTGGCCGTCGCGGAGGTTGTCGAATCCCTTACGGATCGCGTCCGGGGTCAGGGAGGAAATCCAAAGCCGCTGAAACGGCTTGCCGCACCCGGCGGCCTCGTAGATGTATCGGAAGATGAGCTCGCCTTCACGGCCGGCGTCCGTTGCGCACACAACGCTACCCACACGTGGAGAAGTTATAATCTTTCGGACGATTTCAAACTGGTCCTTAGTCTGTTCGTAGATGACCAGGGGCCACTCGCCGGGCAGCATCGGGAGCAGGTCGCGGCGCCACTGGCGCCACTCCGGGCGGATTTCGTGCGGCTGGGCGAGGCTCACCAGATGCCCGACGGCCCAGGTAACTATGAAGCCATTGCCATGCAGGTAGCCTTCGCCGCGTTTGCGCGCGCCCAAAACGCTTGCGATATCGCGCGCGACCGAAGGTTTTTCAGCCAGAATCGCCACGGAAAGCGTGCCCGCGGCGCGTTGAGAATCCATCGAAAGCATTGTAGCGGCCCTGAGGGGCTACCGGCCACCGCTGAAGACATAGAAAAAGCCGGGAGTTTCCTCCCGGCTTAGCGATACCTACTGTCCCGCCGCAGTGCCTAGAACCAGTACTTCAGTCCAAGCTGTGTGAGGCGCGGGTCGCGCGCGCTGGTGATGCGGCCGAAGTTAGCCGAGCCGATGTTGCCGGTTGGGTTGTTGAACATTACGTGATTCCAGACGTTGAAGACCTGCGTGCTGAATTCCAGGTTGTGGCCCTCGGAAATTCTAAAGCGCTTGAAGACCGAGAGATCCCAGTTGTTCAGGCCAGGGCCGTGGAATACGTTACGGCCCATGTTCCCCCACCTGCCGGCTCCTTGCGCCCAGCTCGCTCCCGAGCCTACGCGCCTGAAGAACGGGCTGGTTGCCGCCGTGGAGGTGCCGCCGCCTGTGCCGTCGAAATAGGCATTCAGCTTGTTGGGCACATTAGCGGCGCCGCGCGGATCGAAGAACGTCAGCGTTCCGCCGACGTAATCCGGCCGGTCGTCGCCGATGCCTGTCAAGCTACGGTCCGTGCTTTCGTAGATGTCAAAAGGCTGGCCGGTCTGGAAGGTGTTGATACCGGAAACGCTCCAGCCGCCCAGAACCTTGCCGATCACTCCCGCCTGGTCCTTCATGAAGGGGAGTTCGTACGTGTAAGTCATTACATAACGGTGGCGGACATCCGTGTCGGCGTTGCCCCTGTCGGCGCGAGTATTATCCGGACGGGTGTAGCCGCGCAGGCCGGATGCCGTATCGATGGCGTGGGCCCAGGTGTACGCATGGGTCATCGTCAGGCCGTACGCGAGCCGCTTGGTCGCCATCACCTGCAGGGCGTTGTAGTTGGAGTTGAGGTCGCTCATCTGGTACCGGAGGTTTCCCCACACCGCCCCGCCGAACTGCTCGTTCTGCGGGTTGTTGATATTGAGGATACGCCGTGAATTGATGTTCGAGGTCGTGGCGCCGGGCCCCGGGATTGCGTAGTTGAACTGCTTGCGGTCCAGCAGGTGTACGCCGTTGGACCACGCGTAGCCGACATCCAGCATCCAGTCCTTCGTCATCTGGTACTGGACGTTCAGGTTAGCCTGCTGTCCGTAGGGAGTCTGGAAGTCGGGCGCCATGAACATCTGGCCGATGGGAGTCACCTGCGAGTAGTCGTATTTCGCACCGCGCGCCACAGGTACGAACGGGAACGGGTTGGCCATCGGAGCCGAACCGCCATTGTCGTCCATGTTCAGAGCATAGGGCGCCCGGTAGAATGTGTTGGTCAGCACGGTCTGGGCGCCGTAGGGGGGCACACCCAGGAACTGCAAGGTGAGCTCGGTCATGGGAGCGTCGTAGAAGAGCCCATAGCCCCCGCGCACGGCCAGTTTGGCGTCGCCGAAAACGTCCCAGGCGAAACCGAACCGCGGAGCGAAGTTTTTGTAGTCGGCATCGTAAGTGGAGCGGGAGATGCCCTTGTCGCCGGGGTACAGAAGCCCGGTCGGTGCTGTCGGGAACACAGTGGACTGCTGGCCGAGCCGGAAGGCGACGATATTGTCATGGACTTCGGTGATGGGCTGGTAGAATTCCCACCGCAGGCCGAAGTTCAAAGTGAAGCGCGGCATCACCTTCCAGTCATCCTGGAAGAATAAACCGGCGTACTTCGTGCGGTAACCCTGGCGGTTCGTGGTGGACTGCTCGAAGTCGTTTGAATAACCCCGGGCGAAGTCGGTCAAGGCGGCGCTCAGACCAGGGATGGGCTCCACGATGCCATTTTCGACACCGCCACCGTCGGACCAGATATAGCCGCTGTTGATGAAGCTGAAGAGCTGGTTCTGGGCATATGACCTGGCTTCGCCGCCGAACTTGAGGTAATGAGACCCCTTATTCCAGCTAACGTTATCGAGCCACTGCCAGGTGTTATCCCAGCGGGATTGCGGTCCCTGGTACGAGTTTCCCCATGCGCTGTATCCCTCTGCGCCCAGGTCCACGTAAGGAGGCCCGTCAGCGGCCGGGTTATCCGGGTTGATGCCGGCAAGCCCCAGGCTTTTCAGGGATGTGGTGTTCACCGGCACCACGCCCTGGCTGGCTCGCCGGTGGAACGACATGCGGAACTCATTGAGCACATTGGCACCGAAGGAGTGGGTGTCGCGCAGGACCGTGTTCGTGAACCGGTTAACGCCCTGCGAAGCGAAGCCAGGTACGGGGCCTCCTCCGAAGGCGAATGGATCCATTAAAGTCTGGTCCTCCGTGAAATACATAAAGGAGAAACGGTTCGCATCGCCGAAGTAGTGATCGTACTTGGCCACACCCTGGTCGCGGCGCAAGGAATTCGTTGGGGCGCTGAGCAGGGTGTTGTCGCCGTAATTGGCGCGCGGCACCAGCGCGAGGAGGTTCTTGGCCTCGGGCGTGCCGTACTGGTTGATCAGAGCCCGATCAGCGTCGGATATTACCGTAGCAGAACTGGTCACACCCTGCCGGCGGCGGAACCCGAGGTAGCTAAGGAAGAAAAACGATTTGTCCTTCTTGATTGCCCCGCCGAACTGGGTATCGAAATCATTGGTGTTCCACTGCGGCCTGCGCGCGAACCCGCTGCCCGGAAGCGTCGTGGCCGTGCCGCCGGCGACCGCGTTCTGGAAGAACGGAGTGGCGTTCAGCTTGGTGTTACGGAAAATCTCGCTGGCGCCTCCATGCCACGCGTTGCTGCCAGAACGCGTGGTTGCCATGACCTGCGCGCCGGAGTTGCGGCCGTATTCGGCCTTCATCGATCCGGTCACCACGCGAAATTCGGCGAGGGCGTTCGGAGAGATGTTGTTAACGGCGTCCGGCACGTTGATCGCGAGGTCGTTGGAGTCGCCGCCGTCCAGCATATAGTTGTTGGATTGGGAGCGCTGGCCGTTGATCGAAAAGTTGCCGATCGCGACGGTTGTATTGGTGGTGGGCTGCATCACGCCGGGTTGCGTCATCACCAGCGAGAGCGGGTTGCGGCCGCCGGCGCCGGAGATAATCGGCAACTGGTAGACGTCGCGCAGCACCTGGCCGGCCTGAGAGTCTTCCGTGTTGACCTTCGTGGCGACCTCTTCAATCGTCACGGTTTCACTCATTTGTCCAAGTTCGAGCGTCAGATCCAACCGGAGCACATCGCCGGTGCTGAGGCGCTGGGGCGAGGTAGCTGTCTTGCGGAAGCCCTGAGCTTCGACTGAAACGATATAAGAGCCGGAAACAAGGTTAGTGATCTTGTAAAATCCCGCGCCGTCCGTCGAGGCGGGCAACTGGTCGTTGGTGCCCGCGTTCCGGGCAACCACCTTGGCACCGGGAATCACGGCGCCAGCGGGGTCTTTGATTACTCCGCTGATCGTGCCCGTAATGCTCTGGGCCAGGACAACGGAGGCGAAGAGGCATAGCACCAGGCAGGCTAGAGCAGCCTGGGACAAGACTCGTCGTGGGTTTATGGTATTCAAAAGGCTATTCTCCTAAGGGGTTCAAGGTCTAGGGTATAGCACGCTGTTGGCCAAACGCAATCTATTTCTAATCAACGGGCTAAGAGCAGTCTCGCTGCAGCTTCTACCAAAATCGGTATCAGCGTATTAATACCTACAAAAAATGAAATACGCACCATCAAGCCCAGGCAGCGCCGGAGGGGGGGCGATAAAAAGATTTGATTTAACGAATTTGGGGTCTGATGCTACAATTCTTGACACCCGGCAGCGCCGTGGGGTATGGCCCCCGCAAAGTGTTTTCGGAGTTTCGGGGGCGCAAGGTGTTGTTTTAGATCGCGTTGGCTTTCCTAGTGTTCTGGCTAGGAAACTTTAAATCGCCCTTAGCGATTTTCGGATTCTCAATTCAAACGCAGTAGATTTGCTGTACCAAAGGAGCTATATGCAAAGGGTTAGGTTCTGGAAAGCTTTGTTTTACATGTTGTTGCCCCTGCTCTGTGCAGGGATCGTCTTCGGCCAGGAGACGACTGGCACACTCCGCGGGGTTGTGGCAGACCCGACAGGCGCCGTGGTCCCTGGAGCCAAGGTCGAAGTTACCGGTCCAACGGTGACCCAGACCATGACCACAGATTCCACAGGAAGCTATGCATTTATGACGCTGCCTCCGGGCGTGTATGCGGTAAACGCAACCGCCCAGGGATTCATTCCTGTAAAGAGGGTGAATATCGCTCTCGAGGTCGGAAAAGTCCTCAGGATTGATTTCAAGCTCGAAGTAGGCGGGACGACGCAGACCGTCGAAGTCATCAGCGAAGCGGCGATCGTAGACACGTCGCAGAGCACGGTGGCCGCGAACGTGACGGCCACGTCGTTCGACCGGCTGCCGAAGGGACGCGGATTCGACTCGCTGATCGCCCTCGCTCCCGGCGCCCGTTACGAGAGCAAGACCGGCGGCTACCAGGTGGACGGCGCCAGCGGGTCCGAGAACGTGTACGTCATCGACGGCATGGACCTCACGAACGTGTACAGCGGCGCTTTGTCCGATTCGGGCAAGATCCCGTTCGAATTCGTCCAGGAACTCCAGGTCAAGTCGAGCGGCTTCGAGGCGCAGTACGGCGGCGCGATGGGCGGCGTGGTTAACGTCGTGACCAAGAGCGGCACGAATGCGTTTCACGGCGACGCGGGGCTTTACTTCCGCACGGATTCGATGCAGGCGCGGCCCCGGCCCACGCTGGAACTCGATCCCGAGGACGACACCAAAGCCTACTACCTTCAGAACTTTGTCGACAACTACCGGTATCTGAGCCCGGGCGCGACGGTCGGCGGCCCGATCTGGAAAAACAAGGCGTGGTTCTTCGCCGGCTTTTACCCGGAACTGACCAGGTACGAGCGCCCGGTCACGTTCCTTGCGGACGGAAGCTCGGGCACGTTCTATCAGAAGGATCGGCGCGACTATCTCAACGGAAAGATCGATATCGCTCCGTTCGGGAAACTGCGCGCATATGTCGGATACATTTACTCTCCCTTCCGCCGCAACGGCAATCTGGCGCCACGCGACGGCACGGACGACCCGCTAAAGAACTGGGCGGAAAGGGGCTACCGCTCCCCGGCCGCAGCTTACACGTTCGGCGCGGACTACACCGCCACCCCCAGGCTCATCCTGAGCGCCCGCGGCGGATACAACTACGCGAACACGAAGGACTACGGCGTGCCGCGCGGCGTCTCCGTGTATCAGAACGACAACTCCATGTACTCGAACGTGCCCAGCCAGTGGTTCCAGAATTACAGTTCATATACTCCCGGCTACGGCGCGAACTCGCTGACGATCAAGCGGATACAGACCCGGTTCCGCACCAACGCCGACGCATCCTACATCTTTAACCTGGCGGGGCAGCACACGTTCAAGACGGGATGGGAAATCAACCGCCTGCACATGGACGCGTCGTCCGGCAGTTGGCCTGACGGCTATTTGCGCTTCTACTGGAACAGCACCTACGCCGGCCAGTATGAGAAGTTGGGCCAGCAGATGAAGGGCGCGTACGGTTACCTCAGGTATTACCTGTATGGCGAATCGGGCGCGGCCTCGAGCGACAACCAGTCCCTGTTCGTTCAGGACGCCTGGCAGATCAACAGACGTCTCACGCTGCAACTCGGCTTGCGCACGGAGCGCGAGTTCGTCCCGTCGTTCCAGGTCGGCGACAATATTCCTTCCCAGGCGATCACGTTCGGCTTCGGCCAAAAGCTGGCCCCGAGAATCGGCGTCGCTTACGACGTGAAGGGCGATGGCAAGTGGCGGCTGGCCGGCTCCTTCGGCCTGTTCTACGACCTGATGAAATATTCGTTGCCGCAAGGCAGCTTCGGCGGGGCGATCTACAAGATGTGGTTCTACCCGCTCGACAATCCGGACCCGGCCTCCTACCTCCCGAAGATCCCGCGGGGATCCCAAGGCGAAGCTCTGCCCCAGCCTCTGAAGGATCTGCCGTTGTTCGAGGCGATCGACTACCGCATCCCGTCCAACGACCCGAACGACAACCTGATCGACCCGAACCTGAAGCCGATGCGGCGCCGCGTTTGGGACATCAGCTCGGATTACGCTCTTACCTCGAGCCTTGTGTTCAGCGCGCGCTACACGCACAACTCGGTAGACCGGATCATCGAGGATGTGGGTACGCACACAGCCGCGGGCGAGGTTTACTACATCGCCAATCCCGGTTTCGGCATCACGGTTGCCCCCGGCACTTGGGAGGCCGGTTTCCCGCCGACACCTAAGGCTGTGAGGAACTACGACGCCGTGGAGTTCCGCCTCGACAAGCGGTTCTCGAAGGGCTACTACTTCTCCACCAGCTATACCATCAGCCGCCTCTGGGGCAACTACAGTGGCCTCGCCAGCTCGGATGAGCCGGACACCAATGGGGTCGGCCGCCAGGATCCGAACGCCAGCCGGTACTTCGACCAGCCGTGGATGTCCTTCGACGCCAAGGGAAAGGAAGCACTGGGACGCCTGGCGACGGACCGCCCGCACGCGCTCAAATTCTTCGGTGCTTACACCTGGAAGAACAAGCTGGGCGAGACGAACTTCGGGCCGAACTTCGTGCTCATGTCCGGCACGCCGCTCACGACGGAAGTGCCGGTGAACGGCAGCACGCCGGTGTACGTCTACGGCCGCGGCGATATGGGCCGGACGCCCGTGTTCTCCCAGACCGATTTCTACGTCTACCACGAGGTTCTGATCCCGGGCCACGAATCGATGCGGATCAAGTTCGACGCAAACATCTCGAACCTGTTCAATCAGTCCACCGTCATCAACAAGGCTACGAGCATGCAGAACGGGAACTATTCGGGGCAACTGTCGTTCAATCCGCCGGCCACTTTCTTCAAGGGCTTCGACGCGAAGACCATGATCCAGCAGTCCTACGCTTCCGGCGACCTCACGCCGAATCCCCTGTTTGGTTTGACTAACGGATTCCAGGGCCCGCGGTACATCCGCCTTGGAATCAAGTTCATCTTCTAGACCCAGATTAAAGGCAGTAAACCAGGGCCGCCTCTCGGGGCGGCCCTTTTCTTTTCTGGATGTGGAATACTGCAATTTGGGAGGGGAAATGAGATTTCTAATTCTGGCTATTCTTGCGGGGACTCTTTACGGGGCCGAGAATGCGGATGCCGAACGTCTGAAGCGGTCGGCCCAGGTGTTTCAGGACATCATGCAGGCGCCGGACCGGGGCATGCCGCAACCGCTGCTGGACAAGTCCGAGTGCGTGGTGGTGGTTCCCGGCTTGAAGAAGGGCGCGTTTTTCATCGGGGCGAAGTACGGGCGCGGATTCGTTTCGTGCCGCAAGGCCGGCGCGGGCTGGGGCGCTCCGGGCGCGGTCCGCGTGGAGGGCGGCAGCATCGGTTTCCAGATCGGCGGATCGGAAACGGACGTCGTCATGCTGGTGATGAACAAGCGCGGCGCGGAGCGGCTCATGAACAGCAAGTTCACGCTCGGCGGCGACGCTTCGGTCGCGGCGGGTCCGGTAGGCCGGACGGCGCAGGCGGAGACGGATGCGTACATGACGGCCGAGATTCTGACGTGGTCGCGATCCCGCGGCGTGTTCGCGGGCGTGTCGCTCTCCGGGGCGACGCTGCGTCAGGATTTGGACGTGAACCGCAAGCTGTACGGGAAGACTCTCGAGAATAAGGAAGTGGTTTTCGGAAGCTTGGCGCCTCCGGCTCCGGCGGCGGAGTTGATTGGGCTTTTGAATAAGTATTCGGGGCGGAAGTAACGAGGGTTTACCGCGAGAAGGGCAGCGGGGGCTAAAGCCCCGTGGTGGTGGATTCTTGCGGCACGACTGAAGGCGTGCCCTGATACGAGTCATTGCGGCCCGACGGCGCGAGTGAAGTGGTGCCCCGATACGATTCACAGCGGCCCGACGGCTCGGCTGAAGCGGTGCCCTGATGCGAGTCATTGCGGCCCGACGGCTCGAGTGAAGCGGTGCCCTGATGCGAGTCAT
>JAEZIJ010000063.1 GCA_023436715.1 Acidobacteriota bacterium
GCGCTGCGGATCGGCCAAGGCAAATCGAAGGAATGGCTCTATCTGTTCACCACGCTGGCAGATAAGGCGGCAGAGATGGGGGCGCTTTACGGGCAGCGTTGGAACATTGAAACCGACCTGCGTTCGCTGAAACGAACGGTGCAGTTGCACCACATTGCCGTGCGCAAGGAAAGCATGATGGAAAAGGAGTTGTTCGCCGCTGTGGCCGCTTACAACCTGGTACGTGCGGTCATGGCCTTAGCGGCGCGGCGCCACAATCTTTCGCCGAGGCAACTCAGCTTCAGCTTCGTGCTGAATGTGGTCAACGCCCGCTTACCCAAGCTGCAAGCCCTATCGGATCCCGCCGACTACCAGCGCGAGGTGTTCTATATCCTCGATGCGGCGGCGCAAGGTATTCATCCGAAACGAACGAAACGGAGATCCTTTCCTCGCGCCGCTTGGCATCGTCGTCGCACATTCCCCGCGCGCAAGGAACCGCGATGAGCTTAGTTAAGTGGCATTGGGCGAAACCGCCTGCCCCACGGTCTGGTCAAACCCAGGCGCCTGAAAAATGTAGAAACTCGCGGGCACGGCTTTAGCCGTGCCGCAGCGCCACGGGAAGATTCGGGCTTTAGCCCCTGTATTTACCTATTTCGATTCCCGAATCTCGATATCTTTGTACTGAATCAATACCTCGTCACGCGTGTGCAACTGAAGGGCGATATGCCCGCGCATGCCGACGTTGTGCTTCTGATGCGCCGCATCGTCGAGAATCCCGCGGCCGTCGAAATCCGCCATGCGAACGCCGTTGAGCGTGGTCGTGATCCGGGCGCCGCGGCATGCGATCACGAGTGTGTTCCAGCCATCGAGGTCCCACTTCCAACCGGCTGGTGCGTGCGAGTCGTCGATCCGCCAATCCGGCAGCTTCGGGTAGATCCAGTGCTTTACCTCGCGCGTCTCGTCATAAATCAGCCCCGTGCGCCACGCCGCCGGCGGGTTCACGTCGATCTGCGGACCGTCCAGCCACCCATCCACGGAATCGTAGCGGCTGCGAACCTGCACGCCGGAATTGCCCGTCGATTCGCGAAAGCCGCGGATCTTCAGCCGCAGTTCGAAGTCGCCGTATTCCTTGTCGCTCAACAGCCAAACGTAATCGTGGTCCTTGTGGCCCTGGGAGTCGCAGGTGATGGTCCCTTCCTTCACTTTCCAGAATTCCTTGCCCCGGTCCTCGGGCCTGGCGCCGACGTGCCAGCCGTTCAAGGTCTTCCCATCGAACAGGGACACCCATCCATCATCAGCAAGGCTCGGCAGCGCGAGCGCGAGCAGGAGAACAGCCATCGAGTGATTACGCATACCGGGGACCATCATAACTTGCCTGCCCTGAGCCGCCGCACCGCGAACAGCACGACTGCGCCGATGTAAGCGAGCGTCAGGAGAATCACCGCCCACCTTCGGCCGGCAGGCAACTCTTCCGCATTCGGCTCACCGCCGGGAAACTGGAGCGCGACCGTGAGATGAACCCGCGCCGCTCCGCGCCCCTCCAGCCGGTTATCCAGCACCACGCTGTACTCGCCGGGGCTCGTGGGACCGTACCGCAGTTTGCCGGATTGCTGGAACTCGGTCGCGGCGAGTACACGATGCCGGACGCCGGCACGAAAGCGCTCCATGTCCGCCCGGTGCATAACGGAAAGCCTCACGCCCGCACCGCCACTCCTCACCGAGTACTTACAGTCGAGCACCGCGGGCTGCTGCTTCAGTTCCAGGTTGAAGGCTTGCCACTGCTGCGCGGGCACCTGGACAGTGTCATCCATCACGATCAACTGCCCGGCGCCGGCCGCGAGCAGCAGCAGAACTCCTGCGATCATCGCCCTTCCGAGTGAACGGCCTCGCCGCCGACGACGGTCATTGTCACGCGAGTGTTCGGAATCTCCCGTGGTGGAATCCGCATGATGTCGGCGGAGAGCATGACGAAATCGGCCAGCTTGCCCGGCGCAAGAGAGCCCTTTTCGTTCTCCTCGAATGCCGCCCAGGCTCCGCTCAGCGTCCAACTCTTCAACGCTTCCTCGCGCGTCATCCGCTGGTCGGGGAACCACCCTTCGGGCGGATTGCCCGCGCGGTCCTGCCGTGTAATGGCGGCATAGAACCCCAGCAGCGGATTCGGCTCTTCTACCGGGAAGTCCGATCCGCTCGGCACCTGGAGCCCGAGCGAAAGGAATCGCCGCCACGCATAAGCGCCTTTCACCCGCTGCTTGCCCAGCCGCGCCTCCGCCCATCGCATATCGCTGGTTGCGTGCGCGGCCTGCATCGAAGGGACGACCGAATACTGTGCGAACAGGTCGAAATCCTCCGCACGAACCACCTGTGCGTGCTCGATGCGGAACCGGCGGTCGTTCTTTCCGCCAAGCGCTGCGCCGTAGGCTTCGAGCACCATCCGGTTCGCGCGGTCGCCGATGCAGTGTGTGTTCACCTGGAATCCGTGGCTCGCCGCAACGCGCGCGACCTGTTCCACTTCCTCTTTGGTGAGCATAGTCAGGCCCGTGTTGCCGGGATCGTCCGCGTACGGCTCCAGCATCGCCGCGCCCCGGCTGCCGAGCGCGCCGTCCATCATCAGTTTGATGCTGCGGACCGTCAGCCGCTCGCCGATTTCCGGGCCGCGCTTCAGGTACTGTTGCCAGAGCGGCCCCTGCCCGCCGATCATCGCGTACACGCGAACCGGAAGCTCGTGCCGCGCGATCAATTGGCGATAAGCCTCCAGCGCCTGCGCGCTCACGCCGGCATCATGGACAGTGGTGAGCCCCAACCGGGCGCATTCCTTCGCAGCTCGCGCGATCCGCCGCCTCGTTTCCTCGAGCGTTGCGGCCGGAATCTTCGACGCGACCAATTCTCCGGCGTTGTCGATGAGAATACCGGTTGGCTCGCCGTTGGGCGTCCTAAGAACCTTGCCCCCCGGCGGGTCCGGCGTGTTTGCCGTGACCCCGGCGATTTCCAGGGCCTTTCGATTCACCCACGCGGCGTGCCCGTCCACGCGCGTGAGATACACAGGGTGGTTCGGCGCGGCTTTTGTGAGGTCGCCGGCAGTGGGAAACTGCCCGCCCCAGTGAGTCTGATCCCAACTGCGTCCACGGATCCACTCGCCCGCCTTGCGGCCGGCGGTCGCCTTGCGCACAATCTCGCAAATCTCCGCGACCGAGCGCACGTTGCGCAAATCGAAGGTTTCCAACTCGTCGCCCAGCGCTTCCATGTGGACGTGCGAATCGATCAGTCCCGGCAGAATCGCCGCGCCGTGTGCGTCGATGTGCCGCACGCCCGCGCCGAGGTGCTTCGAAGCGTCGTCGCCAACATAGACGATGCGGCCGTTCTTGATGGCCAGGGCCGAGGCAAGCGGCCTCTGGCTGTCGGCAGTGTAGATCCGGGCTCCTGTAATGACCATATCCGCGCGTTGCGCCCAGCACGTTCCCGCGGCGAGCAAAGCCACTATCCCCCAGGACTTAGCGTCCAAAATGCGGGATACAATAGGGAGCATGGATGACAGTATGGCACATCCCGTTGGAGCGTCCGCGGTGTGGGCGCCCAGTGGATGGAAGGCCACCGTAAGTCACATTGCGGCATTCCTGATCGCCGCCCTTTTCATTGTCGCGGGCGTCTGGAAGATCACCGATCCGTTCGGCGCCGCGGCGCGCCTCGCGCAAGCGCGGGTGCCTGGCAGCTTGAGCCTGATCGGAGCGTGCCTGCTCGGTGTGGGCGAGCTGTTTTCCGGAGTCCTGATCCTGGTCCCGCGTTTCCGCCGCTGGGGCGCGTGGCTAGCCGGACTGATGCTGGTGTTTTTCATGGTCTACATCGGTGCGATGTACGGTGAGCTTCGGGGAGAAGAGTGCAACTGCTTCCCGTGGGTGAAGCGTGCTGTTGGCCCGGCATTCTTTATCGGCGACGCCATTATGCTGGCTCTTGCGGCCGTGGCAGGCTGGTGGGTCCGGCCATCGCGCGGTTTCCGCCCCGCGGTGCTGGTCCTGCTGGCGGTCGTTGTCTTCGCCGGGGTTTCGGTTGGCGTGAATGCTACCCTGGAGGCATCGATCGTTGCCCCGCAATCCATAACGGTTAATGGCCAGCCGTTCGCGCTTCGCGATGGACGCGTGTTCTTGTTCTTCTACAATCCCGAATGCACGCATTGCGACCATGTGGCCCGTATGATGTCCGGCTTCGACTGGAAGAGCGATGTCCGGATCGTTAGCGTGGCCACGGAACAGCCCCAGTTTGCCGGACAGTTCTTGAGCAGCACCGGCCTGCACGCCCTCGTCTCCGATGACGTCGCGCCGCTCCGCAAAGCCTACAGTTTCGTCTCGACGCCCTATGCCGTGGCGCTCGATAACGGTCACCTGAAATCCGCCTTCGCCCAGTTCGACCAGCCCGGCTTCCAGGATGAGCTCAAAAAGCTCGGCTTCACAAACTGAGAACCAGCCAGCGCTCTACGAACCGAGAATCGTACCGCCCGTGCTTCGCGAACCGAGAATCGCAGCGCCCGGCTCTACGAACCGAGAATCGTACCGCCCCGCGCTTCGCGAACCGAGAATCGCACCGCCCGGCTCTACGAACCGAGAATCGCACCGCCCGCGCTTCACGAACCGAGGATTGCACTGCCCGCACTCTACGAACTGAGAATTCGCACCGCCCGCGCTTCGCGAACCGAGAATCGCAACGCCCGCGCTCTGCGAACCGAGGACCGCACTGCCCGCGCTTCACGCCCTGAGAATCGCACCGCCCGCGCTTCACGCACCGAACATCGCAACGC
>JAEZIJ010000101.1 GCA_023436715.1 Acidobacteriota bacterium
AGAGCGGAGGGGAAGTTGATGTACCACTGTTCGCTGGCTTTGCGTTTGATGAGCTGCACCTTGGTGGGAAAACCCATGAGAGAGGCTCCTTTGTGTTACATCTAGTCAAGTAACTAGATACCACAAGGTGGCTCAGAACGCAACAAAAATCTATGCAAATGCTTTTTATCTAGTGAAAGGCCAAAGTCCAGGGCACGGCTTCAGCCGTGCCGCAGAACGCCACCATCACAGGGCTTTAGCCCCTGGGTATGCCGCAGACAGGGACTAAGCGCAAGCCGCTGATAATACTATTCAATCGCCACGAGCACCTCGCGTGTGATGTCGCCCCCGACCTGCATCCAGAGAGGCACCCGGTCGCCCCTGGGGGCGTCGTCCGGAATCCGAACGTTGATCTGGTACACGCCAACCAGCTGCGGCGCCAGGCCCGCGTAATCGGGGACGGACGATGGCGGGTCGCCGAACACCGTGCGCGGGCCGAAGAACGCCTTCACGGGCGCGGCCAGCCGTGCCAGCGGCTCGGCGGAAGGTCCCGCGGCGGCCGTCGCCACTGCCGGAGAGACAGCGCCGAAACCGATCCCGTACACCACGAGAATGTCGCCCGGCCGCGCGCGCTCGGAGGCAATACCCGGCATAGGAGGCATAGGCAGCTTGTTGCCGCGGCTCGCGTTCTGGATCACGCCGTACTCGCCGAATGGCAGGATGCGCGGCCCGCGTTCCGACACCTGGATCGCCACGGCGTTGCCCGCCTTTCCGTCCCTTTCGACCCTCGCCAGCGCCTCGCCGGGCGCCGTCTCGAACGGCAACTGAAAATTAATCTGGCCGTACGAAGTGTAATAGAGCGGCGCCGCCTCCCCGTTCACCAGCACCCGCGTCTTGCCGATCTGAGCCGGCAAGGGAATCTTCTCAGCCCCGTCAGGACCGTCATACGCAAGCTGCTCGCCGAAAAGCGCCATGATCTGCCCAGGGGACACCGGATCGGACGGCAGGAACGTCGCGGCGTTCACTGTTCCGCGATAATAGGCCAGCGGCGGAGATTGCGGGACGACTTCGAGCTCGACCGGAATCGTCAGCGGACCATTCGCGGCATTGGCCGTTATTGCGACCGATCCCTGATAGACGCCGGGCGCCAGATCCGCCGGATCGGCCGTCACCAGAGACTTGTCCGGCGCGAACGATAACCAGTCTCCGCCGGACTTGGTTATCGCCTCCGCACCGCTGACGCTCAGAGTACCCGCGCCGCGGTTCGAGACGTAGAGACTCTGCGATTGCCTGCCCGTGCCCTGCGCGATCCGGAACGAGATGCTCGATGCGGAAGCCTCGGCGATGGGCTGGTTGGTGACGTGCAGCAGAACGTCGACAGTCTTGTTGTCCGGTGCGAACTCCGAGTTCGAAATGGTCACCGAACCGGGATAATCGCCCGCGCCCATCGCCTTTGCCGTCGCAGTCACGATGTGAGTGAACCCGAACCGGAAGCTGCCGTTCCCTTCCGTCGCGAGTGCGAGCCATTGCCCGCCGTTCCGCGTAGCGGTGGACCACCGGACCGGCTGATTCGTCGTCATCCGGTAAGAAGCCGAGCCGTCTGGAGGCGCATACATTTCGACCTGACGAGGGACATTCCCGCCCATCTGCACAATGACCGTGATCGTCTGCGGCGCATCCACCGCCGCGGGGTCCTTCACCGTGACCGTCGCTGTGTGGGTTCCCGCAGCCAGCCCGGATGTCCGGAAGGCCACCTGAATGGGCTGGCAAGTGCCGGCGCCGCCGGCCGCACAGTTCCGCGGAGCACCGACCTCCGGCACAGCCCACCCCGCCGATGACACCACCGACAGCGATAGCTCGCCGTCGCCCGCGTTCCAGGCCTCGACGCTCTGAACCGAGCCGTTCGCCCCGGCCACAATCGAGTACGGCCCTATCGCGGTTCCCGAAAGCCGCAGCTTCGGCGCCGCCCAGGCGCTGCTAATCGAAATCAACAAAACTATGAGGAAGTTCCTTGCGCTCATGCGATTATGTCTCCCGCTCCTCTAAGACCGCGGCCTCGCGGGTTTAACGACAGCAACGCTATAATCGGCTCCGATGAAAGCGTTCGCGGCGATTGTATGTGTACTGATTGTACTGGCCGGCTGCGGCGGGCCGGAGAGCCCCTCCATTCAGGATCTGGCGGACGGCCACACGCTGGCCGCATACAAGATGGGAGCGCTTCGGGGCGCGCGCGACGGCGACAGGCTCGCGGCGCAAGCCATGTTCACCGACACCTCTTCCACGCTCACGATGGACATGCGTTTCCGCATCGGCTCTCCCGCAACGCTCGAATCGGGCACCTGGCAGTGGGCGCGCAGCAATCGGCTGGAGAGCGGGTCCGTCGCCGCGCGCTCGGTGGATTTCCTCGGCGGTCAGGACGGTCCCCCGAGCATAGGCGGCACGTTCGATCTGATCGGCCCGGAGGGCAAGCCTCTCTATCGTGTAAGTATTCCCGTGACTCAACTGTCCCGTCCCCGCTGATTCCGAGTACACTGTAGCGATGCTCGTTCGGCGGCTGCTCGAGGTGGCGCTCATTCTTCTGCCCCTCGTGTGCTGGCCCAATCTGGAGCAGCCGTTTTCCACGCCCAAGCTGTGGCTGCTCGCGGCGGTGGACCTTCTGGTCGCCGTGTACTGGCTGCGGCATGGAAAAGCGCTTGGCGCTCCCGGCTGGCCCTGGCTGGCGTGGCTGGCTGCGCTCGCTGCCTCAGCCGTAGCCGCGCCCTACGTGTCGTACGAGGCGCTGCTGCTCGCCGCCCTGCCAATCCCGCTGTTCTGGAGCCCGCTCCCGGCCGATCGCCTCGGACGCGCCTTGCTCTACGGCTCCGCGATTCAGTCCGTCATCGCGCTACTTCAGTATTGCCGGCTCGATCCGCTGCGCCTGCCCGGCTGGAGCCCCGAGGTCTTCCCAAATGCCCGCATGCGCGTTTATGGAACACTCGGGAATCCGGATTTCGTGGCCGCATTCCTCTGCACCACGCTGCCGCTCTACGCGGGGGTGAAGAGCAGAACCTGGCTCGCGGCCGGGCTTGCGTTGCAGGTTGCCGCCATACTCGCAACCGGCTCGCGCATCTCGCTGTTCGCACTCCCGGTTGCGGCAGGCGTCCTCGTGTGGCGCGGAGTGAGGCCGCGCCGGTGGTGGCTGGCCGGAATCCCGGCCGCCGCGGTCTTGCTGTGGCTCGCTCCCGCGCGGCCTCTCGGCGTCACGCTCCAGGGACGCTTCTACCTCGCGCGCGTGGCCGCTGCACATGTCACGGAGATGCCGCTCATCGGCTTCGGCCCCGGTGCGTTCGAATTGCAGTTCGCCAAATGGCAGGCGGCCTGGCTGAGCGATCCCGTCAACCGTGAGCGCGACGCCCGGTTCGCCGGCCCGGTTGACCACGCACACAATGATTACGTTGAAATGGCCGTCGATTACGGCCCCGTCGGTCTCGCCGCATTCCTGGTCCTTTGCGGCTGGCTGATCACAGCGGCGCCGAAGCATCGGCCGCCGGGCGCATGGGCCGGTTTGGCCGCGCTGCTCGCCATCGCATGTTTCGATTTCCCATTCCACCGCCCGGCGGAGTGGGCGTTGTTTTGGCTCTTATTGAGTTGTGGAACAGACCTAAGGAGAGGTCATCGTCTATGTTTGCAAAACGGATAGTCTTTGCCGGAGTCCTCGTACTGCTGGCCATCGGCATCACGCGGGCCGCAAAGTTCCGGTTTCAGGACAAGCGGCAAGCCATCTACACTGGGTGCCAGGAGCAGTTGCAGAAGCTGGGCCTCACCAGGGCGGCAGCCAAAGCGAAGTACCCCACTCCGCAGATACACATGGTGACTCCGGCCTGCATCTTGTCGGGAGCAACCGGCGAAGTAGTCATCAAAGGGAAGTTTCCGCCGGAAACCAAGGTCCTTTTCGAGAACGATAACATCGAGGTCGTCAAGGAGACCATCACCCCGACTGAATACCGCGCCACGCTCAAAGCGGCGCCCGGCACGGGTCCGGAAACCGCCTCGGTGCGGGTGATCACGGCAGCCACCTGTCTGACCGCCCAGGCCGAGCGCGCCGCAATCATCGGCGGAAGGTATGAGTGGACCATGGATGCCGCCAACGGCTGGCGGGTCGTGGCCCGTTCGGCGGGCGCCAAGGCTTGCGGCGGCGAAGGCTCGGCCAGAGACCCCTACGAAGTGCAATTCTTCCGCAAAGGGGAGACCGCTCCGTTCGAGAAGCGAAGCGCCGAGCTATCCTTCTCGCTATACGACTCGACCAACTACCGCTTCAACGTTGAGCAGCAGTCAGGCGGCGCCCAATCCGCCCAGCAGAAAGCTGCGGAGTTGATGAAGAGGATGACGGACCCGAATTTGACAGACGCGCAGCGGAATCAGATCATGGCCCAGATCGAGAAAATGCAGCAGGAGATGATGGCGGATGTGGCCAAGATGAGCGACCCGAACTACATGAAGCAGGTGCAACAGGCCCGGCAGCAGTTCGGCTGCGAGGTAATCCAGCTTCAGGCCCAGGGCGACACGCTCAAGGGCGAACTGACCTGCTCGGAATCGGTCGGCAGGCGCATCGCCCTCACCGGCGCGAGAAAGCGCCTCCAATAGCGGCCGGAGTGCTGTAGGGGCCCGGCAAGCCCGGCCCCCTTCCGCGCAACCTGGTGGCCCGGGCACGTTAGGCCCCCACCA
>JAEZIJ010000186.1 GCA_023436715.1 Acidobacteriota bacterium
CGCAGTCATCGGCCAACGTGAACTGGTCCTCAGCCAGGCTTTCGAACGCAATCCCGAACGCTTCGTCCGGGCGCATCCCAAGCCTCCGGCCCGACCCACTGCTGTCTGGATCAACCCGCCGCCCGCACGGGCAGCGAGCGAAGAGGAGCAACACTAATTTATGCGGGCAGGTGTCTCAAAGTCGTTGACAAGTTCCGCTTCACGAATCCACCGAGGAAAAGCTCAGGGCGGTAGATGTCAGTGTAGTCAAATGAGTTCAGGTATGGTGGCGAGGTGACACACAGATCGAACTCGCTGGGCGCTCGCATGGTGCGAGAGTCACCCAACGTGACCTGTGCATCGATCGGCGCACCGGCGGTCTGCTCAAGGTCCTCCCGCATCGCGTCAGCGCGCGAGTGAAGGGCCTCGATGAAATCCCTGCGGCCAAGACGAAGGTCAGACCAACCCTTCTTGTAGCGCAGACACTTTCCGTCCTTAGACGCGTTCGCGGCGTCTAGGGCTGCGCCGATGAGGCAAAGGCGGACTAGGACGAATTCGTGCCCTGTCGTCTGGGAAATCCGACGCTGGCCGCCCTCAAACGCTCTCAGGACTTCGGAATTAAACAGCCATTTGCCACGTTTCTTCGCTTTTGGGGCGTGCTCCGAGAAGGTCGAGAAATCCGTCAGCGGACTCTCGGCACCAGCCATCGCTCCATGGATTGCGAGCTTGAGGGCAGAGTCAAACCTTTTTAGCGTGGTGACCTTTATCTTTGTCTCGGCCACGAAACGTAAGAATGGGTTGACCTCAGTGCCCGCTCCTCGCATACCAGCAAGCGCAGCTGCCAGTGGCGTTGTGCCGCTGCCTGAGAACGGATCGAAAACAAGCGAACCAGGCTGAAGATCAGCATCTTGAATTGCGTGATTGACGATAGCCGGAGAGAAAGCTTCCTTGAAGAAGTACCAGCGATGCCGCGGAAGATGCTCCGCGTCCATGGCGCTCACGCTCGGCAGAGCTTCGATGTCCATCAGTTCAGTACCGGTTCAGCGAACATGCGAACGGGTAGCTCGAAATCCTCGCGCAATTCGTGGTATGCCGGTTGGTAATCGATTTCCGCATCGCGATAGTACAAGCCGTCGTCCGCACCAACCGAACTGATGTTTTCCGTGAGTGCGCGGCGCCGCGCATCAAATACGACAAGGTAACCTCGCGTGCGGAGGCCGGGCCCGGCGGTGCGGTCTCCGTCAAGGTAGTCGGCGAGCTGCTTGGCCCCCTCCCGCGCGCGAGAGGCGGTATAGGCGGTTGTGAACCGGCCATTTTCGTCTCGCGACTGGCCGAGCCACTTGATTTCGATGAGCGCGCGTCGGTTCGTGTCCGACCAAGTAATCTTGATGTCGACCGGATGGCTTTCGTCCACCACTGACTCCGGCCGCACCTCAGCATCTGGAAATACTGTCCTCAGATACTGGTGGAGCGATCGGCGCATAGTCTTTTCCGGCTTTGCGCGAAGGAACAGCCGCTTGCAGTCGCTCCACGCATCTTCCAGGATAAAGCAACTCGTGTTGCGCGCCACGCGGGTCCGATAATCCTCTAACGATTGCGCTAGTGACGAGAAGGTAGGTCTCGCAAAGATGCTCGCATGCGTCGGCGCTGGATTTATGATCGTGTACTTGACCCGGTTAATCAGGAAGCATTCGACTCCGTCCTTGTAGATATAGACAATGGCTTCGGCCGATAAGTCTGCCGCATCAAAGGTGCCGGGTTCGAAGACCTTGAGCCGACCAGCATCGGTGACCTCGACGACACAAGCCGAATTGAGTTCGTGCCAGACGCGGTCCGGGTCAGTGACTTCGTGCAGCGGCGCCGCTGTCTCCGGGGGAGGCGCGAACGGATTGACTTGGGGCGGACGCATAAAGAGCAACAGGGGCTGTTTGCGCTGTGCGGGATCAATGTTTCTGTACAGGCGCGTGATCATCTCGATCAGTGCTTGCAGCGTCCGGGTGCCCGCCGGCCCAAAACATTTCGCGGCCGCGACGGCATGTGAATCGTGCGCAATCGCCTGCATCTTTGCCAAGTTGAGCATCATCTGTCCACCCCGTGGTCCTGTCGGGTGACTGGCTGATCCGCCATGTAGCTCAACCAGACGACAGAGGGCGTCAGCAGGTCGTCGCCGCGCCGTTCGACCACCTGCGCCAACGCCTCGAACTGCTCGTAAAGCAGCGTGAGCGCTGGTCCATCTAGAAGGCCGCCACCCTTCTCGCGCTGCAACGCGCGCCGTAGCGTCGGCTCATTGTCTAGGCTTTGTGTGAACGTTGCCGGCGGCACGATGAGCGCACTTCCACACGCCGCGGTCAAGAAGCGTCGCCGCTCCATCATACTAGCCATTCCAAACAGCGTTTGGAGCAACAGCCGGCCTGATCCGCTGAGGCTGAGCCGGCCGTTGCGCTCGATCAGGTGACCAGCATCAGCGAGCGTGTCCAGTGCGTCATTCACGCCGGCGCTGAAGGGTGTACCGAACTCAGTGCAGGCGAACCTGTGGCCCCAATCGGACAGCGGGCGGCCATCGTATAGCGCGAGTAGACATGCAAGGTACGCCGAGCGTTGGACCTCAAGGCGACTGACGCCACCGAGAGGCAGGTCCAGTTCACCTATGACGGCGAGCGTGTCGAAGAACGCGTCTGGATTGTGCATTCCTACGCTCCGGCGGACGGGCCTTCCTCGAGGGCCGCGGTGATGTCGTTGTAGGCGGTTTCAAACAGCTGGGTTGCCCTCTGCTGAACGTCTGAGAGCTCGGTCCAGCCCGTCATCGGATTGAGCGCCATGTGCCTGGAGCCGCAGCGGCTTGCGAGCGTCGTCAAGAGCTTCGAGCTGTTGATGTTCGCGGTCATCACCATGTCGTGACCGCTCTGTGCAAAACGGGCGAACATCTCGCCCGCGCGGTCCTCATAGGCAATGTCGAGCGACCCCTCCGGTGTGTCGACAAATAAGGTCGCAGGCCCGCCAGCCGTCGACATCTGTTGCGCGAGGGCCATCCGAAGCGCGATATCAACGAAGAAGCGCTGGCTCTCCGACAGTTGGTCTTGGTTGTGTCGCGAGTTGCCGCGCAGTTCCAAAATCAGCTTCACGCCCGCCGGCATGGTGAGTAGAAGTGAGACGTCTAGGTCGATACCGAGAAACAGCCCGGCTAATTGGCGAAATCGGGGGACGAAGGTCTGTTCGGCGTGCGCGTAGCGCAGCTCAAGTTCGCGCTGGAGCACCTTGAGTTCGGCACGCAGCCGATCACGCTCGCCATACTCCAAATCGCGTGCAGAGGTAAACTCCGCCATTGCTCTTCGTAAGCCATCTAGGCTCTGTGCGACCGGACCAGATCGAGCAGCCTGCTGTGCTTTCAGGAAATCAGCGGCCTTTTGATGCTCGGATTCGAACCGGTTTAGGGCTTCGCGCGCATGAATCGCGCTGGCCTTAGCCTCGCGCACCTCCCCACGCAGTCGGTCCTGCGCCGCAGTCGCGTCGTCGAACGCGGCGCGTGCGACCGCCAAGTGGGCGTCGATCGCGGCAAGCTCGTTCTTCAAGCTACCATCCCCGCCGGCCGTCCCTTTAACAGGCGAACCACATAACGGGCAACAGTTGGCTTCGAGGCGGCCCCGTATGGCTTCGGTAACCGCCGGTCCCGAGGTGTCGCAAATTCCGCATACGCCTTCGAGCGCGCGCGCGGCGAGGGGATGCGTTCGCGGTTTGGAACTGCCGTGCAGAAAGCGGTTGAAGACGTCTGAGTACGCAGCACGCAGGCTCGCAACAGCGGCGCTGTGCTGCGCCGCTCGCACTTCGACTTCTGACATCTGAGCTTCGAGGCGTTCTGCACCCTCCATGGCGCGCGTCGCCTCGTCTAGCAGGGTTTGATACTTACTATCAAGGTCACCGATGTGCTCTGGGACAGCTGTGGCGAGAGACTGCTGGATGAAATCGATCCGCTTGCGAGTGTTGTTGACTTGGAACTGCGCGTTTCGTCCACGTGAGCCGGCCTTTTCGGCCTCCCGATTCAGCATGTCAGCGCGCGCTGCGTCTTGCGGGTCGCCGCCGAAACACAGGAATAGTGATTGCGAAGTTGCCGCCTCATCCCAGAACAAAAGGTGGCGGGCCTCGTCAAACGTAAAAACGAAATGCTGTAGGAAAACGAACTGCTCGAAGGACGCTAGACCCGTCGCCCGTGTAACATGATCACGGTACAGGTCGGCGCGCTGGAGGGGAGTGACAGCAGTCCCGTCCGGGACATTGTGGCCGTCCACTTTGAGAGCGCGGACATCGTTGGTGTCGAAGAGGCCCCGCGTCACCTGGAAGGACTTTCGACCGATCTCGAATTCGATCGTCACTGCCGCGTCATCGCGGTCGCTCTCTGCGACACGACCGTTGAAGAAGTCGCCCGCGTAGTCAGTCGCCTCCTTGAAGTACGCTTGCGTCGACAGGAGCCGTCGACGGGGATGCGGCACGGCTCCAGTGAGTCCGTAATTCACAGTTGCGAGAAAAGTTGACTTGCCGATGCCATTGGCGCCAGCAAGGCAAAGCACCCCACCGTCGAACGCCACGCTTACATCGGGCCGCAAGCTATAAAGCGAAAAGGAGTGCATGCGGACCCGCCTTACGCGTGGGGAAGGCGTAGGGTCGGGCTTCAGAGGTAGACATTCATCCCCCAAACGTTTAGGTTCATGGTTCTACCGTTACGATCCAAAGGCGGTGTCAAGTTTCTTGCGTAACCGTCCTCATCGGTTGCTTCTTGACCAACCCAGCCCAAGTCGCGTCCAGCCTGAATAGGGTACCCGTTTTCGGGGCATCCCGTCGGAGCCGCCCGTGCGCCTTCCAAACTGCAGAAGGCCGCGCAGCGGGCAAGGGCGCGCGGGAATCTGGCGCGGCGCAGCGAACATTACGCGCGAGCACAATGAGCATCACGGTCGGGAGCAATAGTCGCGGGTCTGAACTAGCCTGGCCCATAAGGTTCTGCACATTTAGGCTGTCGCTCTCGTTAATTCGCCATGGTATCACGTCGTACAGCCCTTTACGCCTCGTCGCCATCGAGCAAGGCTCACGTGCCCACCCACTTGTGCTGAAGCTCCACGATAAGGAATGACAAACGCCCATCTGTCCCCTGAGCCACCTTCCAGGAACACGGAGTCATCTCTGGCTTCTCGGCGCTGCTCCTGTTGCGCGAGTCGCCGGGCACGGCCACGACCGCCTGGGTCGTGCTTCCCGGCATCTCTGGTGTGCGTCACTTCGGTACTAAGCGCCGCCTCCCAGTAGCGCCCCGGTAAGCTGCCGTTATTGCACCCCAGCAGCCCCCCGGTCGTGAACCTTTGATATCCTGTGTTCACCGTTGACAAAGACGGACGCCTTATTAGAGCAATTCCGTAACCTTAACGTTTGGCAGCGCGGCGAGAGCGTGATCAGGTTGAGGAGCCATTGGAACAATTGCTCGAGGAGTTTGGGCCCCCTCGAAAGTCACAACACCCCGAACTGCCGTTCTATCACCTTCAGAATGACGGTATCTGGGAAATTGACGAGCAGATCCCGCTGACACGGCGCACGGGCAGCAAGAATCCGCTGAGAAGCGAGCTTCGGAAATGGCGCATCGGAGGCGGCTTTACGAAGCCAATTTTCGAAGAACTGAAACGGCGTCCGGAAGCAGTGCTCGAGGTCGCGCGCGAGATTCTGGCCGCACACTTCACTGAGTCGCTGCACCTGAGCATTGCGAACGCGGTCGGCCTGGAGTTGGAAGCAACCACTCGTAGCAGTCGGCGCGATTCAGACTTCCGGCGCTCCGTGGTCGCAGCGTGGGGACACCGGTGCGCCTTCTGCGGGTACGCGGTGCAGCTCGACAACGCCGATATCGGATTGGAGGCCGCCCACATCAGGTGGTGTCAGTTCGGTGGGCCCGACACGACCGAAAACGGCTTGGCGTGCTGCAGCATTCATCATCAGGCATTTGATCGTGGGGCCATTACGGTTTCGGACGAACTGAACATCCTCGTATCTTCACGGCTACACGGCAGCGGCAGGCTGGACGACCTCTTTTTCGTGCTGCATGGCTCGCGACTGCCGATGCCAAGCCTGAAGCTGGCCCAGCCTAAGCGCGAGTTTCTCGCGTGGCATCGCACCGAGGTCTTTCGCGGGTTGGCGCGAAGCTAGGTCCATTGGCGGCCCGGTCCTGCCGGTACCGGCGTACCCGAGCCTGTTCTGGGCGGAACTCGACCGAAGGGGCGAAAATAGATCCCCACATGCACCCTCGCGATCTCCGACCGACCCCGGACAGCAAAGTTAGCCTGTCGTCCTTCGGCTTTCTATGTGGGCGCTGCCTTTGTCGGAGCGTTATACCCCGCCCCGCGGCAGCGTCCACATACAGTCCCCTCCTTCCCGGAGAAATTTCACCCCGCTTTCCCGCTGCTTAGCTCGCCACGCCCCTCGCGGCCCCGCAATCCCGCCGTATCCTTTGCCCGGGAGTACTTATGTCTTCAGAACGCAAAACTCAATCCGCCCGTGCCAACGGAGCCAAATCCCGCGGGCCCAAAACCGCCGAAGGAAAAGCCAAATCCGCCCTCAATGCCCTCACCCACGGCCTCAATTCCAAGACCGTCGTCCTCGGTACTGAATCCGAAGACCGCTTCGAGAAATTCCGCGCCCGCTACTTCGCCGATCTCGCCCCGCGCAACCAGGTCGAAGCCGGACTCGTCGATCAAATCGTCGCCGCCTCCTGGCGCCTCGAGCGCGTCTGGTCCATGGAAGCCTCAATCCTCGACGTCGAAATCGCCAGGCAGCGCGACCAGATCGAACGGGATTTCACTCACATCGACGACGAGGTACGCACCGCCATGGCCTTCAAATCCCTCGCCGACGACTCCCGCTCCCTCGCCCTCCTCAGCCGCTACGAGGCCCGCTTCGAGCGAATCATCCACCGCTCCCTCGAAACCCTCAACCGCCTCCGCGAAACCGAAAAACAAAATTTGCAAAACGAACCGAATCCCACTGCCGAACACCCCGCCCCACACAACCCACAGCCCACAAGCCACACCCCGCCCACCCACCACC